>NZ_JBSICA010000008.1:0-238345 GCF_058245595.1 Pseudomonas sp. UF-293 | reverse complement strand
GGCTGTGCCGACGCCTTCGCGAGCAGGCTCGCTCCCACAGGGACTCGCGTTCGAATGATGAAGGGTGGTTGGACGCTGGAAATTGTGGGAGCGAGCCTGCTCGCGAATGCAGTGGGTCAGTCGAGCGAGATGCTGGATGTGCCGACGCCTTCGCGAGCAGGCTCGCTCGCACATGGATTCGCGATCAAATGATGAAGGGCGGTCGGGCGCTGGAAATTGTGGGAGCGAGCCTGCTCGCGAACGCGGTGGGTCAGTCGAGCGAGAGGTTGGCTGTGCCGACGCCTTCGCGAGCAAGCCCGCTCCCACAGGGATTCGCGTTCGAATGATGAAGGGTGGTTGGGCGCTGGAAATTGTGGGAGCCAGGCTGCTCGCGAACGCGGTGGGTCAGTCGAGCGAGATGTTGGCTGTGCCGACACCTTCGCGAGCAGGCTCGCTCCCACAGGGCTTTGTGGTGTGCAATGGATTTTTCACAGGCCTTCGACAGCCGCCTCATGAATCCCCTTCTAGACTTTCCCTATCAGCCGAAAACCGGCGCGGGAGAGTGCGATGTGGCGGTGCGTGGGGTTGTTGGGCGTTGTATTGGCGCTGGGCGGTTGCCAGACCACCCATGAAGACTTGATTGCCAAGGGGTATCCACCGGCATTCGCCGACGGTTTCGATGACGGTTGCGTCAGCGGCCGGCAAGCGGCGGGCTCGATCAGCGGCGAGTTTCGCAAGAACGTACCGCGCTATCTCAAGGACCAGCAATACGCCGACGGCTGGGTCGACGGCTTCCGCCAATGTCAGGCGATGCTCGAAAACAGGGATCGCGAGCAATATCGCAACGAGCATTGGGACGAACGCGAACGCGCCTGGCAGCAGCAGAAGGACCAGGGCGCCGGACGGGCTTATCGCTCGCAATAGGTCGCTTGCAGACATCCGTTGAAACCAAATGCCGGCAACCATGGCCCAAATCCTTTAACAGGAGGACTTCATGAGTCGCGCATTCGTCAACGAAGACAACGCCGCCGCGCAGGCCGATCAGCCGGTCGAACGCCAGGTCAGCACGCAGCCCAATTACGTCACCCCGCAAGGTTTGGCGCAGTTGCAGACGAAAGTCGCCGAGTTGCAGAGCCTGCACGCCGAGCAAACGGCCAAGGGCGAGCAGGCCGACAAGCAACGCCTGGCGGATCTGCAACGGGATCTGCGGTATTTCACTCAACGCCTGAGCAGCGCCCAAGTCGCAGTCGCCGCGACCTCCACCGACAAGGTACAGATCGGTAGCTGGGTGACTTTTGCCGATGAACACGACACTGAACACCGCGTGCAATTGGTCGGCGAGGATCAGGCCGACGCCAGTCAGGGCCTGATCAACTGGGCTTCACCGCTGGGCCGGGCTTTGCTTGGCGCCCGGCTCAACGATGAAGTGCTGTGGCAGCGACCGGCCGGCGATCAACAGATCGAAGTGATCCGCATCGAACCGGCTTAAACCACGCCTTGCGCCAGCATCGCATCGGCGACTTTGACGAAGCCGGCGATGTTCGCGCCTTTGACGTAATTGACCTGACCGTTGTCTTCGCCGTAATGCACGCAGGCGTGGTGGATCGCCTGCATGATCGCGTGCAGCTTGCTGTCGACCTCGCCCGCCGTCCACAGCAGGCGCATGGCGTTCTGCGACATCTCCAGACCACTCACGGCCACGCCGCCGGCATTCGAAGCTTTGCCCGGCGCAAACAGAATGCCGGCCTCGATAAAGATATCCACAGCCTCCAGCGTGGTCGGCATGTTCGCGCCTTCGGCCACGCAGACGCAGCCATTGCGCAGCAGCGTGCGTGCGGCTTCGGCGTCGAGTTCGTTTTGCGTCGCGCAGGGCAGCGCGATGTCGCACGGCAGCGACCATGGATGCTGCCCGGCGCGGAATTCCAGACCATGGGCGCTCGCCAGTTCGCTGATGCGCCCGCGTTTTACATTCTTCAGCTCCAACAGCGCCAGCCACTGTTCTTCGCTCAGTCCTGCTTCGCAGTACAACGTGCCTTCGGAGTCGGACAGCGAGATCACTTTGCCGCCCAGATCCATGACCTTGCGCGCCGCATATTGCGCAACGTTGCCAGAACCGGAAATCGCCACACGCTTGCCTTCCACGCTCTGCCCACGGCGCTTGAGCATTTCCTCAGCGAAGTACACGCAACCGAACCCGGTGGCTTCCGGGCGAATCAGGCTGCCGCCGTAGGTCGTGCCCTTGCCGGTGAGGACGCTGGTGAACTGGTTGCTCAGGCGCTTGTACTGGCCAAAGAGGAAGCCGATTTCCCGCGCACCGACGCCGATGTCACCGGCCGGTACGTCAACATCGGCACCGATGTGGCGGTACAGCTCGCTCATGAACGCCTGACAGAAACGCATGACTTCAGCGTCGCTCTTGCCCTTTGGATCGAAGTCCGAACCGCCCTTGCCGCCGCCCATGGGCAGGGAGGTCAGCGAGTTTTTGAAGGTCTGCTCGAAGGCGAGGAATTTCAGCACGCCGAGATTCACTGACGGATGAAAACGCAAGCCGCCCTTGTACGGGCCGATGGCGCTGTTCATCTGGATACGGAAGCCGCGATTGACCTGAACCATGCCCTGATCGTCGACCCACGACACCCGGAACACCACCGCGCGCTCAGGCTCGCAGATGCGCTCGAGAATGCCCGAAGTCAGGTAATGCGGATTGGCTTCAAGAAATGGCCACAGACTGCGCAGGACCTCTTCGACTGCCTGGTGGAATTCGGGCTGGTCCGGGTCGCGTTTTTTCAGGCGCGCAAGGAAGGATTCGACGGATTCGATCATGGGCAAAGTCTCGGCAAATTTATTGTCGTTGGAGGAGATTGGGCCGGACTGTAACAAACGAATTGCGCACAGGAACAGAGCAAAATGTCGCAGTTATGAAATTAAATGGTGCACAGGATATAAATCCGAGGGTTTTTTGATCCGTTTTTGCACCTGAGTGGGGAGTACCGATTCAAGACTTGCACCAACAGTTACACCGTCTTCGCGAGCAGGCTCGCTCCCACATTTGGAATGCGTTACCCCTGTGGGAGCGAGCCTGCTCGCGAAAGCCGCAACTCGGTTTATCAGGAAAAACCCAAGGCAAAAAAAACGGAGCCCGAAGGCTCCGCTTGCTCAAGCAACCAACCTGAAATCAGGCCAGTTTCTTGTGACGTACCCGGTGTGGCTGGGCCGCTGCTTCGCCAAGGCGCTTCTTGCGGTCGGCTTCGTACTCGGTGTAGTTGCCTTCGAAGAACACCGCTTGCGAGTCGTCTTCGTACGCCAGGATGTGCGTGGCGACACGGTCAAGGAACCACCGATCGTGGGAGATCACAATCGCCGCGCCCGGGAAGTCCAGCAGGGCTTCTTCCAGCGAACGCAGGGTTTCCACGTCGAGGTCGTTGGACGGTTCGTCGAGCAGCAGGACGTTGCCGCCCTCTTTCAGGGTCAATGCCAGGTGCAGACGACCGCGCTCACCGCCGGACAGATCCTTGACGAACTTCTGCTGGTCACCGCCCTTGAAGTTGAAGCGACCGACGTAGGTACGCGACGGGATCTCGTAGTTGCCGATGCGGATCTGGTCGGAGCCGTCGGAAATCTGCTGAAACACGGTCTTGCTGCCGTCGAGGTCTTCGCGGCTCTGGTCGACGCAGGCCAGCTGCACGGTTTCACCGATTTCGATGCTGCCCGAATCCGGGGTTTCCTTGCCCATCAGCATGCGGAACAGCGTCGACTTACCGGCACCGTTACCGCCGATCACGCCGACGATGGCGCCCTTCGGCATCGAGAACGACAGGTTGTCGATCAGCACGCGATCGCCATAGCCCTTGGTGACGTTCTTGAATTCGATGACCTTGTCACCCAGGCGCGGACCGGCCGGGATGTAGATCTCGTTGGTTTCGCTGCGCTTCTGGAATTCCTGCGATTGCATTTCTTCGAAGCGTTGCAGACGGGCCTTGGACTTCGACTGGCGGGCCTTGGCGCCTTTGCGCACCCATTCCAGTTCTTCTTTCATGGCTTTTTCATGAGCCGACTGCTGCTTGGATTCCTGGGCCAGACGATCGGACTTGGCTTCGAGCCAGCCCGAATAGTTGCCCTCGTAAGGAATGCCCGCGCCGCGGTCGAGTTCCAGAATCCAGCCGGCGACATTGTCGAGGAAGTAACGGTCGTGCGTGATCGCGACCACGGTGCCCGGGAAGTCGTGGAGGAAATGCTCCAGCCACGCCACCGAATCGGCATCCAGGTGGTTGGTCGGTTCGTCGAGCAGCAGCATGTCCGGAGCGGACAGCAGCAGACGGCACAGGGCGACACGACGTTTTTCACCACCGGACAGGTGTTCGACTTTCGCGTCCCAGGCCGGCAGACGCAGCGCATCGGCGGCGACTTCCAGTTGGCGCTCGAGGTTGTGGCCGTCGCTGGCCTGCAGGATCGCTTCGAGCTTGGCCTGTTCAGCAGCGAGCTTGTCGAAGTCGGCATCCGGGTCGGCGTAGGCCGCGTAGACCTCGTCCAGACGCGCTTGCGCATCCTTGATCACGCTGACCGCTTCCTCGACCACTTCACGCACGGTCTTGGCAGGATCGAGCTGCGGCTCTTGCGGCAGGTAACCGATGTTCAAATCTGGCATCGGACGGGCTTCGCCCTCGAACTCGGTGTCGACGCCGGCCATGATTTTCAGCAGCGTGGACTTACCCGAACCGTTGAGGCCGAGCACGCCGATCTTGGCGCCGGGGAAGAAGGACAGCGAAATGTTCTTGAGGATTTCCCGCTTCGGCGGAACAACTTTGCCCAGCCGATGCATGGTGAAGACGTATTGAGCCATGGAGAACCTTGGGTCAGTGACAGATGAATGATTGGAGCGCAGGCGATGCCTGGCCAGACTGTGCGCGTCGTTCACTTGATCGCGATCAATGCGTGCGCGCTGGAAAAAGTCTGATTGTAGGGGCTGGAACGCCCCCGGTCTAACCGGCAAAGCTACCTTAATGCTGGAAGGCAGTCCAGCCGGGAGGGGCTGGCACTTCGCCACAACTCAAGGCATGCTAGCCGCCCTTCGGGCGTCCGGCTTATAGTGCACGTCGCGCCAGTCCAGCCAAATCGCAGGATCACAGCTTGACCAATGTCACTCCGCCAGCCTCTGTGAGCAGCACCCCACCGGCGCCCGGCTCGCCCCTGCGCGGGACATTAAAGGGTGCGCTGGCCACCCTCGTGCTGTTATTGCTCGCGTTGCTGTTCTGGCAACTGCTCGATCAATTGCGCGAAACCCAGAAGAACCAGCGCCAGTACACCATTGATTACACTGCCGACCTCGCTGCTCAGGTCAGCCTGAACATGGCACTGAATGCGCAAATCGCCCTAAATCTGCTACCGATCGTCGAACAACCGCAAACTGCCGACGAACAGCAGATGTTGCTGCGCAAGTTGCAACGCTCGCTGCCCGACCTGCGCAGCATGGCCCTGCTCTCGCCTTCCGGCCGGATCATCAGCGACAGCGCCACTGACAGCGCCGACGCCGATTACCTGACCGAACTGGTGCGCCGCAGCCGCGCCCAGGCGCATTACTTCAGCAATGCCGATGATGGCTCGGTGGTGCATCTGCTGCTGCATCAGGCCAGCGGCAGCAGTCGCGGTTACTGGGCCTTGCGCCTGACGCCGACCTTCTTCGACTCGCTGACCAAACAGGACGCCACCGCTCTGCGCCCGCTGTGGCTGGTGGAAAACCGCCTCAACCACCAGATCATCAGTCGCGAGGCCGGGCTGCCGTCAAACAAGGCTGGCGGGCTGACGCCTGACGATGTCGCCAACACCGTACTGACCGTGCCGCTGAGCAGCAGCGACTGGCAATTGCGCGGGCTGTTCGACCGCCAACGCGTACTGGAAGAGTTGCTACCGGCGTTCATCGGCAAGTGCCTGCTCGGCCTGGCGCTCTCGATGTTGCCGGTGATCGCGCTGCTGAACATGCGTCGGCGCCAGCGCCAGGTGCATGAAGGTCGGCGGCGTTATCAGGATATTTTCGAAGGCACCGGCGTGGCCTTGTGCGTGCTTGACCTGTCCGGCCTCAAGCAGATGTTCGACAAGGCGCAGATCCAGACCAGCGACCAGCTCAAGGCCTGGCTCGACCAACCGCAGCAGCGCCAACAGTTGCTGGCGGAAATGCGCGTCACCGAAGTCAATCAGGTCGCCCTGCAACTGCTTGATGTGCATTCCTGCGACGATGCCTGGCAACTGCTGATCGACGGCCAGCGCCATCCGCAGTGCGCGATCGGCCAGCAGATTCTCGACGCTGTCCTGCAGCAGCAGAAGCAGCTGGAACTGGAAATCAAACTGCCCAACAGCAACGGCCGCGACCAGCACCTGTGGATGGTCCTGCGCCTGCCGAGCGAGCAGCACGACTATAAAGCGGTGATTCTCAGCATCAACGACATCACCAGCCGCAAGCTGATCGAGCTGTCGCTGCTGGAGCGCGAAGGCTTCTGGTCGGACGTGGTGCGCACCGTGCCCGATCATCTGTATGTGCAGGACGTGATCAGCCAGCGGATGATTTTCAGCAACCACCACCTTGGCCAGACCCTGGGCTACAACCGCACTGAACTGCATCAGATGGGCGAGTACTTCTGGGAAATCCTTCTGCACCCGGAAGACGCCGACTATTACCATCGCTCGCGGCAGTTGCAGCGTCACGCCGGTTACAGCCAATTGTTGCAATGCCAATTACGCTTCCGCCATCGCGACGGCAAGTGGCGGCGCTTCGACATCCGTGAACAGGCGCTGGCGCGGGACAAGCACGATCAGGTCACGCGGATCATCGGCGTGGCCAAGGACATCACCGAACAGATCGAGGCCAGCGAATCGCTGCGTGACAGCGAGCAGCGTTACCGCATGCTCGCCGAAAGCATCAGCGACGTGATTTTCTCCACCGACAGCAAGCTCTCGCTGAACTACGTCAGCCCGTCGGTGCAGGCCGTGCTCGGTTACAACGCCGAATGGATTTTCCAGAACGGCTGGCAATCGATCATCGCCAATCCCGGGCAACTGAACGGCATTCATGTGCTGATGGACCGCGTCAGCAAGGCGCTGGACAAGCCCGAGCAACTGGCATTGCTGCGCAGTCAGGTGCAAACCCAGCTGTTCCTCTTCGATTGCCTGCGCGCCGATGGCCGCAAGATTCCGATCGAACTGCGCCTGGTGCTGGTGTGGGACGAACACGGCGCATTCGAAGGTGTGCTCGGCGTTGGCCGCGATATCAGCCAGCAGCGCCGTGCCGAAAAAGATCTGCGCATGGCCGCCACGGTATTCGAGCACTCGACTTCGGCGATCCTGATCACCGATCCCGCTGGGTACATCGTCCAGGCCAACGAAGCGTTCAGTCGGGTCAGTGGCTACAGCGTCGGCGAAGTGCTCGACCAGTTGCCGAACATGCTCACTGTCGACGAGCAGCAGGATGCGCACCTGCGCTACGTGCTCAAGCAATTGCACGAGCACAGCACCTGGGAAGGCGAAGTGTGGATGAAGCGCCGCAACGGCGAGCATTACCCGGCGTGGGTCGGCATTACTGCCGTGCTCGACGATGAGGGCGATCTGGCCAGTTACGTGTGCTTCTTCAGCGACATCAGCGAGCGCAAGGCCAGCGAGCAGCGCATTCACCGCCTCGCCTATTACGACGCCCTCACCCACCTGCCGAACCGCACGCTGTTCCAGGATCGTCTGCACACCGCGCTGCAAGCGGCCGAGCGGCAGAAGTCGTGGGTGGTGTTGATGTTCCTCGACCTCGACCGTTTCAAACCGATCAACGACTCCCTCGGCCACGCCGCCGGCGACCGCATGCTCAAGGACATGGCCACGCGCCTGCTGGCCTGCGTCGATGACGATGACACCGTGGCGCGCATGGGCGGCGACGAATTCACCTTGCTGTTGCAGCATCGCTCCAACCGCGAACTGGCGCTGAACCGGGCGATTCATGTCGCCGAGCAGATTCTCGCCAGCCTGGTGCGGCCGTTCGTGCTTGAGGGTCGCGAGTTTTTCGTCACCGCCAGTATCGGCATCGCCCTGAGCCCGC
Organism: Pseudomonas sp. UF-293; assembly: GCF_058245595.1. Taxonomy (NCBI): domain Bacteria; kingdom Pseudomonadati; phylum Pseudomonadota; class Gammaproteobacteria; order Pseudomonadales; family Pseudomonadaceae; genus Pseudomonas; species Pseudomonas sp. UF-293. The sequence goes on along the minus strand of NZ_JBSICA010000008.1, from coordinate 230,295 downwards.
AGGACGGCAACGAACTCAGCCAGTTGATGAAGAACGCCGACACGGCGATGTACCACGCCAAGGAACGCGGCAAGAACAACTTCCAGTTCTATCAGGCCGACATGAACGCCAGTGCGCTGGAACGTCTGGAGCTGGAAAGCGATTTGCGCCATGCGCTGGAGCAGAACGAATTCGTCCTGTACTACCAACCGCAGTTCAGCGGCGACGGCAAACGTTTGACCGGCGCCGAAGCGCTGCTGCGCTGGCGCCATCCCCGTCGCGGACTGGTGCCACCGGGGGATTTCATTCCGGTGCTGGAAGAGCTCGGCCTGGTGGTGGACGTTGGCGACTGGGTCATCAGCGAGGCCTGTCGACAGCTGAAAACCTGGCACCAGCAGCGGGTGCGGGTGCCGAAGGTCTCGGTGAACATCTCCGCACGGCAGTTCTCCGACGGCCAGTTGGGCACGCGGATCGCGACGATCCTGCGCGAAACCGGCCTGCCCCCGGCGTGTCTGGAGCTGGAATTGACCGAAAGTATCCTGATGCGCGAAGTCAGCGAAGCAATGCAGATTCTCGCCGGGCTGAAAAACCTCGGCCTGAGCATCGCGGTCGACGACTTCGGCACCGGTTATTCATCGCTCAACTACCTCAAGCAATTCCCGATCGACGTGCTGAAGATCGACCGCACCTTTGTCGATGGGCTGCCGTCCGGCGAACAGGACGCGCAGATCGCCCGCGCCATCATCGCCATGGCCCACAGCCTGAACCTGGCGGTGATCGCCGAGGGCGTGGAAACCCATGAGCAACTGGACTTCCTGCGCGAGCATGGCTGCGATGAGGTGCAGGGATATCTGTTTGGTCGGCCGATGCCGGCGGGACGGTTTGCAGCGCAGTTCTGTAACGACGCATTGTTCATGTTCGACTGAACATCTGCGGCGCGCCCTTCGCGAGCAGGCTCGCTCCCACAGGGGAATGCATTGCAGCAGGGGAATGCATCTCAAATGTGGGAGCGAGCCTGCTCGCGAAGAGGCCGGTAAAAGCACCGCACATCTGTCATGAACGCCGCTTGTCTGCGACATGATGTCGTTTCATATGTCATCCAAAAGCGGTTGGGTTAGAATGCCCCCCTTTTCTGCCCCCGATCCTTGAGGACCGCCATGTTCAGCCGTGATTTGACTATTGCCAAGTACGACGCCGACCTTTTTGCCGCCATGGAGCAAGAAGCTCAGCGTCAGGAAGAACACATTGAGCTGATCGCTTCGGAAAACTACACCAGCCCAGCGGTGATGGAAGCTCAAGGCTCGGTCCTGACCAACAAGTACGCCGAAGGCTATCCGGGCAAGCGTTACTACGGTGGTTGCGAATACGTTGACGTGGTTGAGCAACTGGCCATCGACCGCGCCAAGGAACTGTTCGGCGCCGATTACGCCAACGTTCAGCCGCACGCCGGCTCCCAAGCCAACGCTGCGGTGTACCTGGCGCTGCTGTCGGCTGGCGACACCATTCTGGGCATGAGCCTGGCACACGGCGGTCACCTGACCCACGGCGCCAGCGTTTCCTCCTCGGGCAAGCTGTACAACGCCATCCAGTACGGCATCGACGCCAACGGCCTGATCGACTACGACGAAGTCGAGCGCCTGGCGGTCGAGCACAAGCCGAAAATGATCGTCGCCGGTTTCTCGGCCTACTCGCAGATCCTCGACTTCCCGCGCTTCCGCGAAATCGCTGACAAGGTTGGCGCCTACCTGTTCGTCGACATGGCTCACGTCGCCGGTCTGGTCGCCGCTGGCGTCTACCCGAACCCGGTACCGTTCGCCGACGTCGTGACCACCACCACCCACAAGACCCTGCGCGGTCCACGTGGCGGTCTGATCCTGGCCAAGGCGAATGCCGACATCGAGAAGAAGCTCAACTCCGCAGTATTCCCGGGCGCCCAGGGTGGCCCACTGGAGCACGTGATCGCTGCTAAAGCGATCTGCTTCAAGGAAGCGCTGCAGCCTGAGTTCAAGACTTACCAGCAACAAGTGGTGAAGAACGCCAAGGCCATGGCCGAAGTCTTCATCGCGCGCGGTTTTGACGTGGTATCGGGCGGTACTGAAAACCACCTGTTCCTGCTGTCGCTGATCAAGCAGGACATCTCCGGTAAAGACGCCGACGCCGCACTGGGCAAAGCGTTCATCACCGTGAACAAGAACTCCGTGCCTAACGATCCACGCTCGCCGTTCGTGACTTCCGGCCTGCGCTTCGGTACTCCGGCTGTCACCACTCGCGGTTTCAAAGAAGCCGAGTGCAAAGAGCTGGCCGGCTGGATCTGCGACATCCTGGCTGACCTGAACAACGAAGCGGTGATCGACGCCGTTCGCGAGAAAGTCAAAGCCATCTGCAAGAAACTGCCGGTATACGGCGCTTGATGCGACGTTAAACCCGCAGCATGAAAAACCGGCCAAGTGATTGGCCGGTTTTTTTTCGCCCGCAATTCACCTGTAGGAGCTGCCGAAGGCTGCGATCTTTTTATCTGGATTTTAAAAACAAGATCAAAAGATCGCAGCCGTCGGCAGCGCCTACGCGGCTTTGGCCTCTGGTCAGACCGGTCATGCCAATTTCATGTTTCCCCCTTGTAATCAGGAAAAAACCAAGCCTAGACTGCGCCTGCACTGGACATACCGGTAAGACCACAATAATTAAGTCTTGAATCTGATGCGCTCAGCGCACGGCAGCCAGGACACCGACCAGGATTCCTCCCATGCTCAGATGGTGCTCGCGTTCAATCTTCCTCCAAGTGGTTCTCGGACTGATGCTCGGCATCGTCTGCGGGCTGACCCTTCCTGAATACTCCGCCCAGCTGAAACCGCTCGGCGATGGCTTCATCAAATTGATCAAGATGCTCATCGGCCTGATCGTGTTCTGCGTGGTGGTCAGCGGCATCAGCGGCGCGGGCGATCTGAAGAAGGTCGGGCGCATTGGCCTCAAATCGGTGATCTACTTTGAAGTGCTGACCACCATCGCTCTGGTGATCGGCCTGGTGTTCGCCTTCAGCACCGGGATTGGCAGCGGCGCGAACATTCATCTGGAGCAACTCTCCAGCGCCGACATGGGCGACCTCGCCGAGCGTGGCCAGCACATGCACACCACCACACAATTCCTGATGGACCTGATCCCGACCTCGGTGATCGGTGCCTTCGCTGACAACAATATTCTGCAGGTGCTGCTGTTTTCGGTGCTGTTCGGCAGTGCGCTGAATCTGGTTGGCGAAGCCGCTTCGGGAATCTCGCGGCTGATCAACGAACTCAGCCACGTGATCTTCCGCATCATGGGCATGATCGTGCGTCTGGCGCCGATCGGCGTGTTCGGCGCCATCGCCTTCACCACCAGTAAATACGGCCTCGATTCTCTGCAGCACCTGGGCAGTCTGGTCGGTCTGTTCTACCTGACCTGCATCGCCTTCGTCGCGCTGATCCTCGGTCTGGTGATGCGCGTATCCGGTCTGCGCATGTGGCCGCTGCTCAAGTACCTGCGTGAAGAACTGCTGATCGTGATGGGCACCGCCTCTTCCGACGCCGTGCTGCCGCAGATCATGCGCAAGCTCGAACACCTCGGTATCGGCAGCTCGACGGTCGGTCTGGTGATTCCGACCGGGTACTCGTTCAACCTCGACGGTTTCTCGATTTACCTCACCCTGGCCATCGTGTTCATCGCCAATGCCACCGGCACACCGCTGGCGATGACCGATTTGCTGACGATTCTGCTGGTTTCGCTGATCACCTCCAAAGGCGCCCATGGCATTCCCGGTTCGGCGCTGGTGATTCTCGCCGCGACGCTGACGGCGATCCCGGCGATTCCGGTGGTCGGTCTGGTGCTGGTATTGGCCGTGGACTGGTTCATGGGCATCGGCCGGGCGCTGACCAATCTGATCGGCAACTGCGTCGCCACCGTGGCCATCGCCCGCTGGGAAAAGGACATCGACGTGCAGCGCGCGAACAAGGTGCTCAACGGCGAGCAGGGCTATAACTTTCAACCGCGAAAAACCGTCGCTCAGGCGGCGGCCAAAGAATTCTGAATGAGTGCCGTGCCTGCCAATGCGCAGGCACGGCGCAGGGAGCCAATACGTGATTACAACTTCAACCGTCGTCAACTCAGTGGTGGAAAAACTCCGCGCCGCGTTGGCCCGTGGCCAGTGGCGCTCCGGCGATATGCTGCCGGGCCAGCGTGAACTGGCCGAACAACTGGGCATCAGCCGACCGAGCCTGCGCGAAGCGGTGATCGTCCTCGAAACCCTTGGTCTGGTGCGCTCGATGCCGGGCAAAGGCGTGATCGTGCTCGACGCGCAACTCAGTGACAGCCAGAGCCACGACAGCGCGGTGGCCGGCGCCAGTCTCGAAGACGTGCTGCAACTGCGCTACACCCTTGAGCCGTTCATTGTCGGGCTAGTCGCGCAATCGATCAGCAGCAAGGAAGTCGGCCAGTTGCGCCTGACCCTGATGGACATGCGCGAAGCCCTCGAGGCCGGTGACAGTGAAGCCGGGGTCAGCGCCTACATCGCTTTCCACGAAGAACTGTTCACGCTGACCTCGAACCCGATTTTCCAGAGCGTGGTACAGCAGACCAGCAACGCGCTCAAGCAAAGCGCCGAAGTGTTGCGCAATTCACCGGAACATCTGGCCGAACGCCTGGAAGAAAACGAAGCTGTGGTTCGCGCGATCCGCAGCAAGAACAGCGCCCAGGCCAGCACCGAAATGCGCCGGCACATTCTGCGCGAAGGCCAGCGCATGGGCGTCGAGCTGAATATTCCGGATGACAACCTGCCCACCTGATCTGCCAGGAGAACGGCCATGAACAGTTTTGCTTCAGCCTCGCATGTGCATTCGACCGCCCTGCCCGTCTCTCGCCTGGTCACGCCGACGGAGGATCTGTATCCGCGAGTGTTCGACGCGATTCTCGAGCAGCGTATTGATGAAGACAGCCGGTTTACCGAGGACACTCTGCAAGCGATGTTCAGCGCCGGCCGCGCTGATGTGCGGCGGGTACTGACGCAGTTGTCCCATGAGCAGATCGTGGTATTGCGCGCCAATCATCGACCGCGAGTGGCCGCGCCTGATCGGGAGCTGATCCGGCAGACCTTGCATGCGCGACGGCTGGCAGAGAACACGTTGGTGCGGTTGGCGTGTCAGCGTCCGCGTGCAGATCAACTGGCTAGCCTGCGTACATTGATCGAACGCGAGAAGCGCGCCGTCGAGCAGGATCGGCGCGCGGCGGCGATTCGCTTGTCGGGGGAGTTTCATCTGCTATTGGCGCAAATGGCAGAGAATGTGCCGTTAGCGCATTTTCTGCGCAGTCTGGTGCCGTTGACGTCGCTGGCGATTGCGCGAAGTGATAGCCCGACGCGAAGCTGCTGCGCGTGGCAAGAGCATGTGGCGTTGGTTGAGGTAGTGGAGCGAGGTGATGTTTCCAAGGCCGGCATGTTGATGAATCGGCATCTGGATCATCTTGAGCAGACGCTGCTGGGTTCAGACCATGGGCATTGTGCTGCTGGCTAGATCGCTTTCGCGAGCAGGCTCGCTCCCACAGTGGACCGCATTCTGTCAGGATGCAATCCACTGTGGGAGCGGGCTTGCCCGCGAAGAGGCCATCAATGACAACACAGCCTCACCAGCCCGCCACTACTTTGGCAAACCCCGCCCGAATCTTCTCTTGCGGCAAGTCATCGGCAATAAACACGATCACACTCTCGCGCGTCTCGCCCTCGGCCCATTCGGTGTCCCAGTCGAAACCATAGAGTTTCAGCACGCCCTGAAATACCAGCCGCCGGTCTTCGCCGGCAATGTTCAGCACGCCTTTGTAGCGCAGCAATTGCTTGCCGTGCTCTTCCAGCAGTTCGTTCATGAACTCGCTGAGCTGATCGATATCCAGCGCCTGATCGGTGCGCAGCACCAGGCTGGAGATGCGATCGATCGACGGCGCCTTGCTCACCGGACGCAGGCTCAAACCGCCGCCCAGATCAGCGTTTAGGTTGAAGCCGCGCACATCCAGCAGCTCGGCCAGATCGATGTTGCCGTGCTCGACCACGCGGATCGGCGCACGACGGTTGATTCGGGTGAGGCGTTCGCTCAGCGCGTCGAATGTCGCTGCGTCGACCAGATCGGTCTTGCTCACCAGCAAGCGATCAGCGAAACCGATCTGCGCCTGGGCGATGGTCTGGGTCAGGTGCACGTCGGCGTGGGCCGCGTCGACCAAGGTGATGATGCCGTCGAGCAGGTAACGCTCGCGCAGCTCTTCGTCGATGAAAAACGTCTGCGCCACCGGTGCCGGATCGGCCAGACCGGTGCATTCGATTACCAGACGGTCAAAGGCGATCTCGCCGCTGTCCAGGCGCTCGAGCAGCAAGTACAGCGCCTTGGTCAAGTCGGTGTGAATGGTGCAGCAGACGCAGCCGTTGGCCAAGGTCATGACTTGCACCGGCTCATCACCCAGCAACTGAGTGTCGATGCCGGCGTCGCTGAATTCGTTTTCGATCACGGCGATTTTCAGGCCGTGCTCGGCTTTCAATAAATGGCGCAGCAAGGTGGTCTTGCCGGCGCCGAGGAAACCGCTGAGTACCGTTACCGGGATGGGAGAAGACAAAACCCGATCTCCTGAAAAGAACACGAAAACAAATGTGGGAGCGAGCCTGCTCGCGAAAGCGGTGTATCAGTCAAATCCTTCATCAACTGACACTCCGTATCCGCGAGCAGGCTCGCTCCCACAGGGGATTACCTCAACTTCTGCGCTGTCAGCTCAACAGCACTTCGGCCCACCCTTGCCACCGTAACGGGCTTCCTGACGTTCGCGAAAGAACATCTCGTAGCTCATCACCGGTTTGTCCGGGTGTTTGGTTTGCATATGCTCGACGTAGGTGTCGTAGTCGGGCATGCCGACCATCAGGCGCGCGGCCTGACCGAGGTATTTACCGAGGCGACTCAGGTCATTGAACATGGTGCAATCCTCTGGTTACGCATCCGGCAGGGCCTGGAATGGCGATTCTTTATCCGTACGCTCTTTTTTGCCCCAGGCGGCGATGCCGACCTTGAGCGCATAGAACAGGATGCTGAAGACCACGAACAGGAACAGCGCGGTGAGTGTGGCGTTGGTGTAGGCGTTGAAGATCACGTGCTGCATCTGCTCGACGCTTTTCGCCGGTGCCAGCACCTGACCATTGGCCAGCGCATCGCTGTACTTCTTGGCCAGGGACAGGAAGCCGATCGCCGGGTTGGCATCGAACAGCTTGATGAAGCCAGCCGTGGTGGTGCAGATCAACAGCCAGGTGGCCGGCAACAGGGTGACCCAGATGTAGCGCTGGCGCTTCATCTTGATCAGGACCACGGTGCCGAGCATCAGCGCGATACCGGCGAGCATCTGGTTGGAGATGCCGAACAATGGCCACAGGGTGTTGATGCCGCCCAGTGGATCGATCACGCCCTGATACAGCAACCAGCCCCACATCGCCACACAACCGGCGGTGGCGATCAGGTTGGCACCCCACGATTCAGTACGCTTCAGCGCCGGTACGAAGGAGCCGAGCAGATCCTGCAGCATGAAGCGCCCGGCACGGGTGCCGGCGTCCACAGCGGTGAGGATGAACAGCGCTTCGAACAGGATCGCGAAGTGGTACCAGAACGCCATGGTGTTTTCACCCGGCAGGACACTGTGCAGGATCTGCGCAATACCGACCGCCAGGGTCGGCGCACCACCGGCGCGAGCCAGGATGGTGGTCTCGCCGATGTCATGGGCAACCGCTTGCAGCGCTTCCGGCGTAATCGCAAAGCCCCAGCTCGTGACAACCTGCGCCACCGAAGCGACGTCACTGCCGACGACTGCTGCCGGGCTGTTCATGGCGAAGTACACGCCCGGCTCGATCACCGAAGCGGCAACCATGGCCATGATCGCCACGAACGATTCCATCAGCATACCGCCGTAACCGATGTAGCGGGCGTTGGTTTCGTTATCCAGCAGCTTCGGCGTGGTGCCCGACGAGATCAGCGCGTGGAAACCCGATACCGCGCCGCAGGCGATGGTGATGAACAGGAACGGAAACAGACCGCCCTTCCACACCGGCCCGGTGCCGTCGACGAACTGGGTCAGCGCCGGCATTTTCAGCTCGGGCATGGTGATCAGGATGCCGATCGCCAGGGCGACGATGGTGCCGATCTTGAGGAAGGTCGACAGGTAGTCACGCGGCGCCAGGATCAGCCACACCGGCAGCGATGCAGCGACAAAACCGTAACCGACCAGCATCCAGGTAATCTGCACGCCGGTGAAGGTGAAGGCTTTGGCCCATACCGGATCGGCAGCAATCTGCCCGCCCAGCCAGATCGAACCGAGCAGCAGCAACACACCGACCACAGAGATTTCGCCGATGCGGCCCGGGCGGATGTAGCGCATGTAGATGCCCATGAACATCGCGATCGGGATGGTCGCCATCACGGTGAAGATGCCCCACGGGCTCTCGGCCAGGGCCTTGACCACGATCAGCGCCAGCACCGCGAGGATGATGATCATGATCAGGAAGCAGCCGAACAGCGCGATGGTCCCGGGAATGCGGCCCATTTCTTCACGCACCATATCGCCCAGGGAACGGCCGTTGCGTCGGGTCGACATGAACAGGACCATGAAGTCCTGCACCGCGCCCGCCAGCACCACACCGGCAATCAGCCAGAGTGTGCCGGGCAGATACCCCATCTGCGCCGCCAGCACCGGACCGACCAGCGGCCCCGCGCCAGCGATGGCCGCGAAGTGGTGACCGAAAAGAATGTGTTTGTTGGTCGGCACATAGTCCAGACCATCGTTGTTGAGCACGGCGGGGGTGGCCCGACGCGGATCCAGTTGCATCACGTTGTTGGCGATGAACAGACTGTAGTAACGGTACGCAACCAGATAAATGGCCACGGCAGCGACCACAATCCACAAGGCGTTGATCGCCTCGCCGCGGCGCAATGCCACTACGCCCAGGGCGCACGCTCCTACGATTGCCAGCACGAGCCAGGGTAAGTGGCGCAGCAGGCTATTATTATTTTTCATTTTATTATTCCAGCCAGGGTGGACAAGAAAGACAGCCACCCCGAGTTTAGCGCTTACGGCGCCAAAGGCCATACCCCGACATAGGTCTAGACGCTTGAGCGATTGGCTGGCGCCCGCATTCGCGGTCTATAGTCAGCGAACCTTCATGAGGATTGCGCCATGAGTGAGCACCCTGCCAATCGACGTCGTTTCAAACGTATTGCGTTCGATGCCCGAACCGAGCTGAAACAGGGCGAGTACATCTGGCCGGTCAAACTGATCGACCTGTCGCTCAAGGGCCTGCTGATCGAGCGACCGGAGCCGTGGCTGGGGGACAGAGAGCAGGACTTCGTCGTCGACATTCATCTGAGCGAAGACGTCGATATCGAAATGGATGTGCATCTGGCTCACGAGGAGAACGGGCATTTGGGGTTCATCTGCCGGCATATCAGCCTGGAATCGATCCAGCGCCTGCGGCGGCTGATCGAGCTGAATCTGGCGGATGAGGCCGAGCTGGAGCGCGAACTGGGTGCGCTGATCGAAATCTGACTTGCCCCCTGTAGGAGCTGCCGAAGGCTGCGATCTTTTGATTTTGTTTCAAGATCAAAAGATCGCAGCCTTCGGCAGCTCCTACATGGGGGATTGTGGTTACTCGAAGAGTGCGTCGAGGGCCTGCTCGAGGCGCGTCACGGCAATGATCTGCAACCCCGCCGGCGATTCCTTCGGTGCGTTGCCCTTGGGCACGATCGCGCGCTTGAAGCCGTGCTTGGCCGCTTCCTTCAAACGTTCCTGCCCGCTCGGCACCGGGCGCACTTCGCCGGACAGGCCGACTTCGCCGAACACCAGCAGATCATGTGGCAGCGGCCGGTTGCGCAAACTCGACATCACCGCCGCCATCAACGCCAGATCCGAAGCGGTCTCCAGCACCTTCACACCACCGACCACGTTGAGGAACACATCCTGATCGTGAGTCGGAATGCCGCCATGACGGTGCAGCACCGCGAGCAACATCGCCAATCGGTTCTGATCCAGCCCCAGCGTCACCCGACGCGGGTTGGCCAGATGACTGTCATCGACCAGCGCCTGCACCTCTACCAGCATCGGCCGGGTGCCTTCCCACGTCGCCATGACCACACTGCCCGGGACTTCTTCCTGAGCGCGGGTGAGAAAAATCGCCGACGGGTTGGAGACTTCTTTCAGACCCTTGTCGGTCATGCCGAATACGCCCAACTCGTTGACCGCGCCGAAACGGTTCTTCACCGCCCGCAGCAGACGCAGTCGACCATCGGATTCACCTTCGAAATACAGCACGGTGTCGACCATGTGTTCCAGAACACGCGGACCGGCCAGCGCGCCTTCTTTAGTGACGTGGCCGACGAGGAAAATCGCCGTGCCGCTCTGCTTGGCGTAGCGCACCAGCAGCGCCGCACTTTCACGTACCTGGGACACGCCGCCCGGCGCCGATTGCAGTTGTTCGGTGAAGATGGTCTGGATCGAGTCGATGACCATCACCTTGGGCTTTTCCTGGCGGGCAGTGGCGATGATGGTTTCGATGCAGGTCTCGGTCATCACCCGCAGTTGATCCTGCGGCAGGCCCAGACGGCGTGCACGCATGGCCACTTGCTGCTGGGATTCCTCACCGGTGACGTACAGCGCCGGCATGCTCTTGGCCAGGTTGCACAAGGTCTGCAGCAGAATGGTCGACTTGCCGATCCCCGGATCACCGCCGATCAGCACCACCGAGCCATCGACCAGACCACCGCCGAGCACGCGATCAAGCTCACCGGAGGCGGTAGAAAAACGTGGGATTTCTTCGATGCTGACTTCGGCGAGCGTCTTGATCTGTGCCTGCTGCCCGGCCCAACCGGTGCGCCCGGTGGGTGCCGTGGCGCCGCCGCTTTCGATCATGGTTTCGGTCAGGGTGTTCCAGGCACCGCATTCGCCGCACTGCCCGGCCCACTTGGGAAAGGTTGCGCCGCACTCGGTGCAGCCGTACATGCGCTTGGCCTTGGCCATCAGAACCCCCGGAACAAAAGACGCGATGATAACGCAGCCATCGCCGATCAGCGCGGCGCGGCAGTACGGATTTCGCCGCTGGCCAGACGCGCGGCACTGTTGCCCAGCGGATCCTCGGCATCAAGGTCGGCGCCCTTGGCTTTCAACGCATCAAGTAATTCCAGACGTTTGAACAGCCCGGCGTACATCGCCGCAGTCTGTCCGGCGCCGTTACGTTGGTCGGGGCTGCAATCGGTGGCCATCAGGCGCCGGGCGATCTGCAACTCGCCTTTGAATATCGCGCCCATCAGCGCCGTGTTGCCGCGTTGATCCTGAGCACAGGCGTCCGCGCCCGCTGCCAACAGTCGCTCAACCGCCGGCGCCTGACCGTGATAGGCCGCCAGAATCAGCGCGGTGTAACCCTTGCTGTCGCGGGTATCGAGGGAATAGCCGGACTCGATAAAGGTCTCGAGCATCGGCACGTCGCCGCGGCGGGCAGCGTCGAAATAATAATCCTGCAACTGCGCCTTGATCGCCTCGGGATTTTGCTCGACCGGTGCCGCCCAGGTGAGGGTCGACAGGCACGCGGCCAGGCCTAAAAGAAACATACGCATCGGGCTCTCCTTGAGCGCACGCGAGGCGGGACAGCCCTCACGTGCGCCGCATCGCTATCAGTCGGTCAGTTTGGCCGCCAGCGCTTTCACACGGCTGAGGTCGCCCTTGGCCACTTCGGTCACACCGCTGCCGTACTCAGGGTCGGCCTTGTACAGGAAGGACAGGATGATGTGCTTGCTTTCGTCATCGGTGGTGGCGAGCGAGCCGCCGAAGCTGTCGATCAGGTCGCGGCGTTCCTGCTTGCTGTAAGAGCGATACAGATAACCGGCCTGCTTGAAGTTCTGCTCACGCTGAATCTTCGCCTGCTGGGTGCTGCCCGCCAGCGCCGACTGGCTGTAACGCGCCGCTGGCGTTTCTTCACGCGGTTGCAGGCGGCTTGGCTGGTAGTTGACGCCGGACTGGCTGGCGCCAAAATTCATCGCACCATCCTGATTGCCATTGTTCACTGCGGTTTTCGGTGCGTTGATCGGCAATTGCAATGCGTTGGCACCGAGGCGATACATCTGCGTATCGGCATAAGAGAACACTCGACCCTGCAACAGACGATCTTCCGAAGGCTCGATACCCGGAACTACGTTGGCCGGCGCCATGGCCACTTGTTCGGTTTCCTGGAATACATTCGCCGGATTGCGGTTCAAGACCATTTGTCCAACTTTGCGTTCGGGAATACCCGGCCAGATCTTGGTTGCATCCAATGGATCGAAATCAAACTTGGACAAATCCTGCGGCTTGAGAACTTGCACGTACAAGTCCCACTTCGGAAAGTTGCCTTTGTTGATATTGCTGACCAGGTCATTGGTCATATGGCTGTAATCCTGACCCTGAACTTTGCCAACCTGTTTTGGCCGCAGATTATTAATCCCCTGCAAGCTCTTCCAGTGAAACTTCACATAGTGAACTTCATTTTTTGCATTGATCAGCTTGTAGGCATGAACGCCATTACCATCCATCTCGCGATAACTGGCCGGCGTACCGTAGTTGGAATACAACTCGGTCAGTGTGCGGGTCGCTTCTGGTACATGGGAGAAGAAATCAAACCGGCGTGAATCGTCGTCGAGGTTGGTGCGCGGATCGGGCTTGAAGGCGTGCACCATGTCCGGGAATTTGATCGCATCGCGGATGAAGAAGGTCGGGAAATTGTTGCCGACCAGATCCCAATTGCCGTCAGCGGTGTGGAACTTGGTGGCGAAGCCGCGCGGATCACGCAGGGTTTCCGGGGAGTGGTTGCCGTGCACCACCGCCGAAAAGCGCACGAATACCGGGGTGCTCTGGCCGGCGGCGAATACCTTGGCCTTGCTCAGATCGCTGAGGTCATTGGTCACGGTAAAGGTGCCGTGGGCGCCGGTGCCGCGTGCATGCACGACACGCTCCGGGATGCGCTCACGGTCGAAGCGCTGCAGCTTCTGGATCAACTGCACATCCTGCAGCAGCACCGGGCCGGTGGCGCCAGCGGTTTGCGAGTTCTGATTGTCACCGACCGCAGCGCCGTTATCGCGAGTCAGCGGAGCGGCATTGACTGAAAAGGTCAGCAGGCTGGCGGTCAGCACACCGAAGGTGCGGCGATGGGGAAAAGCCCCCAGTCCAGGAATGGATGTCATATCAGGTTCCTCTGGTTTTATTGGGCGCATCCAGGTGCGCCACACCAAGGCTAGAGGCCTGTGCCGCTGAACATAAATAGAAAGAACGTAACACCATGATTGAGGAAATTGGCTGTGCAATCAGCGCTTTACCGCGTATTTCGCGCGCGATTGCTGGCATTTTGCAAACTAATCGTCAATTGATGTGTCGATAAAAACGGGCATTGTAAGAAGGTGTTTCGCGCAGGAGGCGTTTCGCTGAATTACACTGCCAACACCAAACTCATCTGTAACAAGGAAATAACTATGGGCGTGCTTAGCGAGTTCAAGGCCTTCGCGGTCAAAGGCAATGTGGTCGATATGGCCGTCGGTATCATCATTGGCGCAGCGTTCGGCAAGATTGTTTCGTCGTTTGTCGGCGACGTGATCATGCCGCCGATCGGCCTGTTGATCGGTGGGGTCGACTTCAGTGATCTGGCCGTCACGCTCAAAGCCGCCCAGGGCGATGCGCCCGCCGTGGTCCTGGCTTACGGCAAATTCCTGCAGACGGTGCTGGATTTTGTGATCGTCGCATTTGCGATCTTCATGGGCGTCAAGGCCATCAACCGCCTCAAGCGTGAAGAAGCGGTAGCACCCACCGCGCCACCGATCCCTAGCAAGGAAGAGCAACTGCTGGGCGAAATCCGCGACCTGCTCAAAGCACAGAACGAGAGGCCCTGAGGCATTCGCTACACATTGAAACGGCACCCGCGGGTGCCGTTTTCGTTACCAGTAATTCTCCACGGCCACCTGCCCCGGCTTGCGCGTCAGGCTCAGGCGCATGTCGCGCTGTTTAAGCAAGGCGCGGGTGTCGTCGATCATTTGCGGATTACCGCACAGCATCACCCGCGAATGCTCTGGCGATAGCTCAACGCCCGCCGCTCGCTCCAGTTCGCCATTTTCGATCAACGTGGTGATCCGGCCCTGCAGCGCGCCGGGGTGTGCTTCACGGGTCACAGTGGGGATGAATTGCAGCTTGTGGGCGTATTCGCTCAGATAGTCACGTTGCGCCAACCCGGCGATCAACTCCTGATAAGCCAGTTCCCGTGCTTCGCGCACGCTGTAAACCAGAATGATCCGCTCGAATTTCTCCCAGACTTCGAAGTCCTGCAGGATCGACAGAAACGGCGCTACTCCGGTGCCGGTGGACAGTAACCAAAGGTCTCGGCCATCGACAAAGCGATCCAGCGTCAGATAACCAAACGCTTGGCGCTCGACCATCAAAGTGTCGCCGACCTGGAGCCGGCTCAACTCACTGGTGAATTCACCGCCCGGCACAACAATGGAAAAGAACTCGAGAAACTCGTCGAACGGCGATGAGACCATCGAATACGCGCGCCAGACCGTGCTGCCATCGTGCTTGGTCACGCCCAGCCGGGCGAACTGGCCGGCACGAAAGCGAAAGCCGGGATCGCGGCTGGTGCGCAGCGTGAACAGGTTCGGGGTCAACGGTCGCACATCGAGCAAGGTCTGGGTGGTGTACTTCTCGGCGCTGGCAGTCATGAGGCACTCCTTGAAACAATTCCCCCCAGTGTCCCGCAAAATCGAGCTGGCAAACACTCGTGATTGGTAATGGTATTGATAACAGCGGCACTGCGATGTTGCATGTGCCGCCAGAGTCAGTTCTGGAGCAATAACTTTAATATGGCATTTAAAATATAACAGCCTGTATTGCTAAGAACACTTTATAAAAAACATCAAAGTTTCAATCTCGAAATAATGTAAGGCGATTCGCAGGAAAGATCCTACACTTCGATTCGTGCCGGATCTTTTGGATCCATTTGGCGCCCCGATATCAGGCTATGGAGGCGATAGTTCATGGAAACGTGGAAGGAATCACAATTGAAACAACTGACGTTTGCGAAGGGCATAGAATCGGCTTATGCAATATTGCTGAGATTCGCCGAAAACCTGGGCTTTAATTTCTGCGCCATCACCGTCACGTCAGCCAATCGCGAAGTGCATCTTAACGCCTTGCAAATCAATAACTATCCGAAAGAATGGAACGTCCAGTACAAAAAAGAGAACTATCGGAATATCGATCCGGTGATAGCGCATTGCACTCACTCAATATTGCCGATCGTTTGGGAGGAGACCGTGTTTTCAGACGCGCCCGAACTGTGGCAGGCGCTGAAACAGAACGGACTGCAACATGGCTGGTCGCAAGCGTTTCATGACGAAGCCAGCGCTTTGTGCAGCATCATCAGCCTGGCGCGCACCCATTGCCCGATCAGCCCGCTCGAGCTGTATGAGCATTATGGTTATCTGTTCTACGCCAACCAGCACCTCAGCGAATTGTATGCCCGCACCATTCCCCTGCAGGCCAAGCCCAGCAAGCCCAGGCTATCGTCCCGGGAGCTGGAGATCATGAAACTGTCCGCTGTGGGAAAAACCGCTCACGATATCTCGAGGATCCTCAGCCTGAGCGAACGCACCGTTAACTACCATGTGCAAAACGTCATCGAGAAATTCAACGTCTGCAACAAGATTTCTGCGGTGATTGCCGCCGCTCGTGCCGGGATCATCTGACAGCTGAGCGTTATCGCGCGGTAATCCTGCAAGTATTTACGCGCAAAAAAACGTACCATTCAGGCCTTTCCGAGTGATGACGCAACCTGCTTGCGTCGCAGTCCACTCGGTCGGATCCCGTCGCACGATCTGCCGGCAACGGGATATCTGCCGAATATCCTGAGTCCCCGCCCCATGCCCTTGCTCGAAACGCCTTTCGCCCAGCTCGACCTGATCCGCCAGCCTGAACAGCAAAATGAACCGCTGCAAGCGTTCGACGCGGCGGACGAATACCTGCTCAATCATCTCGCCAGCGAACAACCTGAGAGCCGCACGCGCGTGCTGGTGCTCAATGACAGCTTTGGCGCCTTGGCGATCAGTCTGCTGGGCAAGGTCGAGATCAGCAGCAGCGGCGACTCGTTCCTGGGTTTCCTCGGGCTGGAAAAGAATCTGCTGCGCAATGGCCAGGCGTTCGACGCGATCCGTCCGATACCGGCCAGTGAGCCTTTGGTCGGGCCGTTTGATCGGGTACTGATCCGCGTCCCCAAAACCCTGGCGCTGCTGGAGGAGCAATTGATCCGCCTGCAAGGGCAACTCGCTCCCGGTGCGCAAGTGATCGCCGCCGCCATGGTCAAGCATCTGCCGCGTGCTGCTGGCGACCTGCTGGAGCGCTACATCGGCCCGGTCCAGGCGTCGCTGGCCGTGAAGAAAGCCCGACTGCTGATCGCCACGCCTGACACCAAAGCGCCCGCCACATCGCCCTACCCGACTCGTTATCGTCTCGACGAGCCGGCAATCGAATTGCTCAACCACGCCAACGTCTTCTGCCGCGAAGGCCTCGACATCGGCACTCGCGCGTTTCTGCCGCATCTGCCGAAAAACCTTGGCAATTCGCGAGTCGCCGACCTGGGTTGCGGTAATGGTGTTCTGGCAATTGCCAGCGCCTTGCAGAACCCGGATGCACATTACACGCTGGTCGACGAATCGTTCATGGCAGTGCAATCGGCTGCCGAGAACTGGCGCGCAGCGTTGGGCGATCGTGAAGTCATCGTGCGCGCTGGCGACGGTCTGGCCGGGCAGGCGCCGCAGTCACTGGACGTGGTGCTGTGCAACCCACCGTTCCATCAGCAACAGGTGGTCGGCGACTTCCTCGCCTGGCGCATGTTCCAGCAGGCGCGCGAGGCACTGGTGGTCGGCGGTGCGCTATACATTGTCGGCAATCGGCATCTGGGCTATCACAGCAAACTGGCGCGCCTGTTCCGCGGTGTCGAGCAAGTGGCGGCCACGCCGAAATTCGTCATCCTCAAGGCGCGCAAATAAGTCTGCGGCATAAAAAAACCCTCCGTGAGGAGGGTTGCAAATCCAGACCCGAAGGCGCCGGAACCGGATGTTTCAGTGGGTGGTCAGACCCGCGGCATTCATGAACATGCGCATCAGGCTGGCGGCGATGAACAACACGCCGACACTGCCAACCCAGATCAGGGCCAACCAGCCGAGCCGCTGCCACAGCGGCTTTTTTTCGGCTTCTTCAATGTCGTGCAGGGAATGTTTGCCGGTCATTGCATCGATCTCCGTTAAGCCAAGGCGTCACTGCGGACGCCTTCGCGAGCAGGCTCGCTCCCACAGGGCAAGCCCAGCATGGGATTAGTGATAACCGTCTTCGTGGGTGACCTTGCCGCGGAACACGTAGTAGCTCCAGAAGGTATACCCCAGGATGAACGGGATGATGAACAGCGTGCCGACCAGCATGAAGCCCTGACTTTGCGGCGGCGCGGCGGCGTCCCAGATCGAGATCGACGGCGGCACGATATTCGGCCACAGGCTGATGCCCAAGCCGCTATAGCCGAGGAAGATCAGCACCAGGGTCAGCAGGAACGGCGTGTAGTTGGCGTTACGTGCCACCGCGCGAATCAGGCCGTACAAGGTGACCAGCACCAGGATCGGCACCGGCATGAACCAGAACAGATTCGGCATGCTGAACCAGCGCGAGGCGATTTCCGGATGCGACAGAGGCGTCCACAGGCTGACGATACCAATCACTGCCAACAGAACAAACGCCAGTGGCCGCGCCAGGTCATGCATCTGTTCCTGCAGCTTGCCTTCGGTTTTCATGATCAGCCAGGTGCAACCGAGCAATGCATAGGCCACCACCAGCGCCGCGCCACAGAACAGCGTGAAGGGCGTCAGCCAGTCCAGTGAACCGCCGGCGAACTGT
Organism: Pseudomonas sp. UF-293; assembly: GCF_058245595.1. NCBI lineage: Bacteria > Pseudomonadati > Pseudomonadota > Gammaproteobacteria > Pseudomonadales > Pseudomonadaceae > Pseudomonas > Pseudomonas sp. UF-293. Next base: position 212,337 of record NZ_JBSICA010000008.1, on the reverse strand, counting down.
CGGTTGACCACCGGCAAACCATCGATGAAAGCACCGAGCGCCACGCCCTGAAAGAACGTCGCCGCGATCGAACCACCGATGAACGCCTTGTCCCACAGATGACGTTTTTCATCCTTGGCCTTGAAGCGGAACTCGAAAGCCACGCCACGGAAGATCAGGCCCATCAGCATGAAGATCAGCGGCAGGTACAGCGCCGACAGCACCACCGAATAGGCCAGCGGGAATGCGCCGAACAACGCCGCGCCGCCCAGCACCAGCCAGGTTTCGTTGCCGTCCCACACGGGGGCGACCGTGTTCATCATCACATCGCGATCAGTCTTGCCGGGCACGAACGGGAAGAGAATGCCGATGCCCAGGTCGAAGCCGTCCATGACTACGTACATCATGATGCCGAAGATGATGATCACGGCCCAGATCAGCGGAAGATCGATACCCATGAGTCAAATCTCCTTGGTCAAGCGAGTGTTGTCTTCGTGCTCGCCCTCGGCCGGATCGTCGGCTGCGGACAACGGACGCGCCGGGGTGCGCTTCTTGCCTGGACCACCGTCCGGCGTTTCGCTGCCTTCGCTGATCTTCGGCCCTTTGCGCACCAGGCGCATCATGTAGCCGAGCCCGGCGCCGAACAGGGCGAAATACACCACAACGAACATGATCAGGGTGATGCTCATCTGCATGAAGCTGTGGTTGGACGAAGCATCTGCGGTGCGCATCAAGCCATAGACCACCCAAGGCTGACGGCCGATTTCAGTGGTGAACCAGCCGGCGAGAATCGCGATCAGGCCGGACGGCCCCATCCACAGAGCCAGATGCAGGAACGGCCGCGAGGTGTACAGCGAGTCACGCTTGCGCAGCCACAGGCTCCAAAGACCGGTGAAAATCATCAGGAAGCCGAGGCCGACCATGATTCGGAACGACCAGAACACGATGGTCGAATTCGGCCGGTCTTCCGGTGGGAACTCCTTCAGCGCCGGTACTTGTTTATCCAGCGAGTGGGTGAGGATCAGGCTGCCGAGGTAGGGGATCTCCACGGCGAACTTGGTGCGCTCTTCTTTCATGTCCGGCCAGCCGAACAGGATCAGCGGCGTTGCCTCGTCGCCATGGTTTTCCCAGTGGCCTTCGATCGCCGCGATTTTCGCCGGCTGATGCTTGAGCGTATTGAGGCCGTGGAAGTCGCCGATCACTGCCTGGATCGGCGCGACGATCAACGCCATCCACATGGCCATCGACAGCATGGTGCGGATCGCCGGGTTGTCCCTGCCCCGCAGCAGGTGCCAGGCCGCCGACGAGCCGACGAAGAACGCCGTTGCGACGAACGCGGCCGTGGCCATATGCATCAGGCGGTACGGGAATGACGGGTTGAAGATGATTGCCAGCCAGTCGGTGGGGATGACCTGACCGTTGACGATTTCAAAGCCTTGCGGGGTCTGCATCCAGCTGTTGGAGGCGAGAATCCAGAAGGTCGAAATCAGCGTGCCGATCGCTACCATCACCGTCGAGAAGAAGTGCAGGCCGCGCCCGACCTTGTTCCAGCCGAACAGCATGACGCCAAGGAAACCAGCTTCAAGGAAAAACGCCGTAAGCACTTCATAGGTCAGCAACGGCCCGGTGACGGCACCGGCGAAGTCGGAGAAACGACTCCAGTTGGTGCCGAACTGATAAGCCATGACCAGCCCGGAAACCACGCCCATGCCGAAATTGACGGCAAAAATCTTCGACCAGAAATGGTAGAGATCGCGGTAGGTGTCGTTGCGGGTCTTCAGCCACAAACCTTCGAGCACTGCCAGGTAACTCGCCAGGCCGATGGTGATGGCCGGGAACAGAATGTGGAACGAGATGGTGAACGCGAATTGAATTCGGGCGAGATCCAGAGCCTCTAAACCGAACATATGGCTTCCTCTGTCAGGTAATACGGGTAGCTGGCCCGGAGGCCTGCACCACTGCCCCCACGGATATGGAGTGCGGCGAATTCGGATTCGTTCTTTTTTTGCAACCATCGCAACGCAGGGAGTCTGGCCAAATGGCCGCCAGATCAGTTCCGGATGAGGCCTTGATCTGGATCAAGCAACGTTGAAAGAGTAGTCCCATTTTTGCCAATGAACTGCGTGGTCGTTTGCCGCGTGGCAAGTTGTCTCACTCCTTCGCAATCGAGCGGATGGCCGTTGCGCCTGATCCACGCGGCGGAAAAAACCCTTGCCTGGCTAACTGAATTGTTTCTCGTAGCAACTTCCTGTTACAGACTGGTGATAATCTCGCCGTTCACCCGTCCAAGACCTGCCTTCAGATGCCCACACAAGAGCCCCTGCTGTTACGTCACCATCGTCCGTTCATGGCCTTCTGGCTGGCGCGGATCTTTACCGCCAGCGGCTTTCAGATGCTCACCGTGGCGATTGGCTGGAACCTGTATCAACTGACCGGCAACGTGCTGGATCTGGGCCTGGTCGGGCTGGTCGAATTTGCTCCGCGCGTGCTGTTCATGCTGCACACCGGCCATGTCGCCGATCGCTATGACCGGCGCAAGGTCGCCGCGCTCTGTCAGTCGTTGCAGGCGTTGATTGCTTTGGCACTGGCCGTCGGCAGTGCCACCGATCACGTCACTCGCGAGATGATTTTCACCCTCGCCTTTCTGCTCGGCGCGGCGCGTTCGTTCGAGATGCCAACGACTCAGGCGCTACTGCCCAGCATCGTCCCCAGCGCCCTGTTCCCCCGCGCCGTCGCTGCCGCGCAATCGGCGCAACAGTCGGCGACCATCGTCGCACCGGCACTCGGCGGCTTGCTCTATGCATTCGGCAGCGTCTGGGTCTACGGCCCGACCGTGTTGCTGTACGTGATCGCCTGCGCGCTGATGCTCAATCTGCCGGCCCGCCAGACGCCGCTGAACAAAGGCAAAGCCACACTGGATTCGTTGCTGGCGGGGATTCGCTTTATCCGCAGCCGTCCGGACATTCTCGGCGCGATCTCGCTGGACCTGTTCGCCGTGTTGCTCGGTGGCGCCACGGCGTTGCTGCCGGTGTTCGCCAAGGACATTCTGCTGACCGGCCCGTGGGGCCTTGGCCTGTTGCGCTCGGCGCCGGCGGTGGGTGCGTTGCTGATGTCGCTGTTTCTGGCGCGATTTGCCGTGGAACGCAATGTCGGTCGGGTGATGTTCACCGCCGTCGGCATCTTCGGCGTCGCCACCATCGCGTTCGGCCTGTCGACCTCGTTCTGGTTCTCGCTGGCGGTGCTGGTGGTGCTCGGCGCGGCGGACATGATCAGCATGGTCATCCGTGCCTCGTTCGTACAACTGGAAACCCCCGATGAAATGCGCGGCCGGGTCAGCGCGGTGAATGGCCTGTTCATCGGTGCTTCAAATCAGTTAGGCGAATTCGAATCCGGCCTCACCGCCCACTGGTTCGGCACCGTGCCGGCGGTGGTCATGGGCGGGATCGGCACGCTGGTGGTGACGGGAACGTGGATCAAACTGTTCCCGACGTTGGCGAATCGGGATCGTATGCATGTGCCGGTGGAAGAGAAGGTCTGAATCCTTCAGGCCATCAACTCCCCCGCCACCCTCACCCGCAGCGCCTTGCCGCCAAGCTGCTCGACCAGAGTCAAGGCAAACTCCAGTGCCGCGCCCGAGCCTTGGGCGGTGATGCAGTTGCCGTCGACCACCACTGGTTGATCGACAAACGTACAGCCCGACAACTGATGGCTGGCACCGGACAGGCAGGTCATGCGTCGCTGGCGCAGCACGCCTGATGCTTGCAGGGCGACAGCCGGAGCTTCGCCGATGGCGGCGAACAGCCTGCCGGCGCTGGATTGGTCTTTGAGCAATTGCTGCAAGGGCTGATGCGCCGCCAGATGCCGGGAACCGACGTCGCCGCCCGGCAGGACAATCAGGTCGAAGCTTTGCGCCAGCACATCGACCAGCATGCCATCGGCAGTCAGTCGGGTGCCGCGCGCGCAGGTCAGCATGCGCCGGCCTTCGATGCTGGCGGCTATCACTTCGATGCCGGCGCGGCGCAGCACGTCGATCAAGGTCACGCTTTGCAAATCGTCGATGCCCTCGGCGAGGGCAATCAGGGCTCTGGAAGTCATGGGCGCTTTCCGCTGGATAGTCAGTCAAGCGTAGTCAGCTTTGTCCCACCCTGTGCGCAGACAGCCGTTACTTGATGTAAAGCTGGGTCGAGAGCGTGTTGCGCGGGGCGTTGATCGAGGTGTTGCTGAAGTTGAAGGTGCCTTGCTGTTTGCCGGCCAGATCGAAGGTATACAGAGAACCGACGGTTTTGCTGCCAGGCGTGCATTCGGTGAGGTTGCCGTTATCGAAGGCGCACACCGGACCTCGGGTCCCGTTGACCTCGAAACCATCCAGCGTCACGTGTGGCTGGTTCTGGCCATAGCCGACTTCCAGCACGTAGACCTTGACATTCGGCCCGCTGTGATCGCACTGGGTTTGCGGCTGGTTAGCGGCAATATCTTCCAGACCGCAGGACGGTGACTGCACTTTGATCACCTTCACCTCGGAGAGTGGCGGCGCCGATGCCGCGAACGCTGGAGCTGTTACCAGTAGTGCTGCAATCCATCCGAAAATCCTGATCCCGCCGTTGCGCATGCCTGCCCACTCCAAAAAATCAGCGCGCAGTATGGCGCAGTTGTCGGCTGCGCAAAACTTCGCCGACGATCGACACCAACATCCGCCAAATTCCTCACGCGACTGGTATGATGCGCGGCTTTTTCCGGCCCACGACAATTTCCCAGGCGCTTGCGACGGTCTGTGCTTTGCTGTTGAGGTCGATACATTCACGGCGCCAAGCGCGCCACGGGGAGCAGACATGCTGGAAAGGCTGTTTCAACTCAAGGCACACAACACCAACGTGCGCACCGAAATTCTTGCGGGCGTCACGACTTTCCTGGCCATGGCTTACATTCTGTTCGTCAACCCGAGCATCCTCGGCGAGACCGGCATGGACAAGGGCGCGATTTTCGTCGCCACCTGTCTGGCGGCCGCCATCGGTTCGACCGTGATGGGCCTGATCGCCAACTACCCGATCGCCCTCGCTCCGGGCATGGGTCTGAATGCCTTCTTTACCTACACCGTGGTTCTGCACATGGGTCACACCTGGCAAGTTGCGCTGGGGGCGGTGTTCATTTCCGCCGTGCTGTTCTTTCTGCTGTCGATCTTCCGCATCCGTGAATGGATCATCAATGCCATCCCGCTGCCACTGCGCTCGGCGATCGCCGCCGGTATCGGTCTGTTCCTGGCATTGATTGCCTTGCACAACGCCGAAATCGTGGTCGGCAATTCGGCGACCATGGTCGGCCTCGGTGATCTGACCAAACCGGCACCGATCCTTGCGACAATCGGCTTCGCTGTGATCGTCGCCCTCGAAGCGCTGAAAGTGCGCGGTGCGGTGCTGATCGGCATTCTCGCTGTGACCATCGCCTCGATCGCGCTGAATGTCACCAAGTTCGGCGGCATCATGTCGATGCCGCCGTCGCTGGCGCCGACCTTCCTGCAACTGGATATCAAAGGCGCACTGGACATCGGTCTGGTCAGCGTGATCTTCGCCTTCCTGTTCGTCGACCTGTTCGACAACTCCGGGACCCTGATCGGCGTCGCCAAGCGCGCCGGCCTGATGGGCAAGGACGGCCACATGCCGAAAATGGGCCGTGCGCTGATCGCCGACAGTACGGCGGCCATGGCCGGTTCGCTGCTGGGCACGTCGACCACCACCAGTTACATCGAATCCGCAGCCGGCGTCAGTGCCGGTGGCCGCACTGGCCTGACCGCCATCGTCGTGGCAATCCTGTTCCTGCTGGCGCTGTTCTTCTCGCCGCTGGCGGCCAGTGTTCCGGCTTTCGCCACCGCGCCAGCACTGCTGTTCGTCGCCGTGCTGATGACCTCCGGCCTGGCGGAAATAGACTGGGACGACATCACGGTGGCTGCGCCGGTTGTGGTTACCGCGCTGGCCATGCCGTTCACCTATTCGATCGCCAACGGCATCGCCTTCGGCTTCATCGCCTGGACCGCCATCAAGCTGCTGTCCGGCCGTGCCCGTGAGCTGAACCCGGCACTGGTGATTCTGTCGATTCTGTTTGTGATCAAGCTGGGTTGGTTCAACGCATGACTTTCGATTCTCAAGCCTACGCCGAACAACTCGAAGCCAAGGTCACGCGCTTGCGTGATCTGCTGGCGCCGTTCGATGCACCTGCGCCGACGGTGTTTGATTCGCCGTTGCAGAACTTTCGCCTGCGCGCCGAGTTCCGCCTGTGGCGCGAGGGCGGCGAGCGGCATTACGCGATGTTCTCTCAGGACGACAAGCGCACGCCGATCCTCATCGAGCAATTCCCTATCGCCAGCCTGCGCATCAACCAGTTGATGCCGCAGTTGAAGGCCGCGTGGCAAGCCAGTTCGGCGCTGAGCCACAAGTTGTTCCAGGTCGAATTCCTGACCACGCTGGCCGGCGACGCGATGATCACCCTGTGCTATCACCGCCCGCTGGACGAGCACTGGCATGCGGCAGCCACTCAGTTGTCGGCCGATCTCGGCGTGAGCATCATCGGCCGCTCCAAGGGCAAGCGCGAAGTGCTCGGCCAGGACTATGTCGTCGAGAAACTCGAAGTCGGCGGCCGCCCCTTCAGCTATCGCCAGCCCGAAGGCGCGTTCACCCAGCCCAACGGCACGGTGAACCAGAAGATGCTCAACTGGGCATACGAAGCCCTGGGTGATCGCAGCGACGATCTGCTCGAGTTGTACTGCGGCAACGGCAACTTCACCCTGCCGCTGGCGACTCGCGTGCGCAAAGTGCTCGCCACCGAGATCAGCAAGACGTCGGTCAACGCAGCCCTGAGCAATCTCAGCGAAAACGCTGTGGATAACGTTACGCTGGTGCGTTTGTCCGCCGAGGAACTGACCGAAGCGCTCAACGAAGTGCGCCCGTTCCGCCGCCTGCAGGGCATCGATCTGAAGAGCTACGAGTTCGGCAGCGTTTTCGTCGATCCGCCGCGCGCCGGCATGGACCCGGACACCTGCGAACTGACCCGGCGCTTCGACAACATCCTCTACATCTCCTGCAACCCGGACACCCTGGCGGCCAACATCGCCCAGTTGCATGACACGCACCGTATCACCCAGTGCGCGATGTTCGACCAGTTCCCGTGGACCCATCACATGGAATCCGGTGTGCTGCTGACCCGGCGTTGATCACGGGTAGCTGATACGAAAAAGCCGTCGTGATTGACGGCTTTTTTGTGGGTGCTCTAAAAGATCGCAGCCTTCGGCAGCTCCTACATGTGGAACGCGGTTATCTGTAGGAGCTGCCGAAGGCTGCGATCTTTTGATCTGTGCGATCACCGAACATAAAACGCCAAGGTCATTCCTGTTCAATTGACCGATGTAACCATCTAGTACATTTTATCTCCACAGGCTGAACCCTCTCGGCCGATGCCAAAAACAATAAGTGGAGTTGCCCCCATGCCCCCTATCGTTCTGGTGCTTAACGGCCCGAACCTGAACCTGCTCGGCACCCGCGAGCCGGCGACTTATGGTCATGAGACCCTGGCGGATATTTCGGCGCTATGTGGTCGTGCGGCTGACGAGTTCGGCCTGACCGTGGAATTTCGCCAGACCAATCATGAAGGCGAGCTGCTCGACTGGATTCACGCCGCGCGCGGTCGTTGTGCCGGGATCGTGATCAATCCGGCGGCGTGGACGCACACGTCCGTGGCGATTCGCGATGCGCTGGTCGCCAGTGAATTACCGGTGATCGAGGTGCATCTGTCCAACGTGCATGCCCGCGAGCCGTTCCGTCATCATTCGTTTGTTTCCGGCATTGCCACGGCGGTGATGTGCGGGTTCGGCAGCCATGGTTATCGCCTGGCGCTGGAGCATTTCCGCCAGCGGTTGCAGAGGTAAGAACCATGTCGCGTTCCAAGGTGATACTCGCCGGGCTGATCGGCGCCGGGATTCAGGCTTCACGTACACCGGCACTGCATGAGCACGAAGGGGATGCGCAAGGCCTGCGCTATCTGTACCAGCTCATCGACCTCGATCAATTGCGCCTCGACAGCACGGCCCTGCCCGACTTGTTGCACGCGGCCGAGCGGATGAACTACACCGGGCTGAACATCACTTTCCCGTGCAAACAGGCCGTCATCCCACTGCTCGACGAATTGTCGCCGGAAGCACGAGGTATCGGCGCGGTCAACACCGTGGTGCTGAAGGACGGCAAGCGTGTCGGCCACAACACCGATTGCCTCGGTTTCGCCGAGGGGTTTCGCCGGGGTCTGACGGACGTTGCGCGCGAACGTGTCGTCCAGATGGGCGCTGGCGGCGCAGGCGCGGCAGTGGCCCACGCACTGCTCAGCGAAGGCGTACGGCAACTGACGATTTTTGATGTTGATCGCGAGCGCGCGGAAAGTCTGGCAAACAATCTGAATCAACATTTTGGCGCCAGTCGCGCGCAGGCCGGAGGGGATTTGCCCGGAGCGCTGGCGCAGGCCGATGGCCTGGTCAACACCACGCCGATGGGTATGGCCAAGCTGCCGGGTTCACCGGTGCCGGCCGGGTTGCTGCGCAAGCAAATGTGGGTCGCGGAAATTGTGTATTTCCCGCTGGAAACCGAACTGCTGCGCGACGCCCGCGCTTTGGGTTGCCGCACGCTGGATGGCGGCACCATGGCGGTGTTTCAGGCGGTGAAGGCGTTTGAACTGTTCAGCGGCGTGGTGCCGGATGCGCAGCGCATGCTTGAGCATTTTCAGCGCATGAATGGCTGAACGACAGGGTAACTCTTGTGGGAGCGAGCCTGCTCGCGAAGGCGTCGGATCAGTCAACGAACATGGCGACTGATACGCCGCTTTCGCGAGCAGGCTCGCTCCCACAGGGAGATCGAGTCAGGCCTTAAGGTAGCGCAACACCGATTCGCAGATCATTTCCCGATGGCGCTGTTTGATGGCTTCATCCGGCAGGTCGATCTGGAAGATCTCCCCCAGCGTGTGGCGGTTCGACACGCGATAGAAGCAGAACGAACTGATCAGCAGGTGCACATCCAGCGCATCGATGCCACGCCGGAACAAACCTTCGTCCGCACCCCGCTGCAGAATTCCGCCCAAGGTGTCGAGGATCGTGTTGTTCAGCGCCTTGATCGCATCGGAACGCTTTACGTACTCGGCGTTGTGGATGTTTTCGATGCTGACGATGCGCACGAAATCGACGTTGCGGTCGTGGTGATCGAAGGTGAATTCCACCAGCCGACGGATCGCCAACTCGGGCGGCAACTCATCCAGATGCAGGCGGTTTTCCGTGCTGCGGATATCGCCGTAGAGTTTCTCCAGCACCTCGACGTACAACTGCTCCTTGCTGCCGAAGTAGTAATAGATCATGCGCTTGGAGGTGTGGATGCGCTCGGCGATCGCGTCGACGCGGGCGCCGGACAGGCCCTGCTGGACGAACTCGACGATCGCCTCCTGGAGAATGTTCTCGCGGGTCTTTTCCGGGTTGTTCTTGCGACTCTTGCGCGGCACTGCCTCGGACTCGACAGCAGCGGCGGAAAGTTCTGAATTCATGGTCATCGCGGGCTCACGGCCATCACTGCACAAGCTGGCGATTATGGGCCGCGCGGGACAGTGAAGGAAGCCGCGCAGCCGGTGTTTAATCCCGCGTTTACGAATTCCCTACAACTTCGCCTGACGCACCGCACCGCTGCGGGATTTGGCCATCGCCGCCAGCCGCACCGCAACGTTGGCCGCGCCATAACCGGCGTAACCGTTCTTGCGCTGGATGATCTCGAAGAAGAACCGCCCCTCGAACGGCTCGGTGTAGACATGAAACAACTCGCCGCCCTGAGCGTCACGGTCGTAGAGCACGTTGTAATAGGCCAGTTCGCTGAGGAATTCATCGTCGAAATCGAAGCGCGCCGCGAGGTCGTCGTAGTAATTCAACGGGATGTCCAGCAGCGGCACGCCGGCCTCTTTGGCGCGACTGACCTGGGCAAAGATGTCGTCACAATCGAAGGCGATGTGGTGCACACCGGAGCCGCGATAACTCGATAGCGCATGCGAAATGGCGGTGTTGCGGTTCTCCGAGATGTTCAGTGGCAAACGGATCGAACTGTCGCGGCTGCGCAATGCGCGGCTCTTCACCAGACCGTACGGATCGGGCAAAACCACTTCGTCGTCGGCCTCGAAATCCAGCAGGCTTTTATAGAACAGCACCCAACTGTCGAGACTGTCCGCCGGCAGCGCCATGGCCATGTGATCGATACGCTTGAGGCCGCCACCGGTCTGCGCGCCCGGCAACAGATTGAAATCGGTGCCGTATACGTCGGCTTTCTCATCGACCAGATAAATCAGGCTGCCGTCCGGTGCACGCACCGCCGCCAGTTCCAGTTCATTCGGCCCGACCAGCCCGCGATAAGGCTGCCCCTTGTAAGCGACCGCGCGGGCCAGCGCACTGGTGCTGTCCTTGACCCGCACAGCCGTGGCGCACAGCGACGGGCCGTGGGCTTCGAAAAAGCTGTGAGCAAACGAATAAGGTTCGGAGTTGAGAATCAGGTTGATATCGCCCTGACGCAGCAGGCTGACACTTTTCGAGCGATGCTGGCCCGCCTTGGCAAAACCGAGGCGTTGCAGCCAGTGACTGAGCTTCGCGCCGAGCGCTTCGTCGACGGCAAACTCGAGAAATTCAACGCCGTTGTATTCACTGGCCTGCGGCGTTTCGAAAAGAATTTCACGGTTGGCTACCGGCGTCGCTTCCTGCTCGAGACGCTGACGGGTCTTCTCTTCCAGATACAGCAGCGAACGCAAACCGTCGGCGGCGTTGGCCCGTGGCGGTGCGGCGCGGAAGCCATCGTTGAAGATTTCCAGCGACAGCGGCCCGCTATAGCCACTCTTGATGATCGGCGCGAGGAAACCCGGCAGATCAAATTCGCCCTGCCCCGGGAAACAACGGAAATGCCGGCTCCACTCCAGCACATCCATGGCCAGGATCGGCGCGTCGGCCATTTGCACGAAAAAGATCTTGTCGCCGGGAATATCGGCGATCGCGCGGGGATCGCCCTGCAGCGACAGGGTGTGGAAGCTGTCGAGCAGCACGCCGAGATTGGGGTGATCAGCCTGACGGACGATGTCCCAGACCTGTTGATAAGTGCTGACGTGCCGGCCCCAGGCCAGCGCTTCGTAACCAATGCGCAAGCCACGGGCAGCGGCGCGTTCGGCCAGCAGGCGCAAATCATCGACGAGGATTTGTTGATCGCCGACACTGTCCGGCGAGGCGTTGCTGCAGACCAGCACCAGGTCGGTGCCAAGTTCCTGCATCAGATCGAACTTGCGCTCGGCACGCTCCAGGTTACGCGCCAGGCGATCGCGGCGGCAGCCTTCGAAGTCACGGAACGGCTGAAACAGGGTGATGGCGATGCCGAGATCGGCGCACATCTGTTTAATTTCCCGGGGACTGCCGTCGTAGTACAGGAGGTCGTTTTCGAAAATCTCCACGCCGTCGAACCCGGCGGCGGCAATGGCTTCGAGTTTTTCCGGCAGGGTGCCGCTCAAGGAAACGGTGGCAATGGAACGCTGCATGTTTCAACTCCCGGACTGCGCCGCTTTTATGTAGGAGCTGCCGAAGGCTGCGGTCGTTTGATGTTGCTTTTCAGATCAAGATCAAAAGATCGCAGCCTTCGGCAGCTCCTACAAGGGAATGGGTTTTTATAGTGAGGGAAATTATTGGCTGCATCACTGCGCGCAGCAATTTAAAGTGTACTACCCGGTTAGTTTTGCGTGCGATTATCGAACACTAAGGCGATTTGGCGAATTGACGATTTTTTGTTCACTGCCCAACATCGGTTGCACATCGAGTCCGGCCACTAACCACCGGGCAAGGTGTTCGACAGAAAAGAACACCAAATAACAAATCCAAAAACGGGTGGAACACATGATTCCTTCACAGACTTCCCGCATGGCTCCGGCCATGAGCACTGCCACGGGTGGCATTGGCGACAAGATCCGCGGCGCCATGGCCGTCGGCAAGACCCGCTGGGGCATGCTGGCGCTGGTGTTTTTTGCCACCACCCTCAACTACATCGACCGCGCCGCCCTCGGCGTCATGCAGCCGATCCTCGCCAAGGAAATGAGCTGGACGGCGATGGACTACGCCAACATCAACTTCTGGTTTCAGGTCGGCTACGCGATCGGCTTTGTCCTGCAGGGACGACTGATCGACCGGGTCGGCGTCAAGCGCGTGTTCTTCTGCGCCGTGCTGCTCTGGAGCCTGGCGACCGGCGCCCATGGCCTGGCGACCTCAGCGGTCGGCTTCATGGTCTGTCGCTTCATCCTCGGTCTGACCGAAGCGGCCAACTACCCGGCCTGCGTGAAGACCACTCGCCTGTGGTTCCCGGCCGGTGAACGTGCGGTCGCTACCGGCATTTTCAACGCCGGCACCAACGTCGGGGCGATGTTCACGCCGATGCTGCTGCCTCTGGTACTTCACGTGTGGGGCTGGCAAGCGGCATTCCTGTGCATGGCCGCACTCGGCGGGATCTGGCTGTTGTTCTGGGGCTTGAAGTACTTCAATCCGGAAGACCATCCGACGGTGAAACAGTCGGAACTCGATTACATCCAGCAGCAGGTCGAACCGGAACAGGCCCGTGTGCCGTTCAGCAAGATCCTGCGCATGCGCGGCACCTGGGCCTTCGCCCTCGCCTACTCGCTGACCGCGCCGGTGTTCTGGTTCTATCTGTACTGGCTGCCGCCGTTTCTCAATCAGCAATACAACCTCGGCATCAACGTGACGCAGATGGGTATTCCGCTGATCATCATCTACGTCACGGCTGACTTCGGCAGTGTCGGCGGCGGGATTCTGTCCTCGTTCCTGATCGGTCGCGGCATGAACTCGATCAAGGCGCGGCTGCTGTCGATGTTGCTGTTTGCCTGCTGCATCATCGGCGTGGTCATGGCCGCCGGTTCAGCGAATCTGTGGGTGGCGGTGGCAGCGATCTCGTTGGCGATCGGCGCGCATCAGGCCTGGACTGCGAACATCTGGAGCCTGGTGATGGACTACACGCCCAAGCACATGATGAGCACGGTGTTCGGCTTCGGCGGCATGTGCGCGGCGATCGGCGGGATGTTCATGACTCAGATCGTCGGCCACATCCTCACCGTCACCAACAACAACTACACAGTGCTGTTCACGCTGATTCCGGCGATGTACTTCCTCGCACTGACGTGGATGTACTTCATGGCACCGCGCAAGATTCCGACCGTTACCGAATAACCTGCCTGCATACATCCCATTGTGGGAGCGAGCCTGCTCGCGAAGGCGTCACGTCAGCCACCGAATATGGCGACTGACACACCGCTTTCGCGAGCAGGCTCGCTCCCACAAGTTGTACCGGGATCCGCTCTTCAGCGCCGGCTCTGCTGCCACGCCGCCGCCAATCCGCTGCAGCAGATCACTGCGATACCAATCACCGTCAACCCGCTCGGCGTGTGATTGAACAGCAGCCAGCCCAACAACCCGGCAAAGACGATCTGGCAATAGCCGAACGGCGCCAGCAATGCCGGTGCGGCGTGGCGGAAGGCCTGGGTCAGGAACAGATGCGCCGTCATCCCGCAGCTGCCCAGCGCGAGCATCAGCGCGGCGTGAGTCCACGTCGGCACTTGCCAGAAGAACGGCACCAGCGCGCTCATCACCAGGGTATTGCACAGGCCGGCGAAGAAGTTGCTGGTGGTCGGGCTGTCCACTTCGGCGAGCTTGCGCGTCAGCAGTTGGTAGAAGCAGAAAAACAACGCCGAGCAGAACGGCAGCAGGATCGCCGGGGTGAACAGCTCGCCGCCCGGGTGGACGATGATCAGCACGCCGATGAAACCGCAGATCACCGCGATCCACTGCCCGCGCGTCACCCGTTCCTTGAGCAGCGGCACCGACAATGCGGTGACCAATACCGGTGCGAGAAAGTTGACCGCCGTGGCTTCCGCCAGCGGGATGTACAGCAGCGCCGTGGTGAAAAACAGGCTGGTGCCGAGCAGGCACAGGGCACGGGCGAGTTGCCATAACGGCTTCTTGGTGCGCAGCACACGCAAGCCGGACTGCGGCAGAAAAATCCCCGCCATCAACAAGGTGTGCACCACATAGCGCGCCCACACCACCATCACGATCGGATAAAAACCGGAGAGGTATTTCGACAAGGCGTCGTGGCTGGAAAACAGGAACGTCGCCACGACAATCAGCAAGATCCCCTTGAAGGGCTGGTTGACACCGGAGAGCGGGGTGCTGACGGTCATTGGCAATCTCTGAAAAAATACCCAGGCGAGCGTTCGCGCTGGCGGCAATCGGTTTGGCAATCATAGTCGGCTGAGCTTTCAGCAACCGCACGGGTTGCACTCTTCTTCGCCGGAAAACCGCCGCCAGGTAAAAACTTGAGGCAAGATTCCCGCCACTTCGGCGCCCGGCAAGTGTGCAACATCACAGACTGCCGTCGAAACAGCGGGTTCATGAATTCGACGGAAGAAATTCCACTCGGGATTGAATTCACGGCCCGCTCGACCGTCAATACCAGGCCCGCACCACGTGGGCGCGTGTGCATGGACGGACGACCGGACTGGCGCCACACTCACACAGCGGCAACACTCATCACCAGCAGATTCATCACCGGCAATAAAAGAGGATTCCCACATGCTATGGAAAAAAGGCCGACGCAGTGACAACGTCGTCGACGCCCGGGGTGATGATGCCGGCGGTGGCGGCGGCATGCGCTTCGGTGGCGGCAAGGGTCTGAGCCTGACGGCCATCGTGCTGATCGTCGGCATCGGCTGGCTCACCGGCCAGGACCCGATGCAGATTCTCGGCCAGTTGACCGGGCAGATGGAGCAACCGGCGGCTACTTCGCAAACCCGTCAGGCGCCGCCGGCCAATGATGAACAGGCTGAGTTCGTCCGTTCGATCCTCGGCGACACCGAAGACACCTGGGGCCCGATCTTCCAGCAGGCCGGACGCCAATACAAAGACCCGACGCTGGTGCTGTTCAGCAACCGGGTGAACTCCGCGTGCGGCATGGCCACTTCTGCCACCGGCCCGTTCTATTGCCCGGCCGACCAGAAGGTCTATCTGGACATGGCGTTCTTCCAGGAAATGTCGCAGCGTTTCAAGGCCGCTGGCGATTTCGCTCAGGCTTATGTGATTGCGCACGAAGTCGGCCACCATGTGCAGACGCTGCTTGGCGTCTCGGCGAAGATGCAGACGGCGCGCCAGCAAGGTCGGCAAATGGAAGGCGACGGCGGCTTGCTGGTCCGCCAGGAATTGCAGGCGGACTGCCTCGCCGGCGTCTGGGCATACAACGCTCAAAAGCGCCTGAACTGGCTGGAACCCGGCGACATCGAAGAAGCCTTGAACGCCGCCAACGCCATCGGCGATGATCGCTTGCAGCAACAGGGTCAGGGCCGAGTGGTCCCGGACTCGTTTACCCACGGTACGTCAGCGCAAAGGGTGCGCTGGTTCAAAACCGGATTCGCGCAAGGCCAGGTAAGCCAGTGCGACACCTTCGCGGCGAAAACCCTGTAAATGCATAAATGGCTTGTGGCGTTACTGTTCTTCGTCGGCACTGCGCAAGCGGCCGGCGTCGATGCGATCAGCCCCGGTCGCCTGCAACTCAAGGCCGGGGAAATGGCAGTGGGCATCGGCCCGGCGCCGGAGAAGATCGAGCGAGTGCTGATCGTGATTCACGGTCGCCTGCGCAACGCCGAGACCTATCGCAAAAGCGCGGAAAGCGCCGCCGAACTCGCCGGACAGACCGCGCACACGCTGGTGATCGCTCCGCAGTTTCTCAATGAAAGCGACGTCACCCTGTATTCCTTGCCGCCGACGGTGCTGCGCTGGCAGGGCAACGAGTGGATGGGCGGCGGCTTGTCCACCGGGCCGAATCCGCTGAGTTCCTACGCGGCGCTGGACGAAATCGTCGCGCGGGTCAGCGACCGCAAACAGTTTCCGGACGTGAAGCAGATCGTGATCTTCGGCCACTCCGGCGGGGGTCAGGTGGTGCAGCGTTACGCCCTGCTGGCCAAGGATCAGCCGGCACTCAAGGCCAACGGCATTCGCTTGCGCTATGTAGTGGCCAATCCTTCGTCCTATGCGTACTTCAACGAGCAGCGGCCAGTGGCGTTCGATCACGCGCAATGCCCGGGTTTCAATCGCTGGAAGTACGGGCTGGCGGACATGCCGGTGTATGCCGGTGGGCGAACGCCGTTGCAAGTTGAGAGCGCTTACGTCAAACGCGAGGTGATCTATCTGCTCGGGCAGCAGGACGTCGACCCGGAACATCCGGCGCTGGACAAGAGTTGCGCGGCCGAGGCGCAAGGGGCTTACCGGTTGATGCGCGGGAAGATGTATTTTGGCTATTTGCTGCGCCGGCATCCCGAGGGGGTCAATCAGCGGCTGGTTGAAGTACCCGGGGTCGGACATGACGGGGATGGCATGCTGACGTCGGCGGAGGGGCAGAAGGCTTTGTTTGATCAGTAGGTTTTGTGTTGAATGTACCGGCCTCTTCGCGAGCAAGCCCGCTCCCACATAGGAATGAATGCCACGTTTGGAATGTATTCCCCTGTGGGAGCGAGCCTGCTCGCGAAGGGGCCGGCTCAGGCGACGAAGATGTCAGGCTGAGAGCATCCGCCGCAACTCAACACAATCCCTCGCATGCCAATCGGTCAGTTCCGGCCATGGGTTATCCGGCAGGTTCACCAACACCGTCCGCGCCCCCGCTGCTCGGCCGCAATCCAGATCAAAACGGTAATCACCGACCATCACCATGTCACTGGCCGGCGCTTGCCAGGCTTCGGCCAGTTTCAGCAAACCGCCGGGATGCGGCTTTGGCGGCGCTTCGTCGCGGCCCAGCACATCCTCGACCGCGAAGCAGTCAGCCAGGCCGATCGCCTCCAGCGTCACGTGCGCCAGTTCCCGCGCATTGCGGGTGAGAATGCCAAGGCGATAACCGCGCGCATGCAGGTCGCGCACCAGCTCCACCGCGCCAGTGGCCGGGGTCGAGCCCAATGCCAGATCGCGTTCATGTTCCAGCAACCAGGCATGCTTGGCCGCTGCTTCATCCGCTGGCAATGCGGCGAGATGGGTGAGGATGTCGTCCTCTGGCGGAATCGCCAGCGCCACGCGAATCGCCGCAAAGTCATGCACGGCGACGGTCAGCGTGCCGTCCATGTCGAACACCCAATGACGAACCTCGGTCAGGCTCATGCCCAGTCCTTGCGATGGCGGATCAGGCCTTCCTGAGTCACCGAAGCGACCAGTTGCCCGGCGCGGTTGAACACGCTGCCACGGGAAAAACCGCGCGAGTTGCCGGCCCACGGGCTGTCCATCGCGTAGAGCAACCAGTCATCGGCGCGCAGGTCGTTGTGGAACCACAGCGCGTGATCGAGGCTGGCGACCTGCATGTCTTTCTGCCAGACCGACTTGCCGTGGGGCAGCATCGACGTGGTCAGCAGGCCGAAGTCCGAGGCGTAGGCCAGCAGGTATTTGTGCAGCGCAGGAATGTCGGCCAGGGCGCCGTCGGCGCGGAACCACACATATTTGATCGGATCGGCCGGTTGCGGGTTGTACGGATCCTTTTCGGTGACCGGGCGTACTTCGATCGGTTTCGGGCACAGCAGTTTTTCACGCATGTGCTCGGGAATCAGGTGCGCACGCTGCTGGATCAGTTCCAGCTCCGAGGGCAGGTTTTCCGGGCCGACCACCGCCGGCATCTGGCCCTGATGCTCGAAGCCTTTTTCGTCGTACTGGAACGAAGCGCTGCACGTGAAGATCGGGTGGCCCTTCTGGATCGCCGTCACGCGGCGGGTGCTGAAGCTGCCGCCATCACGCACGCGATCAACCGAATAGACCACCGGCAACTTGGCATCGCCCGGGCGCAGGAAATAACCGTGCAGTGAGTGCACATGGCGCGCCTCTTCCACCGTCTGACTGGCCGCCGACAGTGACTGGCCGAGCACCTGACCGCCGAACAACTGGCGGAACCCCAGATCCTGGCTGCGGCCACGGAACAGGTTTTCTTCGATCGGTTCCAGGGTCAGCAGATCGACCAGATCTTCCAGCACTTGGCTCATTCAGACTCTCCTCACACAAAGCAATGGCCGCGCAGTCTTGGCTGCGGCGGACGATTCAGGTTCTGGCACGGGCCAAATACGATGGCGGCCATTGTAAACGTCCGTGTCGGCTTATTCATGCAAGGTTTGCAGCCATTGTTCGCGGCTGATGCGATACAGGACATGCCGACGCAACGGGTGATCGAGCGCAAGCCTGGGGTGATCGAAATCGTCCTGCGGGTCGTGATGCATGCCGATCGCCTGCATGACCTTCTCCGACTGCGCATTCTGCCCGGCGGTAAACGAGACGATTTCCTCCAGTTTCAACTGGTCGAAACCCGAGCGCAGTGCGGTCCACGCCGCTTCGCTGGCGTAACCCAGGCCCCAGTGTTCCTTGGCCAGACGCCAGCCGATCTCCACCGCCGGGGTAAACGGCGCATCGAAGCCGACCACGCCCAACCCGGTGAAACCGATGAACTCGCCCGTGTCCTTGCGCTCCAGCGCCCACAGGCCAAAGCCATGCTCGGCAAAATGCCCACGCACGCGGCCGATCAGCGCGGCACTTTCGAGCCGGGTCAACGGCGCTGGAAAGTAGCGCATCACCTGTGGATCGGCGCACATCGCGGCGAATGCCGGCAAATCCTCGTCCTGCCACTGACGCATCAACAAACGCGCGCTTTGCAGCTCCAGTATCGGCTCCATCGTCCCCTCCATTTCCATGCCGTTGAGTCTACATCGCTGGTAGGATCGTTCATTCTTTCCCTGGTTCTGCGCGAAACAAGCCATGCCCTTGCCGTTGATCTATCACGAAGACTACAGCCCCGAGTTTCCCGCGGATCACCGCTTTCCCATGGACAAGTTCCGGCTGCTGCGCGATCACCTGGTCGACAGCGGCCTGACCCGCGACGCCGACCTGCTGCGCCCGCAGATCTGCCCCAACGACATCCTCGCCCTCGCCCATGACCGCAGCTATATCGAACGCTACATGAGCGGCGAGTTGTCCCGCGAAGACCAACGGCGCCTCGGCCTGCCCTGGAACGAGGCGCTGGCGCGACGCACCGTGCGCGCGGTGGGCGGCTCGATCCTCGCCGCAGAGCAAGCGCTGGAACATGGCCTGGCCTGTCATCTGGCCGGCGGCACCCATCACGCTCACTACGATTACCCCGCCGGGTTCTGCATCTTCAATGACCTGGCGATCATCAGCCAGTACCTGTTGCAGAGCGGTCGGGTCAATCGCGTGCTGATCTTTGATTGCGACGTGCATCAGGGCGACGGCACCGCGCGGATTCTGCATGACACGCCGGAGGCGATTACCGTTTCCCTGCACTGCGAAAAGAATTTTCCCGCACGCAAAGCCGAAAGTGACTGGGATATTCCGCTGCCCAAAGGCATGGGTGACGCCGATTATCTGCAGGTGGTCGATGACACGCTCAACTACCTCCTGCCGCTGTATCAACCGGATCTGGTGCTCTACGACGCTGGCGTCGATGTGCACAAGGACGATGCCCTCGGTTATCTGCAACTGACCGACGCCGGCGTGGCCGAGCGCGATGAACGGGTGATGCGCCACTGCCTGGGCCGCGACATCCCGGTGGTCGGGGTGATCGGCGGCGGCTACAGCAAGGATCGCCACGCCCTCGCCCGCCGCCACGGCATCCTCCATCACAGCGCGCAACGGGTCTGGGATTCACACGGCTGTCACTGAAACGTGCTGCGTTACCCACAATCGCTGTGGAACTGCCTGTGGATAACCCGTAGGAGCTGCCGAAGGCTGCGATCTTTTGATCTTGCTGTAAAAATCCACAGCAAAGATCGCAGCCTGCGGCAGCTCCTACAGAGGGCTCGGCTGTTAGAATGCGCGCCTTGTCCCGCCATACCGCAGCGCACGCCCATGACCGAAAATTCCGCTCCCGCCAACACCCACGTCGCCATCATCGGCGGTGGCCCCGCCGGCCTGATGGCCGCCGAAGTGCTGAGCCAGGCCGGAATTCGCGTCGACGTTTTCGACGGCATGCCATCGGTCGGGCGCAAGTTTCTGCTGGCCGGGGTCGGCGGCATGAACATCACCCATTCCGAAGCCTACCCGGCATTCCTCTACCGTTACGCCGAACGCGCACCACAGATCGCCCCGCTGCTGCGCGCATTCGATGCCGATGCCTTGTGCCAGTGGATTCACCAACTGGGCATCGAAACCTTCATCGGCAGCTCCGGCCGTGTATTCCCCACCGACATGAAAGCGGCGCCGCTATTACGCGCCTGGCTCAAGCGCCTGCGCGACAGCGGCGTGGTTATCCACACCCGTCATCGCTGGCTCGGCTGGGACGCAAGTGGCGCAATGCGCATCGACAGTCCGGAAGGCGAAATCAGCGTAAACCCCGACGCCACCCTGCTTGCCCTCGGCGGCGGCAGTTGGTCGCGGCTGGGCTCGGATGGCGCGTGGATGTTGCCGCTGGAGCAGCGCGGCGTGGATCTGGCGCCGTTGCAGCCAAGCAATTGCGGCTTCGAGGTGCAAGCCTGGAGCGATCTGATGGTGAGCAAATTTGCCGGCGCACCGCTGAAAAACATCGCCATCGGTTTGAACGACGACATCCCGCGTCTGGGCGAATGCGTGATCACCGCGACCGGCATTGAAGGCAGTCTGATCTATGCGCTGTCCGCCCCGATACGCGAAGAGATCAATCGCTATGGCGCGGCGGTTATCCACATCGACCTGCTGCCCGGCCGGCCTGTGGATAAATTGCAGGCGGCGCTGAGCAAACCACGCGGCGCGCGCTCAATGGCCAAGCATCTGCACAGTCAGGTAGGGATTGATGGGGTGAAGGCGGCGTTGTTGCGCGAGCTGACCGATGCCGAAACCTTCGCCGATCCGGCGCTGTTGGCGCGAGCGATCAAGGCGTTGCCACTGACCCTGGTGAAAACCCGTCCGCTGGATGAGGCAATCAGCAGCGCCGGTGGCGTGCGGTTCGAGGCGATGGATGAGCGTTTGATGCTCAAGGCGTTGCCGGGGGTGTTTTGTGCCGGCGAGATGCTCGACTGGGAAGCGCCGACGGGCGGCTACTTGCTGACCGGGTGTTTCGCCAGTGGGCGGGCGGCAGGGCTGGGAATGGTGCAGTGGCTTAAGCACAAAACCCTGTAGGAGCTGACGAGTGAAACGAGGCTGCGATCTTTTGATCTTTAAAACCAACATCAAAAGATCGCAGCGTTCCGCAGCTCCTACAGGGAAACGCATTCCCAATGTGGGAGCGAGCCTGCTCGCGAAGGCGCTATTGTAAACGCCGCATCAAATCACGGCTTACGTTTACGCGGCCCGGTATTGAACACCGGCACTTTGCGTACTGGCTTGATCGATGGCTCCGGTGCCGAGGTCTCGCCGCTGTCGACCCACTTGCCCAGATTACGTTTCCCACCGCCACCACCCGATGCTTTCGGCTTCTTCGGTTTCTTCGGCTTCTTGATCACCTGACCGCTGGCATCGGTGTCCGGCACGCGGTGCTCGGGTTCGAAATCCGGCTCGTTCTGGCGCTTCAGGTTCTGCCGCGTCAGCATCTCGATCGCCGAGAGCATGTTCACTTCATCGGCACACACCAGCGAAATCGCCTCACCGGTGGCACCCGCACGGCCAGTCCGGCCGATGCGGTGAATGTAATCCTCGGCGACGATCGGCAGATCGAAGTTGACCACCAGCGGCAAGTCTTCGATGTCCAGACCACGGGCGGCGACGTCGGTCGCGACCAGAATCTGCACTTCGCTGAGCTTGAAACGGTCCAGCGCGCGCTGGCGCGTAGCCTGGGGTTTGTCGCCATGGATGCCGTCAGCATTCACACCGAGGCCCTGAAGTTTTTCCACCAGCGCATCGACGCCGTTGCGGGTCTTGGCGAACACCAGCACCTGCTTCCACTTGTTCTTGCGCATCAGGTGCACGAACAGTTCGGCCTTGCGCTTCTTGTCTACGGTGACGATCCACTGCTTGACCGTGTTGGCAGCGACGTTGCGCGGGCTGACTTCGACGCTCAAAGGATCGTTGAGCATCTGCCCGGCGAGCAGACGGATGTCATCGGAGAAGGTCGCGGAGAACAGCAGCGTCTGGCGTTTTTTCGGCAGCATGCGGTAAATGTTCGCCAGTTCTTCAGAGAAGCCCAGGTCGAGCATACGATCGGCTTCATCCAGCACCAGCGTTTGCAACTGATTGAGTTTCAGCGCGTTCTGGCGGAACAGGTCGATCAAGCGACCGGGCGTGGCGACCAGCACATCGACGCCGCCGCGCAGCTTCATCATCTGCGGGTTGATGCTGACACCGCCGTACACCGCATATGTGCGCAACGGCAGATTTTCCGCGTACTGGCGCACGGCTTCGTGGACCTGCTCGGCCAGCTCGCGGGTCGGCACCAGAATCAGCGCACGCGCCGAATTGGCGGTGACTTTCGGCCCTTCCATGGCCAGCAACTGCAACAGCGGCAAGGCGAAACCGGCAGTTTTACCGGTGCCGGTCTGGGCCGCTGCCATCAGGTCGCGACCGGCCAGCACCGCCGGAATGGCTTGCGCCTGCACCGGCGTCGGGGTCTGGTAGCCGAGCGTCTCGAGGGAGCGCAGCAAGGGTTCGATCAGGCCAAGGGAGGCGAAAGTCATGGGAGTACCGTAGGAAAAAATGACGCGGGGATGCAATGCCGCGCAGTTTACCCTAATTCGTACGCGCTTCCGTCGGAACGGCTTTCACCTCCTCCACTGGCGGCTGCGCGGGCCGGCGCCACTGCGGCAGGCTGATCAGCAGCACCGCGCTGATGATCACCAGCATCGCCAGCGCTTCTTCGATGCCGATGGTCTCGCCAACAAACACCACACCGAGCAACACCGCCACTGCCGGGTTGACGTAGGCATAACTGGTCGCTGCCGCTGGGCGCACGTGTTTGAGCAGATACATGTAGGAATTGAAGGCGATGATCGAGCCAAAAAAAATCAGATAGGCCAGCGCCAGCCATCCTTCGAGCGGCGGCATGGCTTGCAGGTGCTCGCCACTCAGCGCGCTGCCGATCAGCAAGACGACGCCGCCTACGAGCATTTCCACCGCGCTGGCCATGGCACCCGCCGGCAACGGCAGGTATTTGCTCCACACCGAGCCGAACGCCCAGCTCGCCGCCGCGAAAATCAGCAACATCGCGCCGAGCGGGCTCGATTGCAGGTTGGACCCCATGTTGAGCATGGCTATGCCAATAATCCCCAACGCCACACCGGCCCATTCCAGCCGCGTATTGCGCGCACCCCAGAAGTAGCCGAACAACAAGGTGAACAGCGGCACCGTCGCCACCGCCAGCGCAGCGACACCTGACGCCACGCCGGTATGCTCCGCCACGCTGACCGCGCCATTGCCAAAACTGAGCAGCAGAATGCCGACCAGCCCCGCCGCTTTCCACTGCGCCCAGGTCGGCGCCGGAGCCCCACGCCAGCGCAGCCAGGCGTACATCAGGCTGCCGGCAATGACGAAGCGCACCCCGGCCAGCAATAGCGGCGGCCAGTATTCGACACCGATACGAATCACCAGATAGGTCGATCCCCAAATCACGTACAACGCAAAAAACGCGGCGATCAACGGCAGGGAAAAACGGCGCAAGGCAGGCATGGGCAGCTCGACAGTCAGATTTCTGTGGACGGGTTATTCTAGAAAGGCTGCCGCGCAAAAATAAGTTACAAAACCTATTTATCGCGCCGGTACACTTTTGAAATCACGGAGATCGCCGGGTTAAGCCGCGATTTCGAAAGTCTGGCCATTTCAGGAGTTCGCCTTGGACAAATACGACCGCATGCTGCTCGGCGCACTTCTGGAAAACGGCCGCGCGTCCTACGCTGATCTGGCGCGCAAGGTTAACCTCTCAGCCCCCGCCGTCGCCGAACGCGTGGCCAAACTGGAAACGGCCGGAGTGATCACCGGTTATCAAGCAAAAATCGATATGGCGAAAATCGGCCTGCCGATCCAGTGCGTGATCGAACTGCGCCTGAACCAGCACGGCAACCAGAAGGCCTACGATGAACTGATCAAAATCCCGCAGATCACTGAATGCCATCGGGTCACCGGCGACCCGTGCGTGATCATGCAAGCGGCGGTGGCCTCGATGCCTGAGCTGGAAGAGTTGATCGATCGGGTGGCGAAGTTCGGGTTCAGCAAGACGTCGATTGTGCTTTCAAGCGCAGTCGAAAAGCGTGTGCCGTTGGGGCACATCGAAGGCAACGGTAAATAATCAGGCACACCGAAAAGATTAATGTGGGAGCGAGCCTGCTCGCGAAGGCGCAGTGGCAGTCAACATCTCCATCGACTGATGCTCCGTCATCGCGAGCAGGCTTACTCCTACAAGGTTACTGTGTGGTGCCCGACTTCAGCGATAACGCTGCAAATGCTCGCCGACTTTTGCGGCAGGCACCTTCTGCAACTTGCACAGCAGGTCGTGATTCAACTCGCGTACCCCGTGCTTGCCCCGTAACTCTTGCGCCAAATGCGCCATCAGATTGGCCGCCATCTCCGCATCGGCCATGGCCCGGTGAGCCTGGCCGGTATGCGGCAACCGCGCGAAAGTGGTGAGCGTGCCGAGCTTGTGATTCGGCGCCGCCGGCATCAGGCGCCGCGCCAGCAGCAGTGAACAGGCGAAATTCTGCAGGCGTGTGCGCTTGATCCGGCCCAGTTCGAAATCCCAGAACTTCTGGTCGAACGAGGCGTTGTGTGCGAGCAACGGCGTGCAGCCGACAAACTCGTTGACCTCTTCCATCACCCGCTCGGCGGGCGGCGCGGTGCGCAGCATGGCGTTGCTGATGCCGGTCAGTTGCTCGATGAACGCGGGGACGCGCACGCCGGCGTTCATCAGGCTCTGGTAACGCTCGACGATGCGGCCGTTTTCCAGCATGACCACGGCAATTTCCGTGGCGCGGCAGCTGCTGTTCGGCGACAGGCCGGTGGTTTCAAAGTCGATGACTGCAATGCGTTCCAAACCGGGGTGTACTCCGTTCCAATCTATTGTTCAGCTCAGCTCTTGAGCAACAGTGCGCCTTCGATCGGCACGTAGCGGCTGGCGGCGCGGATCAGCGAGTTGGCGGTCAGGCCGGGGACGCCATAGGCTACCGCTTGCACGCCGTGCTTGTTGATGATGCGTTCGAGCAGCATGTCGAAATCGCCGTCACCGGAGGCCAGCACTACTTCGTCGACATGGTCGGCAGCGTCCATGATGTCCAGGGTAATGCCGACATCCCAGTCACCCTTGGCCGAGCCGTCGCTGCGCTGGATGTAGGGCTTGAGCTTCACGGTGAAACCGAGATTGCGCAGGATCTGCTGGAACTGCTGCTGCTTGCTGTCGCCACGGTCGATCGCATAGGCATACGCCTCGACGATCTGCCCGTTCTTGCTGATGTCCGCCCATAGTGCGGCGTAGTTGAAGTGGCAACCATAGGCCTGACGCACGGTGTAGTAGAGGTTCTGCACATCGGCGAACACTGCGATTTTTTTCACCGGAGTTCCTGTGAGCGCGCAAGCGCACGAAGCGGGGTCAGGCGTTCAGGCCTGAAAAAGGCGCTCAGTATGCCAGCCCGAAGGAGGGTTCCGCGAATAATCGGCCCGAAGCCCCGCAGGGCTCCGGACGAATGGTGAATCAGACGAAGGAGTCGTCGTCATCGAAGAACGACGAATTGTCGCTGCTGTAATCGGCGTCGTTGAAACCGCCCTGGTCATTGCCCGAGAAGCCGTTGTCCGCCACGCGCTGATCATCGCCCCAGCCGTTGTTGCTCTGGTCGGCGACCTGTGCCGGTTCTTCCTTGATAACCTCGACGATTTCTTCAGGTGCTTGGTTGTGATGGAACAGGCTGCTGATGCCCTGCGCCAGCATCACACCGCCGGCCACGCCTGCGGCGGTTTTCAGCGCGCCGCCGAGGAAGCTGTTGCCGGCCGCCGGGGCTGCCTGCTGCGCGTAGTTGGACGGAGCGGTGGCGAAGTTCTGCTGCGGCGCCGGCTCGCGCCAGCCGCCGGAGGACGATGGTGCTGCGCTCTGGCTCGGCGCCGGACGCGAATTGCCGCCGCCAAAAATGCTCGACAGGAAACCGCCGCCACCGCTGGATGCCGGTGCGCCGCTCTGGGCCTTGGCCGATTGCAGCTCGGCCTGCAGGCGCTGGACTTGCTGGGTCAGTTGCTTGTTCTGCTCGTCGAGGCTTTTCAGCGCGGCCTCTTGCACCAGAATCGCCTGGGTCATGAAATAGCCTGCCGCCGGTTGGCGCGTCAGGTGTTCCTTGATCCGCGCCTCGGCCTGGGCGTCGCGCGGGGCTGCCTCCGTTTCGGCCTGTTGCAGCCGGGAAAACAGTCCATCGATCAGGGTTTGCTCTTCGCTGTTCATGGCGACCTCGTAGATTGCCGGTAATAACGTGCCCGCCCCCACTCTGGGCGCGGTGCTCTCCTGTAATGGAGACAGTGACAAAACGTTTCAATGGCCTTTACCGAATGTTTACGTTTGTGTCGCCCCGCGTTGCATCGGTTAAAGTGAGCCACTGTTTTCGACCTGCGATACCGACTGATGAATGCCCTCGAAGTACTGCGCGACTCTCTGTATTTTTTTAAACGCCATCTGGGCAGCATCGTGCAGTTGTGCCTGCCGCTGGTGATCGTCGAAGCTTTCTTGCAGCAGGCGGTCGATCACGCCACCGGGCCGGACACCTTTGCCGGAGTCAGTATCATCGTCGGCCTGCTGGTGTATCCGCTGTACACCGCCGCACTGATCCTGTTTCTCGATGCACGCAGTCGTGGCGAGGCGCCACGCAACCGCGACCTGCTGGCGATGGCCGCCGCCCTGTGGCCGCGCTTCGCCGTGCTGACCGCGCTCAATACCTTGCTGATTCTGCTTGGCCTGTCGTTGTATTTCCTGCCGGGCCTGATGCTGATGGTCATGCTCGCCTTCGCCGAATACCTGCTGGTGCTGCGCGGCCTCGGGCCGTTGCAGGCGATGAAGGAAAGCCTGCGTCTGACGCGCGGGCATTTCTGGCGCATTCTGCTGTGCATTCTCTGTGTAATGACGCCGCTATGGCTGCTCAAGGGCGCGACGCTGGCGGTGTACCCCGAACCGCAGAATCCGCTGATTGCCGGACTGATCGACAGCGCCCACAGCTTCCTGCAGCTGTTCACCAGCGTCGTGCTGTTCCGTCTGTTCATGCTGATCAGCGAATTGCCTGACAAACGTAACGGAGCGGTCTGACCGCACCGTGCTTGGGCTTCGCCGCTGCCGTCAGGTATGCTCGGGGCCACTTTCTGTAACGCTATAAGCCGAGCCATGACCCGTCTGCTGCGCTACACCCTGCTCCTCGTCATCCTCGCCGGCGTCCTGTTCGGCGTGCTGCTGTTCAGCCTGACCTGGCGCCCCGACGCTCGCGAAACCCTGCCGGTCAGTTGCGGCACCACCGCACCGACGCTGGTGCCCGGGCAAGCATTGAAAGTCATGACCTGGAATGTGCAGTTCCTCGCTGGCAAGCGCTATGTGTTCTGGAATGATCTGGCTCAGGGCAACGACGAAGCGCCGACTCAGGAAGACATGGCTTTCAGTCTCGATGAAGTGGCGCGGGTGATCCGCGACGAACAACCCGATGTGGTGCTGTTGCAGGAGCTCGACGACGGCGCCAAGGCCAGCGACTACCAGAACCAGCTCAAACTGTTGCAGGAACGCGTCGCCGATCTGTACCCGTGCAGCACCAGCGCCTTCGACTGGAAAGCCGATTTTGTCCCCGAGCCCCACATCTACGGCAGCGTCGGCCGCCAGTTGGCGACGTTGAGTCGCTATCGCATCGAACACGCCGAACGCCTGCAACTGCCCGTAGCACCGAGCAACTTCATCAGCCGCCAGTTCCAGCCCAAAGACGCCTTGGTGGCAGTCAAACTGCCGCTCAGCGATGGCGGACAACTGACCGTGTTCAACACCCACTTGCAGCGCGCCAGCCAGGCGGACGGCAACGTGCAGGCGCAAATGGCTGCCGTGGCCAAGGTGCTCGACAAGTATGAAAGCCAAGGCCTGCCCTGGCTGATCGGTGGCGATTTCAATCTGTTGCCGCTGGGCCAGTACCGACGCCTGCCCGTCGAGCGCCGCACGCCCTACGCTGCCGACAGCGAGTTGCATCTGCTGTGGGACAAGTATCCGATGATCCCGACCAACAACGAAGCCGGCGGCATCGACAGGGCCAAATGGCTGACCCATTACCCCAACGACCCCGGCCTCAACGGCCCGGATCGCACGGTCGACTATCTTTTCTACAGCCCGAAGATCAAACGAATCGAAGCGATGGTGCGCCAGGACGATACGTTGCGCATTTCCGATCACTTGCCAGTGATTGCGCGATTCCTGCTTCCTGCCGCGCCATAGACAATGACAGCCATCAACTTCGGCGCCGGACCACGCGCCGATGGCAATCCGCCGGGCCCAAGACCTTGCCCGCACGGGAGCGTACCGTAATGGTCTCGACCGGCTCCGATTGTTCGTTGTCCAGCAACACCGAATAACTCTCACCCTTACTGAACAGGAAACGCTCGCCCCATTGGCGCATGCTGATGACAATGGGAAAAACCGAACGGCCCATCTCGGTCAACACGTATTCCTTGTAAGCGGTGCCATCGGAAGCTGGCTGCACCTCGAACACGCCCAGCTCGACCAATCTCTTGAGTTTCACCGTGAGGATGTTTTTCGCCAGCCCCAGACGTTTCTGGAATTCGCTGAAACGACGCACATCATCGAAAGCATCACGGATGATCATCAACACCCAACGATCTCCGATGGCCTCGAGAGTGCGGGCCACGGGACATTCGCTTTGTGCCAGTAGCAGCTGTCTGGCCATGAGTCTCCAATTTTGGGAAAGAGCGCGTTAGACAGGATCTAACGTCAGAAGAAAATATTCTGTAAAAACTAGTTGTAGATTAAAACCAGTTTTGATAAAAATCAACGCACCGGTTTTCTTTGGAAACCAGATTCCCAAGGATGGAATGATGACGTTGAACCCTCAAAAGCCTTCGAAAATGGACGTCGAAGCCGAAAAATCAGCCAGCAGCGGCAGCGTTCGAGCACCTCTGACACAGGCGGCCAATACCGGATTAAGTCGTTACCAGACATTTCTCTTCGCAATCACCTGCGCCATGGCCGTGGCTAACGTCTACTTTGCACAACCGCTGCTGGAGTCGATGGCTGCGAGCCTGTCGGTGTCGCCCGGCACTATCGGCGTGGTGGTCACCGCCACTCAGGCTGGTTACGCAGTAGGCCTTTTGTTCATCGTCCCGCTGGGAGATCTGCTCAATCGCAAGGGACTGATCCTGACGCAGATGCTGCTGTCGGCCATTGCCTTGTGCGCGGTTGGGCTGGCACAGGATTGGGGCATGTTGCTCGGCGCGATGGTGCTGGTCGGGCTGATGGCGGTCGTCGTGCAAGTGGTGGTTGCCTACGCTGCGACGCTGGCCAGCCCGGAACAACGTGGCGAAGCCATTGGCACGGTGACCAGTGGCGTCGTGCTGGGCATTCTGCTTGCGCGCTTCGTATCGGGCGCGGTAGCCGATCTGGCGGGATGGCGCGGCGTTTACTTCGTTTCCGCAGCCTTGATGATCGGCATGGCACTGGTGCTGTATCGCACCATGCCAGCATCGACCACACCACCGGCCAAGGGCAGTTACTTGCAGTTGCTGCGGTCGGTTCTGCAGCTGTATATCACCGAACGGACGCTGCGCGTCAGGGGCACCTTCGCCCTGCTGATATTCGCCGCATTCAGCGTACTGTGGACCGCAATGGTATTGCCGTTGAGCGCACCTCCCCTGTCGCTGTCACACACTCAGATAGGCCTGTTCGGTCTGGCTGGGGTAGCCGGCGCGCTGGCTGCAGCAAGGGCCGGAAGGCTGGCCGATCAAGGCCTGGGTAATCGCACGACAGGCATCGCGCTGGCGCTGTTGACCGTGTCATGGCTGCCCACCGCGTTTGTTGAAAGCTCGCTGCTGGCCATGGTCATCGGGGTGGTACTGCTGGACTTCGCTGTGCAAGCGGTGCATGTGACCAACCAAAGCCTGATATTCGCCGCCCGGCCCGATGCGCAAAGCCGGCTGGTGGGCGCCTATATGTGCTTCTACTCCGTGGGCAGCGGTGTCGGCGCAATTACGGCAACTTACACGTATGTGCACTTGGGCTGGGTTGCCGTTTGCCTGTTAGGCGCAGCCTTCAGCGCAATAGCATTGTTGTACTGGTTATACCTGGAGCTAACTTCCGGTTAAGTCCAGCCACCCCCTGAAACGTTCTTGCACAGCCCGAATATACGTGGTGAGAAACTGTGTGCCTGCCACACAAACTTTAATAATGACATGAGGCATGTATGGCACTGCACACATTAACGATCACATCGCATCAACTTGAGTTTGTGTTGCCGACTAATTCCCCATTCACCGATATCGAGTATGAATCCGGGGGCAAAAATATAATACCGCTGGGCTGTCGTGTAGGTGCGTGCGGCGCTTGCCTGATTAAGGTGACATCAGGCATCGAGGCAATTAGTCCTCGCGATGACGACGAAGAAGCCTTTATCGAAATACTGGGCTTCAGCGGTGAAGAGTACCGTCTGGCGTGTCAATGCCGGTTAAAAGGTGAAGTAGCCATTGATGTTATTGGCTAAGCGTTGCGATTGAACTGTGGTTGTAATTAAAGCGTTTCAAACAAACTAAAAAAGGACTTAGTACATGTTTAACCGTGTAAAGAATGTTGGCTATGGTGATACCACTCCTTTCCTCAACGCCGCTGGCTCGGTAAATCTGCGCGCAGAGATCGACAAGATTATCGACGTGCAAGTAGAGCAATGGTACGCAACCGTACCTCAAGCAGCTCACCTGGAAGGCAAGGACGTTAACAGTGAGTATTACAAGCGCCACCTGATCGAAACCGCTTGGCGTATCCGCCTGCTGCGAGTAGCCGAATCCAAGGCACTGGTGGAAGTGGCCAAGGTCAGCCCGGCGGCGGCGCAGATCTGGGCGCACTACGAGCAGGAAGAAATGCTCCATGACGAACTGTTCATCGACGACCTGAAGCGCGTCGGCGTTAGCCGTGAGGAGTTCCTCGCCACCGAACCGTACCTGTCGACCAAACTGCTGGCCGGTTTCTTCTCGTATCTGCTGGACCACGAGGGACCGCTCGGCGTGGTCGCTTACTCCTACCTGGTCGAGTACGTCAACGTGAAGCTTGAACCGCGCAAACTCGAAGCGCTGAAGACCTCGGTTGGGGAGACCAAGATCGTGGGTCAGGTTTCGCACTCGCACACCGACATCAATGATGACCATCCTGGCGAAGTCTGGGCGGCACTGCGCTTCCTGATCAAGGGCGAGCAGGACATCGCGGCACTGAAACGCTACCTCGAGGAGCACCAGAAGATCCTCGCGATGTATTTCAGCGAGCTGTACATCAACACCCTGGCCAAGCCGCAAGAACAGGCAGCTTAAGCCATGGAGCAGGCAATGAATTCAAATCGACCCGGTGTTCTGATCCTGAGCCACTGCGGCTTTTCTTTCCTGGAAGACCTCAAGCAGGAACTTCATCGACGGCAGCTCCGGTGCTTTGTGCTGTCTTCATTGCCGCTTCCAGAACATGTACCGGCTCGCCTGGAGCAGATTCATGCTTGGGCGGACCGGCTCTATACCAGCGACTCACACCAGTTGAAACTGGAAGATGTGCAGATCGCCCTCGATACACTGCGCAAGTCCGGCGAGCAGGTCACCTGCTGCATCAGTGTGTGGGAAGGCTATCGCCACCTGATGGCGTCGGCCAACGCTGCGCTCGGCACTTATGACATCGACGCAGACCAGGCATTGGCGCTGCGCAACAAGCTCAATGTACGCAACCGACTGGCCGAAGCGGGCCTGTCGCACGCTAACGCCTACGCCCTGACCGAGCCCGTGCTGGAACGGCTCAAAGCGAAGGATCAGCACTATTTCATCAAACCGATTCATGGGATCGCTTCCTACGCGGCCTTCCCCATGCGCAAGGACACGACGTGGAATGCCCTCGAGAGCCTGCGTCTGGCCTCGGCCGACGACACGGTGTATGCCTCGGCGTTCAACGATGGGCTGACGTTCATGGCGGAAGATTACATCGCCGGCAATGAATTCAGTTTCGAGACACTGCTGGTTGATGGTCAGCCGAGTGTGGTGGCCATCCATGAGAAATACGAAGTCACCGAGACCGCCGACACGGTGCTTGAAGACAGTTGCACCACGCCGCCGGCAAGTCTCGACCAGGCGCAGATCGCCGCAGGCCTGCAATGGCTGAAAAACGTACTGAGCTGCATGGAGCTCAAGTGGGGCTGCTATCACGTGGAAGCACGCTTCACCGGGCAGCACTGGGACCTGATCGAAATCAACCCGCGCGTCGGCGGCAGCCTTATTTCGCACAGTGTCGAGGCGGTAACCGACGGTCACAGCATGCTTTCACTGTGGCTCGATCTACTGCTCGCCAGTCAGGACGATGCGCGCCCGCGCGAAGCGCTCGTTGAGCGTCTGGCACAGCTTGGCTGGAGTGCCGATGGCACCAGCGAACAGTCCGTGGCGACGTTCTTTCGGGTGTATTTCGCCAAACCCGGAACGCTGAGTTCAGTGACGCTCAACGCGCTGCCGCTCGACCCGGTCGTGCAGCACATCCTGTTGAAAGCAGGCGATGTGATTCCTGCACACGCACGCGAAGTGTTCCTGGGGCAATTGTTATGGACGTTCGACCGTACCACCCGGACAGCCGAGCTTGAACGACTGGCCAGCATCAGCGCCACCGCGCTGGATATTCGCTATCAGGTCCCGAGCGCCTGATAAACCGGTGAGCAGTCACCTGAACATGACTCCTGCCCATGACCACCCCACGGATGAGGATGACGAACATGCCGTTGCAAGCGCCTGTATTGCTGATTGTCGATTACAACCTGAGCCGGATCGGCGATGTACTGCACCTGCGTGACTACGCGCTCCAGCAATGGGGCGCGCAGACCTGGCTGATCAGGGCCAACCCCCAGGACCATGACCAGACCATCAGCGATCGAGTGATCGATGCCGACCCATTGCACCCGGACTTCGTCAGCCGAGTGCTCGATCATTTGGGCGAAGATGCGTCACGGATCAGCGCAGGGATGGTTTTTTCCGACAACGCCGTGGCCAGTGGCGCGGCGCTACTGGAGCGCCTTGGACTGCCGGTTGATGATGCCGCGCTGGCACTTGGTGCCTTTGACAAACTGGCGTATCGAATCGCCGAAGATCGCATCCGCCCTCAGCTTCACCCTTTGGGGGTCACGCTGCCGGACTTCGTGCGGATCGACTGCTTGAACGATGTACGCAATTTCGCAGTGCGCCAGGAAGGCAGTTTCGTCATCAAGCCTGCGTGCGAGGGCAACAATCGTGGCGTGGTAGTGGTATCTCCGGGCGGTGACTGCGAGCAGGCGTTTGAGGAAGTGAAGCCTTATCTGGACGGTGGCGTGCTGGCAGAAGCGTTCCTTACATTCACCCGCGAGTACTCCTATGACGGCCTGGGCAAGCTATGGTTCGTCACTGAGAAGGTCAGCGCCAGCGGACGCTACCCGGTTGAGGTCGCACAAATCTTGCCGGCGCGCATCACCGAGCAAGAACGACAAGCCATTCGCAACGCTGGCGAGCAGGTCAATCGGCTGGTCGGCCAGCGTATCGGGCCGTTCCACAATGAAATCAAACTCAGCGACAGCGGCTATCAGACGGCTGTGATCGAGCCGAACCGGCGTCCCGGCGGCATGAAAATCTGGACGCTGGCACACGCCGTACACGGCCTTGACCTCTATGCGGCATGGGTTGATTCGGTCTTCGCCGGGCCAGTGCCGGACATGCTGCCTGCTGCCACATGCAGCGCCGCGACGGTGATGTTCGGTGTGCCGCGCGATGTGACGATCGATGTGACCGAACTGGGCGACATCGAGGCTCTGGTTCACCAAACGCTGGCACTGGCGGCACAACAACTGAAGCTGGCCCAGCAAGATATTGTCCTGCTCGAAACCGCGTGGGTCGCTGGTGAGACGCGGTTGATTCATGCCACTCCCCGCGACAACAGTGACTTCGTCGCCCATGCCTGCGTTGCGCTGCATGACTCATCGGTAGATATCCGCGACTTGGTGCGAGTGCTGCGCGAGCAGTGGCTGCTTGTGCTGGAGCGCAATCTATCGTCCGGGTTGCTCCTCAAGGTTGCGTCCTGATCCCTGTCTTTTTCGCTTCGAGACCGCTTGCATGAAAATTCTCATTCTTCACCGGGTGCCCTACCCGCGCATCGAATACCACCGTGGCATCGATCATGACCTGCACGACGTCACCTATTTGGGCAAACAAGCCGCGATCGACACGCTGCCGGCCGAACTACGCTGCCATCGAGTGACCCGGCCCGGCGAGGCCAGCGCTTACGATGAAGCGCAACAGTGGCTGGCCCGGTCGCCACAGCGGTTCGACCGGATCATCTCGATGTCCGAGTACGAATTGCTCGACGCCGCACGCCTTCGCGAAGCACTGAACGTCGAAGGGGCTTCGCTGACGGCGGTGAATCTGGCGCGCAACAAACTGGATATGAAGGCTGCCGTTGCGGCCCGGCAGCTACGCGTGCCGCGGTTCATGGCGCTTGATCGTTATCTGGCACTCAAGGGGCAGGTGCCGTGGCACGGCGCGACCGTCCTCAAACCCCACAGCGGCGCCTCGAGCATGGACGTCAGTATTCACCAGCAACCTGCGTGCGCCCTTGACGAGATCCGGCGCAAGATCAGTGATCTGTCCCTGCGCATCGATGAATTTCAGGTTGAAGAATTTATCAGCGGCCCCATCCGCCACTTCGACGGTCTGGTCCAGAACGGGCGAATCCTCACCCTGCTTTCCAGCCAATACGTCGGCACCTGCCTGGATTACATGGAGCGCGGCGAGCCATTGGGTTCCTGGCATCTGGAGACCACCGCGCCGATGCAGGCATGGGTCAGTGCCGCGCTGGAAGCCGTGCAGATCCGCAATGGCGCGTTCCATCTGGAGGCCATTATGGAAGGTGACGAGCCGGTGTTCCTCGAAGTCGGCAACCGGGTCGGTGGCGCCGACGTCGTCGCGACCTACGAGCTTGCCACCGGCATCCATCTGCCGTCGCTGGAGTTGCGCATCCATGTAGAGGGCGAAGTGGATATTGCACCGCTTACCGAGCAGCAGCCCGACCTGGGTTTCGGCTGGTTTGTGTTCCCCGGACACACTCACGGCGAGCGCATCTATCAGGGCCTCGACGGGGCGGACGAGTTGCGCGCGTGTCCCTTCATCGTGCAGTGGAATGAGTTGCAACCGGGCGCCTCGCTGCCGGGCCATGTGACCTATTCGGCATTTGAAGCGCCTTTGGCAGGCATCGTCAAAACCTACGAACCGCTACAGACCAAGGCCTGGATGCACACGCTGTTTTCCCGGGTACGCCTGACGGCAAACCTGACATCCGTCGCATGACACCCCCCACCCTCATGAAGGCGACACAGCAATGAAACCACTGCACGTAGTATTGGCTGTCCTGATCACGGCAATCTGGGGTGTCAACTTCTCGGTCATCAAGCTGGGACTGGCCACCGTAGACCCGTTTATTCTGGCGGGCATCCGCTTCAGTCTTTGTGCGTTACCGGCGATCTTTTTCATCCGCAAACCGAATGTGCCGTGGCGCTACATCATCGGTTACGGACTGGTGTTCGGCATCGGCCTGTGGGGCATCGTGAACCTGGGCATCAAGGCCGGGCTATCGGCAGGCATCGCTTCGCTGGTGCTGCAATTCAGCGCGTTTTTCACGATTCTGCTGGGCGGCTGGGTGTTCAAGGAAGCGCTGACACGCTTTCAGGTGCTGGGCATGCTGATCGCACTCGGTGGGTTGTTGTGCATCATCATGATCAGCGACGGTTCGGTCAGTCTGCCGGGTGTGCTGCTGGTGCTGGTGGGCGCAGCCTCATGGAGCGTCGCCAATATCATCAACAAAAAGGCCAGCACCAAAGAGGTCTTCGCGTTTCTGGTCTGGTCCAGCGCCTTCGCACCAATCCCGTTGTTCGCGCTCGACTACGCAGTGAACGGCAGCTCCGGCTACACCACGTTTGTCAATCAGGTCGATACGACCGCCGTGCTGTCGATCCTGTTTCAGGTTTACCCGAACACATTGTTCGCCTACTGGATATGGAACTCGCTGCTCAAAACCTATCCGGTTTCCACGGTCGCGCCACTGTCGCTGCTGGTGCCGATTTTCGGCATGCTCGGCTCGGTCTTGATCTTTCATGAGCAAGTGCCGGCGAGCAAGGTGATGGCGGTGGTACTGATAGTGATCGGCCTGGCCGTCGGCCTCTATGGGCAGCGTATTTTCAATGCTATGTTTGCGCGTCCTGCGCGCACTTCAATATGAATCGACAGGGAGTAGGTATGAGTCTGGGAAGACGTGAATTCGTGAGGGTCTCGGTTGGCGCGACCCTGGTTGGAGGCAGCATGATTGCAGGTGTGACGAACGCACAGGCGGGTAACAAGCCTGTTCAGAATGACGTGATGACGGTGCTGGACCCCAACGATTGGGCATCCGTGCGAGCGCAGTTCAAGTTGTCGCCTGAATTCGTGCACATTTCCAACTTTTTTCTCGCTTCCAACCCCAAGCCGGTTCGCGATGCCATGGCGCGCCACCGGCAGGCATTCGACGAAAATCCGTACACCTACCTCGAAGACAACATGTTCGCCAGACCGCAGGACATGGTCTGGCGCAAGGTCTGCGCCGCGGCTGCCGACTATACCGGCGGACGCGCTGAGGACATCGCACTGACGACCAGCACCACGCAGGGTCTGTCGATGATCTACAACGGACTGAAACTGGCCCCCCACCAGGAAATCCTGACGACCAACCACGAGTGGTACACCCACGACGAAGCGATGCGTCTGGCGGTCCTCAAGTGGGGCGGCAGCATTCGCCGGATCGACCTGTATGAAGGACCAGACGATGTCAGTGTCGACGCCATCGTCGCGCGCATTGAAAAAGCCATCAAACCGGCAACCCGCATTCTTGCCATGACCTGGGTGCATTCGGGCACCGGCGTACGCTTGCCGGCGCGAGAAATAGGTGCACTGGTAGCTAGGATCAATCGTGATCGGTCCGAAGCGGACAGAATTATCTACGTGATCGACGGCGTGCACGGCTTCGGCTGTTCCGAGGCGCAGGTGGCGAGCCTGGGTTGCGACTTTTTCAGCGCCGGTACACACAAATGGATTCTCGGCCCGCACGGGACCGGTCTGGTCTGGGCTCGCGAAGGTCAGTGGGCGCACATCACACCGACCATTCCCACCATTATGGCCGCCGAACCCGCCAATGCCTGGCGCCAACAGCGCGATCCACAGGGCCAGACGCAGGCAGCCTGGGTCAGTCCTGGTGGCTTTCTCGCGTTCGAAAACCAGTGGGCCATGATCGAGGCGTTCAAGTTCATCGAGCAGATCGGCCGCAAGCGCATTGCCGACCGGGTCGCCGAACTCAATGGGCAGTTGAAGGAGGGACTGGCGAAGCTGCCCAACGTGTATTTGCACACGCCGCAGTCTGCAGAGTTCTCGGCCGGGTTTGTCTGCTGTGATGTCAAAGACCGCGACCCCAAAGAGATCGTCGCCAGGCTCAAAGAGCAGAAAATCATTGCCAGCGCCACGCCTTATCGGCATTCGACCGTGCGCTTTTCCGCCGGGATCATCAATACGCCCGAAGACATCGAAAAGACCCTCAAAGTGATGCGCACTCTGGTCTGACATCCGCCCTAACCGACGTCAGTTGCCTGCACCTGGTCAAGGCCGGTGCGGGTCGCTCGCGTCCGCCTTCCAGTTGAAGAATCGCCGCGTACTCAAGGGCAAGGATCGATCAAATGAATGAAATAAACGCCGCCCCCCAAAAAGCTGCAAAAGAGCTGGCCATGTTCCTGTTCTGCTCGACGGTATATCGGTTGTTTTCCGGTGCGCTGATGGTCTCGCTGACATGGACCATCCTCAACCAGGAAGAAGGCGGATATCTGCCACTGGCGCTAGCGATTTTTTGCTCGTTCATTCCAGCGTTTATCACGCCTGCGATGATCAGGCGCCTGTCGCTGCGCATGAACGGTCGGCAGATGAGCAGTTGGTTTGTGCTTGGGCTGACCGGCATCGCGCTGATATCGGGCGTGTCCCGAGATTTTACTGTCGGTTTGTTGATCACCAACCTGTTTGCCTGGCTGATGGTCATGTCGCTCGAAGCCAGCCTGGACATGTGGTTCACCCAGATTCAACGCGGCATGGATGAAACCAAGGTCCGGCGAATCAGTGGTGCAACCACGGCTACCAGTCAGGCCGCACTGATGATCGGGCCTTTGCTCGCGGCAGGCTTGATGCCGATTCTACCCGGCATGGGTTTCTCGATAGTGCTCAGCGCTGGCTTTTTTATGGTTGCGGCGATTTGCTTCACCCGCGACAGTCAACCTACAGCGGTGCAGGCAACGGCCGACGTTGCTGCACCTGACAGGTTGCCGCTGACGCTGTTTGTGCCGATGGTATTGATCTGGCCGATCCTCGGCGCATTCAACTTCATGCTGCCAGTGTATGTGGCGAGCCACGGCTGGGCACTGTTCGAACTGGGCATACTCGATGCCGTCTTCGGACTGGGCATGGCGCTAATCGGGGTGCTGGTAATCATTGCCAATACCGGTCGCAACCTGACGGCCTACCTGTCAGGCCTGATTGCACTGGCGCTGATCGCCACTTCGATGTGGTTGCTGCTGCCGGACAATCTGATGCTCAAGTCGCTGAGCCTGTTGATCCTCGGTATGGCATTTGGCGGTGCGCGCGTGCATATCCGCGTCGCCATCGCCTGCCGGTACAGTGAGGCGGCGGTGGGTCTGTGTGTCAGCCGGGCGAACGCCTTGGCGACACCCGTGCTGCTGCTGATACTCAGCCTGCAATTGGCCATGATCGAAAACGCCTGGCTGCTGCCTTTCCTGCTGGTGACATTGAGTGCCGCGTTGCTGTTGCAGACCTCGGCTACACGTTTCGCCCGAGGTCAGGCAGACACCGCTGCCGCAGGCGCCTGAATCAGCGCCCGGCATTGGCGTAACCCCGGTCAGGTGCCCCGGGGTTTCGCCCGCGCCGTGGCTTCAGCCACCAGCGGATCATCCGGCCAGTAATGCTTGGGATAGCGCCCCTTCAGATCCTTCTTCACCTCGGCATAGGTGCTGCGCCAGAAGTTGGCCAGGTCCTGCGTCACCTGCACCGGCCGCCGCGCTGGCGACAGCAGATGCAGCTTGACCACTTGCCGGCCACCGGCGATCCGTGGCGTATCGGCCAGACCAAACAGCTCCTGCAAACGCACCGCGAGAATCGGTGGATGTTCGCTGTAATCCAGACGAATCGATGAGCCCGACGGCACGCTCAAATGATGCGGCGCCAGCTCGTCGAGCTTCTGCGGCAGCGGCCACGGCAGCAGATTGCGCACGATGCTCGACAGGTCGAGGTTGGCGAAATGACTCAGCCGCGAGACCTTGCCCAGATACGGCATCAACCAGTCTTCGAGAGTATCAAGCAGCGCTGTATCGCTGACATCCGGCCATTGGCTGTCGTCCTGAGTGCTCAGATCAAGCTGACGCAACAGCGCCACCCGCGCCTGCCACTGGCGCAGTTCCGGCGTCCACGGCAGTAGCTCCAGGCCCTTGCGCCGCACCAGATTGACCAGGGCCTGACTGCGCGCGTTTTCATCCAGACCTGTCAATGGTTCACGGCTGAGAATCAGCTCGCCGACCTTGCGCTGGCGCTCGGCGCGCAACACGCCTTCACGCTCGTCCCAATCGAGTTGATCGACGCTGCGCACTTGCTCGGCGAGCACCGAATCGAACAGCGCCGGATCGAAATCCGCCGCCAGATAGATGCGTTCTTCGCGCTGGCCCTGGAGGCTGCCAAGGTCGGCGATAACAATCCACTCGTGCTTCATCAGGCTGTCGGCGTCAGCGAACAGCGCGGCGCGACCGTTGGCCAAACGGTATTCGGCACCACCGGCGCGCCGTTGCTGGGCGACGCGATCCGGGTAGGCCAGCGCCAGCAGCGCGCCGAGCCAGCGCGGATGCTCGGCATCGCTGACCGGTTCGCTCGGCTTGCCACGCAGGTAACCGCGATACTGCCGGGCCAATTGCCGGGCGCGTTGCACCCCGCCCTGCGCGCCACGACCGGCACGTTCTTCGCCGGAAAGCAGAACCAATCGGCTGTGCAGATCCGCGCCAGCGCCGCGCAGGATATCGCGCTCGCCGAGCAGCGCCGCCACATCACAGGCCATCGCCGCCAGCCCCAATGCCTGACCGCGCAACAGCAAATGCGCGATGCGCGGATGCGCCGGCAGTTCGGCCATGGCCTGGCCGTGGGCCGTCAGCGTGTCGCCGTGTAACGCGCCGAGGCGTTGCAGCAAATCCTGCGCCTGGGCATAAGCTGCGGCGGGCGGCATGTCGAGCCAGACCAGTTCGCCCGGGGTCACGCCCCAGCGCCCGAGTTGCAAAGCGAGGCTGGCCAGATCCGCCGAGAGAATTTCCGCGCTGCCATAAGCCGCCAGTTGTTCATGCTGATCCTGCGACCACAGGCGATAACACACGCCCGGCTCCAATCGCCCGGCGCGGCCGGCACGCTGGGTGGCGCTGGCCTTGGAGATGCGTTGGGTGTCGAGGCGGGTCATGCCGCTGCCCGGGTCGAAGCGCGGCACCCGCGCCAATCCGGCATCGATGACCACGCGCACGCCGTTGATGGTCAGGCTGGTCTCGGCGATGTTGGTTGCCAGCACCACTTTGCGCTGACCGGGCGGCGCCGGATCGATCGCCGCGCGTTGCGCATTGAGGTCGAGTTCGCCGTGCAACGGGCACAGCGAGACGTCTTTGCGCTCGCCAATGGCGTCGGCCAGTTGCTGATGCACGCGGCGGATCTCCGCCTGTCCCGGCAGGAACACCAACAGGCTGCCGGTCTCGTCGTGCAGCGCTTCGAGCACGGTTTGGGTGACGCGCTGGTCGATGTATTCGCCTGGCTGAAACGGCCAGCCCCAGCGCATCGTCACTGGATACATGCGCCCTTCGCTGCGCAGGATCGGCGCGTCATCGAGCAACCCGGCCAGACGCTCGCCTTCGAGGGTGGCCGACATCAGCAAAATCTTCAGCGGCTGTTCAGCGCGAAACAGCTCGCGACCGTTCAGACTGAGGGCCAGCGCCAGATCAGCGTCGAGACTGCGTTCATGAAATTCGTCGAAGATCAGCAGACCCACGCCGTCCAGCGCCGGGTCGTCCTGCAAGCGCCGGGTGAGAATGCCTTCGGTGACCACTTCGATACGCGTCTTCGGGCCGACCTTGCTGTCGAGGCGGATGCGATAACCGACGGTTTCACCGACCTGTTCACCGAGCTCGCTGGCCAAGCGCTCCGCCGCCGCCCGCGCAGCCAGACGCCGAGGCTCAAGCATGACGATGGTCTGCCCGGCCAGCCAGGCTTCGTTGAGCAAGGCCAAAGGCACGCGGGTGGTTTTACCGGCGCCGGGCGGTGCTTCGAGCACGGCTTCGTGGCGTGACGCGAGGGCTTCACGCAGGGCGGGTAAAACATCGTCGATCGGCAAAGAAATCATGCTGGCTCCCAAACAGATCGGCGAGTATAACGGCGAACTGTTTGGCGTAGTCTGAACTCAAAACAGTAGCCGTTATTGTTCAGCTCTCAGGAGACATTTCCATGCGCTTACCCTCTCGCCTGATCGGCGGTGTTCTGGTCACCACTCTGCTCACGCAGCTCACGGCGTGCGGTTCGATTTTCTACCCGGACCGCCGTGGCCAGATCGACGGCAAGATCGACCCGGCGATCGCCGTGCTCGATGCCGTCGGCCTGCTGTTCTACATCATTCCCGGGCTGATCGCGTTTGCCGTCGACTTCGCCACCGGGGCGATCTATTTCGAACCGGGCCACACCGCGCAGGTCGATCCGGCCAAGCTCAAGCAAGCCATCGGCCCGGACGGTCAGGTCGATAATCACAAGCTGCAGGCGATTCTGGAAAGCGAACTGGGCCGAGACTTTCCCCTCGACGATCCACGCCTGATCCAGCACAAGGGCAGCACCCAGCAACTGGCGATGTTCGGCCTGCAACCGGCCGCTTGAATAAGGACGTTCAATGACCTCCAGCCCCGAACACGCCCGCCTGCTGCGGCTGGCGACCCGCGCCTCGGTGGCGGTCGCGTGCACGCTGATCGTCGCCAAGGCGATTGCCTGGTGGCTCAGCGGATCGGTGAGCATGCTCGCCGGCCTCACCGACTCGGCGCTGGATGGCGTCACCTCGATGCTCAATCTGCTGGCGGTGCATTACGCCTTGCGCCCGGCGGATGATGATCACCGTTATGGCCACGGCAAAGCCGAATCGCTGGCGGGCATGGCCCAGGCGTTGTTCATCGGTGGCAGCGCGGTGCTGATCGCATTCCAGGCCTACCAACGCTTGCAGACACCGGAGCCGCTTGGCGCACCGTGGCTAAGCATCGGCGTGATCGTGTTTTCCCTGCTGCTGACGGTGGGGCTGCTGATGTTGCAGCACCGGGTGATCAAGCAGACCGGCTCCAATGCCGTACGCGCCGACTCGCTGCATTACCGTTCGGACCTGCTGCTCAACGGCAGCATCCTCATCGCGCTGGTGTTGGCCGGGATGGGTTTTGCGCAACTGGACGCGTGGTTCGGTCTGGGGATCGCCGCGTACATCTTCTGGAGCGCGATCCAGATCGCCCGGGAAAGTTTCTCGGTGCTGATGGACGAGGAACTACCGACCGATGTCAGCCAGCACATGCTCGAACTGGCCTGCAGCGTCCCCGGGGTGCTCGGTGCACATGACCTGCGCACGCGGATCTCCGGCAACCACTGGTTCGTGCAATTGCACCTGGAATTGCCGGGCGAACTGACCCTGTCAGTCGCCCATGGCATCAGCGATCAAGCGGCGGCGGCAATTCACAAAGCCTATCCGAAGGCCGAAGTGCTGGTGCACGCCGATCCTGTAAAAGCAGCCACAAGTGACAAGCCTCTAGCTTCAAGCTTGTAGCTTGTAGCTTGTAGCTTGTAGCTTGTAGCTTGTAGCTTGTAGCTGCTCCTATCTGACCTGATAACCGCGACTGCTCAGGCAGTTGCCCTGCGCCTGGCGATAAGCCTGAACCACCTCGGGCGCGGGTTGATAAGTCGCGGTGCGCGGGTCGAAACCGCTTTGCTGCACCGCGTACTGCGAGCACTGGTAACCGTCCTGCTGCACTTGCTGCGGCGACTGGCCGTTGGCCGGGTAGGCTTCGACGTCATAGCCTTGGGATTGCGGTTGCGGCTGTTGCTGTACCGGCGGCTCGACCACCACGTAATCCTGCGTCGCCTCTTGATAGGCGTAATAGGAACCGGCGGCGAGGAACAGCAGTGAGCCGCCGATCCACACTTCACGGGCGTAATCCGGCAAATACTGGATGCGGATCCCGCGCGGTGGCTGTACGACGATGTAGCGCGGGCCTTGCGGGCGATACCAGTAACCACCGGAGTAGAAGTAATCCTGACCGCGATACGGCACGCGGTAATCACGATCCGGGAAGCGATCGATCACATGGCCCGGACGATACTGCGGGCCCGGCCCCCAGCCATTGCCATGACCGTTCGGCCGTCCCGGCCAGCGGTTGTCATCGGGACGCGGCTGCGTCTGCCATTGCTGATTGTGGTAACCGTTTTGTGGACGCTCGTCGCGGTAGTAACCCTGACGCGGCTCCTGGGTCTGGCGCACGGCGTCGGGACGCGGCTGGATCGGCAGACTGTTGGCCGGTAATTGTGGCGGCGGTGGCGGTTGGCGAACCGGGTTGGGGTTGTAGGCCGGGCGGTTCTGATCACGGTTCTGCCATTGACCGTCATTGTTGTGCGGCTGGCCGTTGTGCTCGAACTGACGGCTGTTGTCGCCACGGATGATCCCGTCGTTCTGCGGCCCGTTGCCAGGCCCACGATTCTGCGGCTCATCGGCCAGCGCTTGCGCACTGACACCCACACACAGCAAACCAACACCGGCCAGACGCCAGATGCGCGAATTCATGCTTTTCCTCACTGCGGGAGCCTGTCGTTGGCAGGGCTTGTTGCTAAGACTCGGAACAGCCCCACCGGGTTCTGCAACAGGTTATCAGTCACACGACTTATTTATTGAGGCGCCAGGATGAAATCGCAGGCAAGAAAAAAGGGAGACCCGTCGGCCTCCCTTCTGGAGAACTTCGTCCTGGCTCGACGCTTTTGACGTCGGCTCACCTCACGCCGTCTTCTGGACAGTGTGCAGCTCGGGGGCCGGCACATCCCCGGTGGGGGTGGCGGCCGCGGCGGGCCTGATTGGGCGGGCCGCGTGGACTGTGTTACCGAGCAGTGATTCTGGTGATAAGAATAGGCCTGAGGACGCGATAGATGATTGCGAAAATTGCTCAATTAAACACCGCTTGCGCAATTTTTAACCCTGGATAGATAATCCGCCGCAATAGTTACGACCAAGGACAGATTGATGAGCAAACTCGACCGGTATGACCTGAGTATTTTGGCGGAATTGCAGCGCGACGCCCGTATCTCCAACCAGGAACTGGCCGAGCGCATCGGTCTGTCGCCCTCGCCTTGCTCGCGCCGGGTCAAGCAGCTGGAAGACGATGGCTATATCTCGCGCCAGGTTGCCCTGCTCGATCGCAAGATGCTCGGCT
The DNA here is from genome assembly GCF_058245595.1 of Pseudomonas sp. UF-293. Classification (NCBI taxonomy): domain Bacteria; kingdom Pseudomonadati; phylum Pseudomonadota; class Gammaproteobacteria; order Pseudomonadales; family Pseudomonadaceae; genus Pseudomonas; species Pseudomonas sp. UF-293. The sequence goes on along the minus strand of NZ_JBSICA010000008.1, from coordinate 167,565 downwards.
TGAGCCTGACGGCGTATGTGCTGATCGGCATGGACCGGCACACCCCGGAGCGCTTCGAGAATTTCGAAGCGGCGATCCGCACATTGCCGCAGGTGCTTGAGTGCAGCCTGGTGACCGGGGTGGATGCCGACTATCAGTTGAAAGTGGTGGTACCGGATATGGATCACTACCAGAAGTTGCTGCTGGGGCATCTGACCCGGATCGAGGGGGTCACCAGCGTGCGCTCGAGTTTCGTGCTGAATCAGGTGCTCAACAGCACCGAACTGCCGCTGACTCATTTGCGTAGCTGAAATCGCTTTCGCGAGCAGGCTCGCTCCCACAGGGGGATGCATTCCAACCAGTGGGAGCGAGCCTGCTCGCGAAGGGGCCGGCACAGGCGACGCAGATCAATGCCCCGCCATCCGACCATGGCGTATACTCGCCGCCGCCCTTTCAGCCCTGTCCGCGCCGGAGATCGCCAATGGATCCAGCACTGTTCGAAGAGTGGATGATGACCGGTCTGGTCAGCATCCTGATCATTTTCATGGGTTTCATCGTCTGGGATCTGGCGAAGAAGTCCAAGGCGGGGCGGTTCGGCTCGTTCATTCTGTTTTTCGTGCTGGGCCTGGGTGTGGCCGCATTCATCATTAAGAGTGTGGTGATCGGCCTGATCGAATCCGGCGCCTTATAAGCGCGCCGGCACTTCCCGCCACTGGCCCTGATCGAGCCCTTCAAGGGTCCAGTCGCCTATCCTGACCCGCACCAGCCGCAACGTCGGCAACCCGACCGCCGCCGTCATGCGCCGCACCTGACGGTTGCGCCCTTCGCGAATCACCAGTTCCAGCCATGAAGTCGGTATGGTCGCGCGAAAGCGTACCGGCGGATTGCGCGGCCACAACTGCGGTTCAGCCAGTTGCCGCGCTTTGGCGGGCAGGGTCATGCCGTCATTCAGCTCGACACCATCACGCAGGCGCTGCAACTGCTCGGCCGTCGGCTCGCCTTCCACCTGCACCCAATAGGTCTTCGCCAATTTGTGTTTCGGATCGGCGATGCGCGCCTGCAACTGGCCGTCATTGGTCAGCAGCAACAAACCTTCGCTGTCGCGATCCAGACGTCCGGCGGGGTAAATTCCCGGCACATCGATGTAATCCTTGAGCGTCGCCCGCCCTTCACCGTCGCTGAACTGCGTCAGCACATCGAAGGGTTTGTTGAACAGGATCAACTTCGGCTCGGCCGGTGGAGCCTTGGCGACGCGGCGCGGGGTAGAAGACTGAGGCTTCGCGCCGGGGCGGCGGGAAGGTGGACGCGAGGGACGGGACATAAGAGAGAAAACATTTAGCGGTCAGGGCTGACAATGCTAGTGCCCCGACCACCAAATGACCACGACTAACCGTTAACGGAACGGCGGCTCGTCGAAGCTGCGCAGTTTGCGCGAGTGCAGCGAGTTGAGTTCGGTGCGCAGCAGATCCACCGCTTCAATGCCGATTTTCAAATGCTGGCTGACCGCGCGTTCGTAGAAGGCGTTGGCCGAGCCCGGCAGTTTGATTTCGCTGTGCAGCGGCTTGTCCGAAACACAGAGCAACGTGCCGTAAGGCACCCGCAGGCGATAACCTTGCGCGGCGATCGTGCCGCTTTCCATGTCCACCGCCACCGCGCGGGACAAGTTGATGAGTGGCCGTTCCTGAGCCCAGCGCAGTTCCCAGTTACGGTCGTCATAGGTCAGAACCGTGCCGGTGCGCAGGCGCTTCTTCAGATCGTCGCCCTTCTCGCCAGTGACATTCGCCGCCGCCTGCTGCAGCGCAAGCTGCACTTCGGCCAGAGCCGGGATGGGAATATTCGGCGGCACCACACGATCAAGAATGCCGTCGCGGCGCATGTAGGCGTGGGCCAGCACGTAGTCGCCGATGGTCTGCGACTGACGCAGGCCGCCGCAGTGGCCGATCATCAGCCAGCAATGCGGGCGCAGTACGGCCAGGTGATCGGTGATGTTCTTGGCGTTGGACGGGCCGACACCGATGTTGACCAGCGTCACGCCGTGGCCATCGCTGGCGATCAGGTGATAGGCCGGCATCTGGTAACGGTGCCAGACCACACCGGCGGCAATTGCCGAGGCTTCGCCGTGGTCCATGCTCTTCTCGATGATCACGTTGCCCGGCAGGACCATGCGCACGAAACGCGGGTCGTTGCGCAGTTGCTCCAGGCCATGAACGATGAACTGGTCGACGTAGCGGTGATAGTTGGTCAGCAGAATCCACGGCTGCACATGGCGCCAGTCACTGCCGGTGTAATGCACCAGACGGCGCAGGGAGAAGTCCACGCGCGCGGCGTCGAACAAGGCCAGCGGCAGCGGATCGGTATTTTCCCAGTCGTAGAGACCGTCGGCGATGCCATCGGTGGCGGCGGACAGATCCGTGCTCGGGAACACCCGCGCCAGCACCGCCGCAGTGACGCCGGAACCGGCCAGTTCATCGCCCTGCTCGACCACGTACGGATACGGAATGTTCTGCTGGCTGACGCCGACTTCCACGGTCACGGTGAAGTCGTGCATCAACGGCGTCAGCTGTTCGAGCAGGTATTTGCGAAACGCCGCCGGGTGGGTGACGGTGACGCTGTAAGTGCCCGGCAACTGCACCTTGGCGTAAGCGCGGGTGGTCTGCGGCACTTCGCCCTGGCAGTGGTAGGTCAGACGCAGTTCGGGATAACGAAACAGAGCACGCTGTTCGGCGTCGGGCTCGACGCGGTCCTTGAGGTAACGCTTGAGGGCTGAATTCAGCGCAGTGGTGGCCCGCTCATGCAGCTCGGCCAGACGATCCACGGCTTGTTCGGCGGTTTGAACGACAATAAACGCTTCGGTCACGATCAGCTTCCTGTGTTCTGACTTGCAGGGCTTCATCTTGCCTGCATCGTGGACGCACGGGAACAGTGGCGTTGTGGCGACACTTAAATCTGCAGACCAATGATGTCCCCTGTGGGAGCGAGCCTGCTCGCGAATGCGGTGGATCATCCAATAAAGATGTCGACTGACACACCGCTTTCGCGAGCAGGCTCGCTCCCACAGGGGGGGGGATTTGAGGTGGGTCAGAAAAGCTGTGGCGTCGAGCGGGCGACGATGGCTTCGACGTCCAGCCCACGCGGCAGCGCACCATAGACGCGGCCACCGCTGCCGAGGCGGCTGGCAATGAAGGCATCACTGACCACTGAGTTGCCAGCCTCCAGCAACAGTTTGGCCTGCAATCCAAGGGCAATGTCTTCGGTCAGTTGCCGCGCCCGATACTGAATATCACTGGTGTCCTTGAACTGCGCCTGCAATTGCTGGATATGCGCGGCCAGACGCTTGTCGCCATGGCCATCGCCCAATTCGCTGAACAGCACATCGAGCACGCCCGGCTCCTTCGAAAGAGCGCGCAGCACGTCGAGACATTGCACATTCCCCGAACCTTCCCACGTCGAGTTCACCGGCGCCTCGCGATACAGGCGCGGCAGGATGCTGTCTTCAACGTAGCCGGCGCCGCCCATGCATTCGGCGGCTTCGTTGATCATTCCTGGCGCACGTTTGCAGATCCAGTATTTGCCCACCGCCGTCACCAGCCGCGCGAACTGCGCTTCGTGGCGATCATCCAGATGATCCAGCGCCTTGCCCATGCGCAGACTCAGGGCCAGCGCCGCTTCGCTTTCCAGGGCCAGATCGGCCAGCACGTTTTGCATCAGCGGCTGCTCGCTGAGCAATTTGCCGCCGACCTTGCGGTGCGCGCAGTGATGGCTGGCCTGGGTCAGCGCCTGGCGCATCAGCGAGCTGGAGCCGACCATGCAATCGAAACGGGTCATCGCCACCATCTCGATAATGGTCGGCACGCCGCGCCCTTCTTCACCGATCATCCAGGCCAGCGCGCCACGAAATTCCACTTCGCTGGAGGCGTTGGACTGGTTGCCGAGTTTGTTTTTAAGACGCTGGATATAGAACTGATTGCGCGTGTCGTCCGGGCGATGGCGCGGCAGCAGGAAGCAACTCAAGCCCTTGTCGGTTTGCGCCAACGTAAGGAAGGCGTCGCACATCGGCGCCGAGCAGAACCACTTGTGGCCGACCAATTCATACGCCTGACCCGGGCCGCTGGCGCCGACCGGGTAAGCCTTGGTGGTGTTGGCGCGGACATCGGTGCCGCCCTGCTTCTCGGTCATCGCCATGCCGATGGTCACGCCCGCCTTGTACGCCATGCCGACATTGCGCGGATCGTATTCGGTGGCGAGGACTTTCGGCAGCCACTGTTCGGCCAGGTCCGGCTGCAAGCGCAGGGCCGGCACGCTGGCGAAGGTCATGGTCAACGGGCAACCGCTGCCGGCTTCGGCCTGGCTGTGCAGATAGGTCATCGAAGCGCGGGCAACATGCGCACCATCCTGCGGGTGCGCCCACGGCAGCGAGGTCAGGCCATGCTCGATCGCCGTGCGCATGAGCTCGTGGTAGGCCGGGTGAAATTCGACCAGATCGATGCGATGACCGTAGCGATCATGGCTGGCAAATACCGGTTTGTTCTGGTTGGCGAGAAACCCCGCCTCCATCAGCGGCCCGCCCGCCAGTGCGCCATAGGCATCTATGCGCGACTCGGCCCAACCGGCGCCAAAACGCCGCGACCACTCCTGCAACGGCAGGTCGATGCGGTACAGGTTGGTGCCGTCCAGCGACGGCGGCTGATTGGTGACTTCGTGGGTTTCGGCGAACTGATGCAGGTTCATGACGGCGCTCCGTGTTCAGCAATGGCACCAGTTAAGCACTGGTGCTTTTTTGAACAAAGTGTCATAGGCGCCGTTTTTGCGGCGCTTTTACCCCATCAGCAACTGAGCACACGGCGCTGCAACGCAGCCTGCAGATCCTCGAATTTTACCGGTTTGTGCAGGTAGTCGATGGCCGCGCCCGGGGCGCATTGTTCGCGGTCAGCGCTCAAGGCCAGCATGAACACCGGCAAGTGCGCGCAGCCTGGCAGGGCATGGATCTGGCAGCACAGCGATGCGCCTTCGTGGCTGGGCAACTGGCAATCGACCAGCACCGCATCGAAGCTTTCCCGTTGCAGGCAGTCCAGCGCAGCGGCGCCGTTGTCGACGCTGCGTACGCGGAAACCGAGCTTGAGCAACATGCCACGCATCACCAATTGGTTGACGCTGTTGTCGTCCACCAGCAGCACCGTGCAGTCCTGCGGCGCACGCGTGCAATCGCGAGTCGGCTGATGCGCAGGCGCTTCGATCACCGGCAGTTCGAATTCGACATCGAGCTGGAAGCGGCTGCCGCGTCCCGGCTCGGAGCGATGGGTGAGTTTGCCGCCGAGCAATTCAACCAGTTGCCGACAGATCGCCAGACCCACCCCCAGGCCGCCGTATTCGCGAGTCATCGAACCGTCGAGCTGGAAGAAACGCTGATACAGCGTGGCCTCGCCCAGATCAGTGAAACCGATGCCGGTGTCGATCACCGCAAACGACAGCGCCATGCGGTTATCCGTCGACGGCCGCCCGGTAACGCGCAGCGCCAGGCCGCCGACGCGGGTGAACTTGATCGCATTGTCGAGCAGGCATTCCAGGCACTGCGCCAGTTTCGCGCTGTCGCCGTGCAGGCGATCCGGCAGGGTCGGCAGCACTTCAACCTTGAAGTCCAGCGACTTGCTCGCTGCATTACCTTCGAACTGCACGCGCAACGCCTCGACCACTGCGCGCAGGCTGAAACTGCCCGGCGTCGCCTTGAGCTTGCCGGCCTGCAATTCGGTGAGGGTAAGGATGCCATTGACCATGCGCATCATGTCGCGGGCGGAACCGGCAGCGGTCTGTTGATATTGCTCAAGCTCGGGATCGAGGTCGACGGTCTGCATCAGCTCCAGCGAACCAATCACGCCGTTCATCGGCGTGCGCAATTCGTGGGTCAGGGTGGCGAGAAATTCGTCCTTGAGTTTGTTGCTGTGGGCCAGTTGCTGGTTGAGCACTTCGAGTTTCTGCCCGGCGTCGAACAAGGTCTGCGCCTGTTGTTCGCGCATGGCGTTGATGCGATCGGCCAGCGCCAGCGACAGCAGCGCCACTTCGATGGCCGAGCCGATCTGGCTGGCGTACATGGTCAGGAACACATTGGGCAGCAGGCCCAGCACCATCAGCGTGTTGACGATGCCGCCGAGCAGGAATGCCGACCAGGCGATGATGAAGTAACGGGCCACCCGCAGGCCGCGCCACCAGGCAAGAATCCCGGCGGCAAAGATCACCACGGTGAAGGTCAGCGCCAGTGTGGTCGCCAGGCGCAGGGCCAGGGCGTAACTGGTCATCAGCGACAGGCCGATCACCAGTGCACTGAAGGCAATCAGGCCGATCAGCAAACGATCCAGCCAGGGGCTGTGGGTCTTGGTCTGCAGGAAACTGCGGGCGAACTGGCTGCCGAACAGTCCGGCGCAACCGATGAAGAACGGCGTCGCGGCGTTGGCCCACCATGGGTTGTCCGGCCAGAAATATTCGACCGCTGCACCGTTCACCGACAATTGATAAAGGCCGAACGAGCCGATGTAGAAGATGTAATAGAGGTAACTGGTGTCGCGCACGCTCAGGTAGATGAACAGGTTGTAGACCAGCATCCCCAGCAGCACGCCATAAATGATACCGAGCACATACAGGCGCACCGGTTGGTCTTCGAGGTAGGCGGTGCTCGACCACAACGTCACTGGCGCCTGGATCGAGCCTTCGCTGGCCAGGCGCAGGTACAGCGTCTGCTGCTGATTCGGTTTGAATGGCAAGTCGAACAGGTAATTGTTCTGACGAATCTCGCGGCTGGCGAAGGGCAAGGCGTCGCCGGTCTGGCGCACCAGTCGGTAGTCGCCACTGGCGTCGGGCAAGTAAAGGTCGAGGTGATCAAGCGGCGGATACGCCAGCTCCAGCAACCAGGTGCGCTGGGCGACCGGGTTGCTCGGGCGGTAATGCAGGTCGATCTTCAGCCAGAACGCCGAACGCGAGTAACCGGCATTGAGCGTGGCCTTGTCGTGGGCTTTGAACTGGCCGGCGGTATCTTGCGCGCGGACGTCGGCAATGGTCGCCTGACCGCTCGGGTCTTCGAACACTTGCAGCGATCGGCCCAGCGGCAGGCTCTGGGTGAATTCGTCGAATTCGACAGCGCTCGCCATGAGTGGCAAGCAGAACAGCAACATCAGCAAATAGCGCATTGAAGCCCCAGCGTGGCTCGTCCGGTTGTGTCAGGAAGCCCCCCATTCCCTTTGAGTAGACGTAAAACCGGTATTACCTGTGATTGTTTGGATCCAGCCTAGCATAGCCGTTGATGGCCATTGAGCACCATGGAAATTTTTCCTACAACGGCTCTAGAACGGGCGTTCCAGGGCAAAGCAGCGGCCTAGAGATGTTGCATTGGTCAGGAAGATCAAAAGATCGCAGCCTTCGGCAGGTCCTATAGGGGAATGCGGTCCGATGCAGGAGCTGTCAAAGGCTGCGATCTTTTGATCTTGCGCTGCCACCCACCCCCCAAAATCAGCTTTGGTGGTAAGCTCGCGCACCATGAATATCTACAGCTCCCGCCCCGTTGTCCTCTGTCTCTCCGGCCACGACCCCAGTGGTGGCGCCGGCTTGCAGGCAGATATCGAAGCCTTGCTCGCGCAGGGTTGCCATGCGGCTCCGGCCGTCACCGCCCTGACCGTGCAAGACACCGTCAACGTCACTGACTTTCGCGTCCTCGACCGTGAGTGGGTGCTGGCCCAGGCCAACGCCGTGCTCAACGACTCCGAAGTCGCCGCAGTGAAACTGGGCATGCTCGGCTCGCTGGAGATGGTCGACACGGTCGTCGAACTGCTCTCGGCGCACCCGCATCTGCCGGTGGTCTGCGACCCGGTGCTGCGTGCCGGCGGCGGCGGACGCCTGGGCAAAGACGAGGTCGGCTATGCGATGCGCCAGCGTCTGCTGCCGCTGTCGATTATCGCCACCCCCAATCTTCCTGAAGCGCGCATTCTCGCTGAACTGCCGGAAGGTACGGCCGACGAGTGCGCAGACAAACTTCTGCCGTTCATCAAAAACCTGCTGATCACCGGCGGCCACGGCGACGAAACTGAAATCCACAACCGCGTGTACAGCCGCGACGGCCTGCGCGAAACATTCATCTGCCAGCGTCTGCCGGGCAGCTATCACGGCTCCGGTTGTACGCTGGCCAGCGCTTTGGCCGGGCGACTCGCTCAGGGCGAACACCTGGCCAGTGCTGTGCGCAGTGCGCTGGATTACACCTGGCGGACCCTGCGCGATGCCGAACAACTGGGCAAAGGCCAGTTCGTGCCGCGTCGCCTGCCGCTGGATTTCTGCTCGTAACCTCGTGAGGTCTGCCCGATGAAACTACGTGGCCTGTATGCCATCACCGACAGCCAGTTGCTGGCCGGCAAGTTTCTGTCTTACGTGGAGGCGGCGCTGGAAGGTGGCGTCACCCTGCTGCAATACCGCGACAAGAGCAGCGACGAGGCCCGCCGTCTGCGCGAGGCCGAAGCGCTGCGCAACTTGTGCGAGCGCTACAAGACGCAGCTGATCATCAACGATGACGCCGAACTGGCCGCGCGCCTCAATGTCGGCGTGCACTTGGGCCAGACTGACGGCCCGCTGTCGCCGACCCGCGCCCTGCTCGGCTCGAAAGCGATCATCGGTTCGACCTGTCACGGGCAGATCGCCCTGGCCGAACAGGCCGCCAAAGAAGGTGCGAGCTATGTCGCCTTCGGCCGCTTCTTCAATTCCACCACCAAACCCGGTGCGCCGAGTTGCAGCCTCGACTTGCTCGACGAAGCCAAACGCACGCTGCACTTGCCGATCTGCGCGATTGGCGGCATCACCCTCGATAACGCCGCGCCGCTGGTCGAGCACGGTGTCGATCTGCTCGCCGTGATCCACGGTTTGTTCGGCGCCGAGAGCAGCGCCGAAGTGACCCGCCGCGCCCGCGCCTTCAACGAACTTCTGAAAATCTGATTTGAGAGCCCGATCATGTCTCGTTCCGAAACCCTGTTTGCCAACGCTCAGAAACACATTCCCGGCGGCGTCAACTCGCCGGTTCGCGCGTTCAAGAGCGTCGGCGGCACCCCGCTGTTCTTCAAACACGCCGAAGGCGCTTACGTCACCGACGAAGATGACAAGCGTTATGTCGATTACGTCGGTTCGTGGGGCCCGATGATCCTCGGCCACAGCCATCCGGACGTGCTCGACGCGGTACGCAATCAGCTGCAACACGGTCTGTCCTACGGCGCACCGACGTCGATGGAAACCGAGATGGCCGACCTGGTCTGCTCGCTGGTGCCGTCGATGGACATGGTGCGCATGGTCAGCTCCGGCACCGAAGCGACCATGAGTGCAATTCGTCTGGCCCGTGGTTACACCGGTCGCGACAGCATCATCAAATTCGAAGGCTGCTACCACGGCCACTCCGACAGCCTGTTGGTCAAGGCCGGTTCCGGCGCTCTGACCCAGGGCGTACCGAGCTCGGCCGGCGTGCCAGCGGCATTTGCCAAACACACCCTGACCCTGCCGTTCAACGACATCGACGCAGTTGAAACGATGCTCGCTGAAGTGGGCGAAGACGTGGCATGCATCATTGTCGAGCCGGTCGCCGGCAACATGAACTGCGTGCCGCCAGCACCGGGCTTTCTCGAAGGCCTGCGCGCGCTGTGCGACAAACATGGTGTGGTGCTGATTTTTGACGAAGTGATGACCGGTTTCCGCGTCGCCCTCGGCGGTGCCCAGGCGCACTACGGTGTGACGCCGGACCTGACCACGTTCGGCAAGATCATCGGCGGCGGCATGCCGGTGGGTTGCTTCGGTGGCAAGCGCGAGATCATGCAGCGCATCGCCCCGCTGGGCCCGGTGTATCAGGCCGGTACTTTGTCGGGTAATCCGCTGGCGATGGCTGCCGGCCTGACGACGTTGCGCCTGATCAGCCGCCCGGGTTTCCACGCCGAACTGACCGACTACACCGCGCGCATGCTCGACGGCCTGCAACAGCGCGCCGATGCTGCGGGCATTCCATTCGTGACCACCCAGGCTGGCGGCATGTTCGGTCTGTATTTCAGCGGCGCCGACGACATCGTCACCTTCGACGACGTGATGGCCAGCGACGCGGCAATGTTCGGTCGCTTCTTCCATTTGATGCTGGAAGGTGGTGTGTACCTGGCGCCGAGCGCTTTCGAAGCCGGTTTCACCTCGATCGCCCACGGCGAGGCCGAGCTGCAACTGACGCTGGACGCCGCCGAGCGCGCCTTCGCCGCATTGAAATAATTGCCGTACCGCTGACGTTGGCTATAGCCAGCGTCAGCTATCGCCTACATTCGCTCGGTTTTTCCGACGTGCCTGCGGAAATCCTGCCTGAATCGGGCGATATATTCCCCACGCAGCAGAAAAACGAGTAAAGACTTTGTAAGGTTGGCCTCGCTTATTTCATAATGCGCGCTTATTGGATCCCTCGACGGGTCCGCGTGCCCTTCAGAGGTAAGTCGATTCCCATGAACCGCACCGGCCGCACCCTTGCATTGGGCTGCCTGTTGCTCCTTCAGCCCCTGCTCGCGCATGCACAAGCAGGCGGCAACTCGTTGTTGATCCCGGCGATGGGTCGTTGCACCCTCAATACTCAGCCGCAAGACGTCACGCAGGCATTGGCCGCCTGCCAGAAAGCGGCGGACGAAGGGGACGCGCAAGCGCAATACGAGTTGGGTGAGTTCTACTACGACGGCAAGAACGCGCCGCGCGACCTCAATCAAGCCCTGAGCTATTTCGAAAAGGCCTCGCTGCAAGGCCACGCCCAGGCGCAATTCAAGCTCGGCAGCATGTTCTTCCACGGTGAAGGCGTGCAGGCCAACAATATCCAGGCCTACATCGTGCTGAAGATGGCAGCGGTCAACGGGGCCGAAGAGGCGCTGGACACGGCTGACGAAGTCTCGGAAAAGATGTCCCGCGAAGATCTCGAAACCGCCACTCAGGTGCTGGGGCAGATTTTCCGCAAATACCTGATGGAACTGCAGAGCGCCGATGGGCGTACGCCGTTTTCACCGCTGCCCTGATTTTTGCGCCGACCTTTTTGGCCTCTTCGCGAGCAGGCTCGCTCCCACAGAGGATCTTCTGAACACTGGAGATCTACTGTGGGAGCGAGCCTGCTCGCGAATGGGGGCGACACGGTCTTGAAGCTTACTTCTCAGGCATCGGCATCGGAAACGGCATGACATTGCCGACCGCGCCACGGGCTTCGCTGATTTTCGGTGTGCCCAGACGTTCCACTTCATCGATGCGCACGATCGAATGCATCGGCACAAAACTGCGCACCACGCCTTCGAACTGCGCCTTGAGCTTTTCTTCGCTCGGATCGACGACCATTTGCGTGCGCTCGCCAAAGACGAATTCTTCAACTTCCAGGAAACCCCACAGATCACTTTGATAGATCTGCTTGGCGTACATTTCGAACACCTGGCCCTGGTTGAGGAAAATCACCTTGTAGATTGGAGCTTCGCGTTTGGTCATGGCGGGCGGACAACATCGGGGTAAAAATGAGGGCGCGAACTATAGCATAGCCACCGGACGCACAGCGGTAGGAACCTGACGGCTTGTTCCCTATAATGCGCGGTTCTTTGAATCACGTGACGACCCGAATCCATGGCCAAGAAGCTTTACATCGAAACCCACGGTTGCCAGATGAACGAGTACGACAGCTCGCGCATGGTCGATCTGCTGGGCGAACATCAGGCCCTGGAAGTCACCGCCCGCGCGGAAGACGCCGACGTGATTCTGCTCAACACCTGCTCGATCCGCGAACGCGCGCAAGACCGCGTGTATTCGCAGCTCGGCCGCTGGCGCGAACTGAAGTTGGCCAACCCGGACATGGTCATCGCCGTCGGCGGTTGCGTGGCCAGTCAGGAAGGCGCAGCGATCCGCGATCGCGCTCCGTACGTCGACGTGGTGTTCGGCCCGCAGACCCTGCACCGTTTGCCGGAGATGATCGACGCCGCGCGCAGCAGCAAGCTGCCGCAGGTCGACGTCTCGTTCCCGGAAATCGAAAAATTCGATCACCTGCCCGAGCCGCGCATCGATGGCCCGAGCGCGTATGTGTCGGTGATGGAAGGTTGCAGCAAGTACTGCACGTTCTGCGTGGTGCCGTACACCCGTGGCGAAGAAGTCAGCCGGCCGTTCGACGACGTGATCGCGGAAATCATTCACCTCGCCGAACACGGTGTGCGTGAAGTCACGCTGCTGGGGCAGAACGTCAACGGCTATCGCGGCCAGACCCACGACGGTCGTCTGGCCGATCTGGCCGAGCTGATTCGCGTGGTCGCCGCCGTCGACGGCATCGACCGCATCCGCTACACCACGTCGCATCCGCTGGAGTTCTCCGACAGCCTGATCCAGGCCCACGCCGAAGTCCCTGAACTGGTCAAGCACCTGCACTTGCCTGTGCAGTCGGGCTCCGACCGGATTCTCGCGGCGATGAAGCGCAACCACACGGCGCTTGAGTACAAATCCAAGCTGCGCAAATTGCGCGCCGCCGTACCGGGGATCTGCATCAGTTCGGACTTTATCGTCGGTTTCCCCGGCGAGACTGAGAAAGACTTCGAACAGACCATGAAATTAATCGCCGATGTCGGCTTCGATTTCTCCTACTCGTTCGTTTATAGCCAGCGCCCGGGCACGCCCGCTGCCGATCTGGCCGACGACACCCCGGAGGAATTGAAGAAAGAACGCCTGAACGCGCTGCAACACCGTTTGAATCAGCAGGGTTTCGAAATCAGCCGACAAATGGTCGGATCGATCCAGCGCATCCTGGTGACCGATTATTCGAAGAAAGACCCGGGCGAGCTGCAAGGCCGCACCGAGAATAACCGTATCGTCAACTTCCGCTGCGACAATCCCACGCTGATCGGCCAGTTCGCTGACGTGCGCATCGACGCCGCGCAACCGCACTCACTGCGTGGTTCTTTAATTCAATAACGCCGCATTCTCCTGTGGGAGCAAGCCTGCTCGCGAAGGCGGTCTGTCAGACACATCAATTTTGAATGTGTCGCCGCCTTCGCGAGCAGGCTCGCTCCCACAGGTAAAGCGCAGCGGCGCTGATCGGCTGAGATATTTAAGAGCTTTCGCACCCACGCCACTGGCGTTATCCTTGATTTCATCCTAATTGCCCCAGGGCGGCTAAATACGACCTTGAACGCACCCATCGAACCACATCGTTTTCTCCTCGAGCCTTTTGAGGCTCGCCGCTTCGCCAATCTGTGCGGGCAATTCGACGAGCATTTGCGCTTGATCGAACAGCGCCTGGCCATCGAGATCCGCAATCGCGGAAACCAGTTCGAGTTGATTGGCGATCCTAAACTCACCACGTCCGCGGAAAACCTGCTGCGCCGCCTGTACCGGGAAACCAAGGGTACCGAGCTGTCGCCCGATCTGGTGCACCTGTTCATCCAGGAATCGGCCGGCGATGATCTGGACAATCCAGCCCCCGCCGAACCGACCGTCGCCTTGCGCACCAAGAAAGGCATGATTCGCCCACGCGGCTTGAATCAGCAGCGCTACGTGAAGGAAATCCTCGGCAACGACATCAATTTCGGCATCGGCCCGGCCGGTACCGGCAAGACCTATCTGGCCGTAGCCTGTGCGGTAGATGCGCTGGAGCGCGAGCAGATCCGCCGCATCCTGCTGGTGCGTCCGGCGGTCGAAGCGGGTGAAAAACTCGGCTTCCTGCCCGGCGACCTGTCGCAGAAGATCGACCCGTACCTGCGCCCGCTGTATGACGCACTGTACGAAATGCTCGGTTTCGAATACGTCGCCAAGCTAATCGAGAAACAAGTGATTGAAGTCGCGCCGCTGGCCTACATGCGCGGTCGTACGCTGAACAACAGCTTCATCATTCTCGACGAAAGCCAGAACACCACGGTCGAACAGATGAAGATGTTCCTCACGCGCATCGGCTTCGGTTCCACCGCTGTGATCACGGGCGACATCACTCAGGTCGACCTGCCGCGCGGCACCAAATCCGGCCTGCACCATGTGATCGAAGTGCTGAAGGACGTGCCAGGCATCAGCTTTACCCACTTCCAGCCCAAAGACGTCGTGCGCCACCCGTTGGTGCAGCGGATTGTCGAGGCCTACGAGCGCTTCGAGACCCGTGCCGAAGCCGCGAAGGAAGCCTCGCGCGATGCTTGAGCTGGATCTGCAAATCGCCACCGAGGCCAGCGCGCCGAGTGAAGCCGAGTTCCGCCAGTGGTGCGAACTGGCCCTGCGCCAGCGCAGCGCTGATTCGGAAATGACCATTCGTCTGGTCGACGAGGAAGAAGGCCGCGAGCTCAATCACACCTGGCGCCACAAGGATTACGCGACCAACGTGTTGTCGTTCCCGGCCGAAGTGCCTGACGAGTTTCTCGATATCCCGCTGCTCGGCGATCTGGTGATCTGCGTGGCCGTGGTCGAACGCGAAGCCGCCGAGCAGGGCAAGGAACTAAAGGCACACTGGGCACATCTGGTCATTCACGGCTGCTTGCATCTGCTCGGTTACGACCATATAGATGATGACGAAGCCGAAGAAATGGAAGCACTGGAACGCGAGTTGCTTGCCGAACTGGGCTATCCCGATCCGTACGCGGACGACGAAACCGAACACTCCCCCATCGTTACAACAAAGGATTCAGAGTAATCGCTATGAGCGAAGATCGATCGAGCAACGGGCAGAAGTCATGGCTGGGTAAACTGACCCAGGCTTTTGCCCACGAGCCGAAGAACCGTCAGGAGCTTCTCGAGCTGCTGCGTGATGCACATCAGAACAAACTGCTGGACAGCGAAGCGCTGGCCATCGTCGAAGGCGCCATCCAGGTGGCTGACCTGCAAGTACGCGACATCATGGTGCCGCGCTCGCAGATGATCAGCATCAAGGCGACCCAGACACCTCGCGAATTCCTCCCTGCCGTGGTCGACTCGGCCCACTCGCGCTACCCGGTCATCGGCGAAAGCCATGACGACGTAATGGGCGTGCTGCTGGCCAAGGACCTGCTGCCGCTGATCCTCAAGGAGAACGGCGACAGCTTCAACATCAAGGACCTGCTGCGCCCGGCCACCTTCGTGCCGGAGTCCAAGCGCCTGAACGTGTTGCTGCGTGAATTCCGCGCCAACCACAACCACATGGCCATCGTCATCGACGAATATGGCGGCGTGGCCGGTCTGGTGACCATCGAAGACGTCCTCGAACAGATCGTCGGCGATATCGAAGACGAGCACGACGTCGAAGAAGACAGCTACATCAAGCCGCTGCCCAGCGGTGATTTCCTGATCAAGGCGCTGACGCCAATCGAGAACTTCAACGAGTTCTTCGACAGCGAATTCTCCGACGACGAGTTCGACACCGTCGGCGGCCTGGTGATGAGCGCGTTCGGCCACTTGCCAAAACGCAACGAAATCACTGAAATCGGCGCCTATCGTTTCCGCATCCTGAACGCCGACAGCCGTCGGATTCATTTGCTGCGACTGACCCCAATCGCCCGGTAAGAAATCTAAGGACTGAAATGCGCTGGACAACCCGCCCCGGCTGGCCCGGTAATCTGCTGGCCGTGGCGGCCGGTGCAATCACCACGTTTGCTCTTGCCCCGTTCAACATCTGGCCGCTGGCGTTGCTGGCGGTCGGTCTGTTCTATGCCGGCTTGCGTGAACTGAGTCCGCGTCAGGCGCTGGGCCGTGGCTGGTGCTTCGGCTTTGGCCTGTTCGGCGCTGGCACCAGCTGGATCTATTACAGCATTCACCATTTCGGCGGCGCTTCGGTGTTGCTGGCCGGGTTCCTGATGTTGCTGTTTACCGCCGCGATTGCCTGGTTCTTCGCCTTGCCGGCCTCGTTATGGGCGCGCTGGTTGCGCCGTAACGAAGCACCGGTGGCCGACGCGTTGGCGTTTGCGGCGTTGTGGGTCGGGCAGGAAGCGTTCCGCGGCTGGTTCCTCACTGGCTTTCCTTGGTTGTACTCCGGTTACAGTCAGCTTGATGGGCCATTGGCCGGGCTTGCGCCGGTCGGTGGCATGTGGCTGGTGTCGTTCGTTCTAGCGTTGACCGCAGCGCTGATCTACAACGCGCGGCGCTTGCTGCAAAGCGGACGCAAAACCTTTGTCGTGGCCGGTCTGGTGCTGTTGGCTGGACCTTGGGTGGCCGGCATCGCACTTAAGGGCCACGCTTGGACCAGCCCGTCCGGCGCACCACTGAGTGTTGCCGCAATTCAGGGTAACGTCGCGCAAAGCATGAAATGGGACCCGGCCGAGCTCAATGCGCAACTGGCGCTGTACCGTGATCTGAGTTTCCGCTCCAAGCCGGTCGATCTGCTGATCTGGCCAGAAACCGCCGTGCCGGTGTTGAAGGAGTCCGCCGAGGGCTACCTGACGATGATGGGCAACTTCGCCGCCGAGCGTAAATCAGCGTTGATCACTGGTGTGCCGATTCGCCAGACCGTGCATCACGAACGGCGCTTTTTCAACGGCATCACCGTGGTGGGCGAAGGCGATGGTACTTACCTGAAGCAGAAACTGGTGCCGTTCGGCGAGTACGTGCCGTTGCAGGACGTGTTGCGCGGCTTGATCGCATTCTTCGACTTGCCGATGTCGGACTTCGCGCGCGGCCCGTCCGATCAGGCACTGCTACAGGCCAAGGGTTACCAGATCGCACCGTTTATCTGCTACGAGGTGGTCTATCCGGAGTTCGCCGCTGGCCTGTCGGCACGCAGCGACCTGCTGCTGACTATCAGCAACGACACCTGGTTCGGCACTTCCATCGGCCCGCTGCAACATTTGCAGATGGCGCAGATGCGCGCGTTGGAGGCTGGACGCTGGATGATCCGCGCGACCAACAACGGCGTTACTGGCCTGATCAACCCGTTCGGGCAGATTACCGAGCAGATTCCGCAGTTCGAACAAGGCGTGCTGTACGGCGAAGTGGTACCGATGCACGACCTGACGCCGTATCTGCAATGGCGTTCGTGGCCGCTGATCGTGTTGTGCCTGCTGCTGTTCGGCTGGGCGCTGATGGCCAGCCGGATGTCAAAAACCCTTTAAAAGCTTCGCGAGCAGGCTCGCTCCCACATCTGGCATGCATTTCAATGTGGGAGCGAGCCTGCTCGCGAAGAGGGCATAAGCACCACCAAGTCAATCGTGGTTGGCATCACCTTGGTAAAACAACGAATACCCCACCTGCCCCACCGCTTCATTAAGCAACTGCCCGCTCTGCCAGATCGATTTGAATTCCGGCAACCAGCCGCCAAACGGGCGAGCGTTATCCGCACCGAGGAAACCCACCGGTGCCGGCACCACGTCGAATCCCGCCTGTTCAAAGCTCCACACCGCCCGCGGCATGTGCCACGCCTGCGTCACCACGACGACCCGCTTGATCCCCTGCGGCAAGAGGATATCCGCCGTCATCCTGGCATTTTCCCACGTGGTGCGGCTCGCGCCTTCTTGCCAGCGCACCGTTACGTCGAAATCATCACGCAACGAATCCGCCATCAACCTGGCCTCGGTCGGTGGTGTGCCGTAATGCAGGCCGCCGCTGGTCAGGATCGGCAGGCCGGAAGCCTTGGCCAGGCGCGCCGCGTAACGCTGACGCTCGAGTCCCACGCCGGTCGGCTGGTCTTCGCCCCAGGCCAGATCACCGCGCTCGCGCCCCGAGCCCAACACCACAATCGCATCCGCGCGTTGTGCCAGCGTCGTCCATTCCTGGCGGGCCAGTGGCGGCTCGCGCTCCAGCGCTTTGGCACTCCACTGCACCACTACCGGCAGGCTCATCAGCCACAGGCCGCCAAAGCCGAGGGCAAAACACACGCCGGCCAGACGCGGCCGCGAGCGGCGCAGCCACCAGGCGGCTAGCAACAGCAGCAAAAGAATGCCGGGCGGCAGTAAAAGTTGTTTGATGAAATAGCGAAAGGGCATCGGGCATCTCCAAAGATGCCCGAAGCCTAAGAGTGTTGATTACGCGTTACAACCAGTAGGCCGGATCCGGTTGCGAAAGATCCGTTTCATGACCTGCCATGCGCTTACTTGGCCTGCACAGAACGCACCTTGCCGGTGTCTCTGCGCGGCGCCTTGTCCTTGAGCCAGATGACCTTGGCCGAATGTGCCGCATCGAGCTGCTTCACTGCTTGAGACAGGCATCCCTGCGTTTCACGTTCACTGCGATCCAGATAGGCCTTGACCAGTTTGAACTCGGCGGGGCTCAAGCCACGCAATTCCAGTTCCAGGGGGCGCTCGTCGCGCAGCCGGTCAGCGGTTTTCACGGCGTCCAGCGCCATGCCCAGACGATCGATCAACCTTTCGTACAACTCGGGTTTCGTTACGTTTTTTTTCCGTTGCTCCACCATCCCTCACCTCATTGAAGATAAGACTCACTCCCCAGTTAGAGCTTAGCTTCGCTGCACGAACCGGCTACACGCCGCGACCAACGGCCCTCGTTGCCCAAAACGTCTGGCAATCAGCTGTAATCAGGGTTTCCCTCGGCCAAGCGCGGTCATGTATGCTACGGCGCTTCCTGTCATTCCACTTCCAGCGCATTCGGGCCATCCCTGATGCCGCCGTCGAAGAGGATTAGGCCACCCCTATCCAGTACAAAAGTAGCCATGCACGAACAATATCAGCCCCGTGAGATCGAAGCCGCCGCCCAGTCGTTCTGGGATGAGCAAAAGTCCTTTGAAGTCAGTGAACAGCCAGGCAAGGAAACCTACTACTGCCTGTCGATGTTCCCTTACCCCAGCGGCAAGCTGCACATGGGCCACGTGCGCAACTACACCATCGGCGACGTGATCTCGCGCTACCAGCGTATGCAGGGCAAGAATGTTCTGCAGCCAATGGGTTGGGATGCGTTCGGCATGCCGGCGGAAAACGCCGCAATGAAAAACAACGTAGCGCCCGCCAAGTGGACCTACGAGAACATCGCCTACATGAAGTCGCAGCTGCGCAGCCTCGGCCTCGCGGTGGACTGGTCCCGTGAAGTGACCACCTGCAAGCCGGACTACTACCGCTGGGAACAATGGCTGTTCACGCGCCTGTTCGAAAAAGGCGTCATCTACCGCAAGAACGGTACCGTGAACTGGGACCCGGTCGACCAGACCGTGCTGGCCAACGAGCAAGTCATCGACGGCCGTGGCTGGCGCTCCGGCGCGCTGATCGAAAAGCGCGAAATCCCGATGTACTACTTCAAGATCACCGCTTACGCCGACGAGCTGCTGGAAAGCCTCGACGAACTGACTGGCTGGCCGGAACAGGTCAAGACCATGCAGCGCAACTGGATCGGCAAGTCCCGTGGCATGGAAGTGCAGTTCCCGTACAACGTCGACTCGATCGGCGAAGCCGGCACTCTGAAAGTCTTCACCACCCGTCCGGACACCCTGATGGGCGCGACCTACGTCGCCGTCGCTGCCGAGCACCCGCTGGCCACCCTGGCCGCGCAGAACAACCCTGAGCTGCAAGCATTCATCGCTGAATGCAAGGGCGGCAGCGTCGCTGAAGCCGATGTCGCCACCCAGGAAAAGAAAGGCCTGCCGACCGGCCTGTTCGTCGAGCACCCGCTGACCGGCGAGAAGCTGCCGGTGTGGGTCGCCAACTACGTGCTGATGCACTACGGCGACGGCGCGGTCATGGCGGTGCCGGCGCACGATGAGCGCGATTTCGAATTCGCCCACAAGTACAACCTGCCGGTTAAATCCGTGGTGCGCACCAGCTCCGGTGACAGCAACCCGGCGCCGTGGCAAGACGCCTACGGCGAGCACGGCACGCTGATCAACTCCGGCGAGTTCGACGGCCTCGATTTCGCCGGCGCGTTCGACGCCATGGAAGTCGCCCTGATCAAGAAACAACTGGGCGCCTCGCGTACCCAGTTCCGCCTGCGCGACTGGGGCATCAGCCGCCAGCGCTACTGGGGCTGCCCGATCCCGATCATCCACTGCGCCGCGTGCGGTGACGTGCCGGTGCCGGAAGATCAACTGCCCGTGGTATTGCCGGAAGACGTGGTGCCGGACGGCGCCGGTTCGCCGCTTGCGCGCATGCCCGAGTTCTACGAATGCAGCTGCCCGAAATGCGGCGCTCCGGCCAAGCGTGAAACCGACACCATGGACACCTTCGTCGAGTCGTCGTGGTACTACGCACGCTATGCCTCGCCGCACTTCGAAGGCGGTCTGGTGGAAAAATCCGCGGCCGATCACTGGCTGCCGGTGGATCAGTACATCGGTGGTATCGAACACGCCATTCTGCACCTGCTGTATGCGCGTTTCTTCCACAAGTTGATGCGTGACGAAGGTCTGGTCAGCTCCAATGAGCCGTTCAAGAACCTGCTGACCCAGGGCATGGTGATCGCCGAGACTTACTATCGTCGCGAAGCCAACGGTGCTTACACCTGGTTCAACCCGGCAGACGTGGAACTTGAGCGTGACAGCAAAGCCAAGGTGATCAGCGCCAAGCTGAAATCCGACGGCCTGCCGGTGGAAATCGGCGGTACCGAGAAGATGGCCAAGTCGAAGAACAACGGCGTCGACCCACAGTCGATGATCGATCAGTTCGGCGCCGACACCTGCCGCCTGTTCATGATGTTCGCCTCGCCGCCTGACATGAGCGCGGAATGGTCCGACTCCGGCGTTGAAGGTTCGCACCGTTTCCTCAAGCGCGTCTGGCGTCTGGCGCAAGCCCACGTCACCCAGGGCTTGCCGGGCAAGCTCGATATTGCCGGCTTGAACGACGAGCAGAAAACCGTGCGTCGTGCGATTCACCTGGCGATCAAGCAGGCCAGCCATGACGTCGGTCAGAACCATAAATTCAACACCGCCATCGCTCAGGTGATGACGCTGATGAACGTGCTGGAAAAAGCCGCGCAAGCCACCGAACAGGACCGCGCGCTGCTGCACGAAGGCCTGGAAGCGGTCACCTTGCTGCTGGCGCCGATTACCCCGCACATCAGCCATGAACTGTGGAAGCAGTTGGGTCACGCCGATGCGGTGATCGATGCAGGCTGGCCGGCCGTCGACGAAAGTGCGCTGGTGCAGGACAACCTGACCCTGGTCATTCAGGTCAACGGCAAGCTGCGCGGGCAGATCGAAATGCCGGCCAGCGCCACCCGCGAAGAGATCGAAGCCGCCGCGCGCATCAACGAAAACGTGCTGCGTTTCGTCGACGGCCTGACCATTCGCAAAGTGATCGTGGTGCCGGGCAAACTGGTCAACATCGTCGCCAGCTAAATTGGATCGGGTGCCGGGCTCGCCTGGCACCCAGTAAAACCTTTCGGGCCGCAGAGTCGGCTCACCTGGTTTCAAGGGGAGCAACACAATGATCAAACGCAATCTGCTGGTGATGGGCCTCGCCGTTCTGCTGAGCGCCTGCGGTTTCCAGTTGCGTGGTACCGGCACAAACGAGCTGTCGATCAAGGAAATCGACCTGAGCGCGCGTAACGCTTACGGCGAAACCGTGACACAACTGCGTCAGACGCTCGAGTCCAGCGGCGTCAAGGTTTACAGCGGCGCGCCGTACAAGCTCTACTTGGCTGACGAGCAGGAAAGCCAGCGCATCCTCAGCTATGCCGGTGCCGGGCGCACAGGCGAGTATCAGGTCAACACCGTGCTGAGTTATGACATCCGCGGCGAGAAAAACCTGTCGCTGATCAGCGACAAGCTCGAAGTGCAGAAGGTGTTCATTCACGACGGCAACAACCTCGTCGGCTCCGATCAGGAAGCCAACGACGCCCGTCATGAAATCCGTCGCGAACTGGTTCAGCGCATGATGCTGCGCCTGTCACAGCTGACCCCGGGCCAGTTGCAGCAACTGCAGCAAACCGCCAATGACCGCGCCAAGGCTGAAGCCGATGCGCTGGAAGCGGCGCAGAAGGCTGAGGCGGAAACTCCGCGTCAGTCGCCGCTCGAAATCCCGCAGCAGTAAGACGGCCGGGGCGCTCTGGCGCCCCGCTCGCCCTTCCTTATGAAGCTCGCTCCCGCGCAACTCGGCAAACACCTGCAAGGCGCACTCGCGCCGGTCTACATCATCAGCGGCGATGACCCGTTGCTGTGTCAGGAAGCCGCCGACGCCATCCGCACGACTGCTCGCCAGCAAGGTTTCGACGAACGTCAGGTCTTCGCCGCCGACGCCAATTTCGATTGGGGTACGTTGTTGCAGGCCGGCGCGAGCATGTCGCTGTTCGCCGAAAAACGCCTGCTCGAGCTGCGCCTGCCATCAGGCAAACCCGGCGACAAAGGTGCGGCGGCGCTGATCGAATATTGCTCACGTCCCGCTGAAGATACCGTCCTGCTGATCAGCTTGCCCAAGCTCGATGGCAGCGCGCAGAAAACCAAGTGGGGCAAGGCGCTGGTCGAAGGCCAACAGACCCAGTTCGTACAGATCTGGCCGGTGGATGCCAATCAACTGCCCAGCTGGATTCGTCAGCGCCTGTCCCAGGCCGGTCTGTCGGCCAGCCAGGACGCCGTCGAATTGATTGCCGCGCGTGTCGAAGGCAACCTGCTCGCCGCCGCGCAGGAAATCGAAAAGCTCAAGTTGATGGCCGAGAGTGGGCAGATCACCGTCGAAACCGTGCAAGCCGCCGTGGCCGACAGTGCGCGGTTCGACGTGTTCGGCCTGACCGACGCGGTGCTCAACGGCGAACCGGCCCACGCCTTGCGCATGCTCGAGGGTCTGCGCGGCGAAGGCGTCGAGCCGCCAGTGATTCTCTGGGCACTGGCGCGGGAGTTGCGCCTGTTGGCCAATATCTCATTGCAATACAGCCAGGGCACGCCACTGGACAAGTGCTTCAGCCAGTCGAAACCGCCCGTCTGGGACAAGCGCAAGCCGCTGATGAGCAAGGCGCTGCAACGCTACTCGGCGCAACGCTGGGCGCAATTGCTGCTCGAAGCGCAGCGTATCGATGCGCAGATCAAAGGTCAGGCAGCGGGTTCGCCGTGGATGAGCCTGAGTCGGTTGGCTCTATTGATGGCAGGCCAGCGACTGTCTTTGCCTGCCGAGTAAGGCAGCCGACCGCGTAGCGTCCATTCGCGAGCAGGCTCGCTCCCACAGTGACCGCTTACCAATGTGGCAGCGAGCCTGCTCGCGAAAGCGCCAGAATATTCCTACGCATGAGCTACTGGACAGATGCGCCACATCGGCAGATTATTCCCGGCGCAAAACCACCACACCGAGAGAATCCCCATGAGCAAAAAGCCTGCAAAGCATGGCCCCAACAAGGCCAAATCCATCGTCGCCCAGCCCTTGTTCCGCAGCCGTCAGGAACGACCAGCCAAGGGCAAAGGCAGCTACCGCCGCGAAGCCTTCCGGTCTGACAACCGGGAGGCTTTTTACTTTCTGGCTGCCTGAAGCGCACTACCCCCCGCTCATGTTAAGGTCTGCACCTGATTCGTTTCCCCTGGAACTGTGCATGCCCCCAAGTCTTTCCCGTCGTTGGCCCGTGCGCCAATTGATCGCTGCCTCCAGCTTCATCCTGCTTGTTGCCTGCGCGGAAAAACCCACCGCCGCCGATGCACAACCGCTTCAAGCCGCCCCCGTTGCCACGGCCCCAGCGATCATCCCGCCGGTAGTGCCGTCCGCCGATCCGCTCGATATTCAGCCGACTCAAACCTTCGCCGAATGGCAGTCCGGTTTTCGCAAAGATGCCCTTGCCGCCGGGATTCGCCCCGAGCTGTTCGATCAGGCATTTGCCAACGTCAGCTTCGACGCCAGCGTGATCCGCGCCGATCGCAGTCAGCCGGAATTTTCCCGCCCGGTGTGGGAATACCTCGATGGCGCGCTGTCGCCACTGCGCGTACGCAAAGGCCAGGCGTTGATCAGCCAGTACGCCGACATTCTGCAAAGCATCGAGCAGCGATATGGCGTTGATCGCCAGGCACTGGTCTCGGTGTGGGGCATGGAAAGCAATTTCGGTCAGTTTCAGGGCAGCAAGTCGGTAATCAACTCGCTGGCCACCCTCGCCTACGAAGGCCGTCGTCCGGGCTTTGCTCATGCGCAATTGATCGCCGCCCTGCAGATACTGCAGCAGGGCGATATCACCCCGGAGAAAATGCTCGGCTCCTGGGCCGGCGCAATGGGCCAGACCCAGTTCATTCCGACCACTTACAACACCCACGCCGTGGACTTTGACGGTGACGGTCGCCGCGACATCTGGGGCAGCCCGGCCGATGCGCTGGCCTCGACCGCGCATTATCTGCAGAGCTCAGGCTGGCAGCGTGGCCAGCCGTGGGGCTTCGAAGTGCAACTGCCCAGCGGTTTCAACTACACCCTGGCCGATGGCGCGATTCGCAAAAGCGTCGCCGAATGGCGGCAACTGGGCGTGAGCCTGCCCAATGGCGCGCAGGTGCCAGCCGGCTCCGAGCAGCTTTCCGCTGCCCTGCTACTGCCGGCCGGTTATCGCGGCCCGGCGTTTCTGATCCTCGACAACTTCCGGGCGATTCTCAAGTACAACAATTCGTCGTCATATGCGCTGGCGGTGAGCCTGCTGTCCGAGCGCTTTGAAGGCGCAGGCTTGATCAATGGCGACTGGCCGAAAGATGATCTACCGCTGAGTCGCACCGAGCGCATCGAACTGCAAACGCTGTTGACCGCGCGTAATTATGACGCCGGCACGGCGGACGGCATTATCGGCGCCAATACGCGCAAGGCCATTCGCAGCGCCCAGCAGGCACTGGGGTGGCCGGCGGATGGGTATCCGACGCACAAGTTGCTTGAGAGCCTGCGCGCCCAATAAAAGCATCGCGGGCAAGCCCGCTCCCACAGGGGTTCTGGTTGAAACACAATTGTGTATTCGACTCAAAACCTGTGGGAGCGAGCTTGCTCGCGAAGACTGACTGTCAGGCAATAACCGTTTCCGCCTTGATCACCACATCCTGCTCCAGCAGCAACTCCTGCTTTCCCGCATCCAGGCGCACCAGCGCGCCCAACGGCAGTGTCAGATTCGGGTCGCAATGGCCACTGCGCCAACCCGACAACACCGGAATCCGCAACGGCTCAAAGGTTTGCTTGAGCAGCCGATTCAGCGCGTCGACCTCCACCCCGGCGATATCACCGACCAGCACACCGCGCAGTCGGGCCAGCTTGCCGGCCAGACGCATCTGGGTCAGCAGCCGATCAATGCGATACAGCGGCTCGTTGATGTCTTCGATAAACAGAATCACCCCTTCGACATCAATCTCGTAAGGCGTGCCGAGGGTTGCAGCAATCATCGCCAGATTGCCGCCAAGCAAGCGCCCGTGGGCAACGCCTGGTTCAACGGTTGAGAGCGGATACGCCGCCGGATGGCTCAGCACACTCCCTGACTTCATTTGCCCGCGCAGCATGGCGAAGAATGACGTGACGGTCGGCGGCTCCTTGTCGCCGAGCAGGTCGGCATTGAGCAGCGGCCCGTGGAAGGTCACAAACCCGGCGTAGCGACTGATGGCCAGGTGCAGCGCGGTGATGTCGCTATAGCCGACAAACGGCTTGGCATGCCGGCTGAGCAGGTCGTAATCGATTCGGTCGAGCAGGCGCGGCGTGCCGTAGCCGCCGCGCAGGCAAATGATCGCGTCGACTTCGGGATCAGCGAATGCCGCATGCAGATCGCGCAGGCGTACGTCGTCGCTGCCGGCCAGATAGCCGTCCTTCTCGTAGACGCCCGGAAACACCTTCAGCCCATGGCCGCGCGCGCGCATCCATTGCAGCGCTTTCTCAGTGTCGAGGGCGCCGGGACCGGCAGGCGCGATGACGCCGATCGTGCCCTCGCAGGGCAGCGCCGGTACGGCTCGGTGGGCAATCAGGGTGTGGCTCGGTCGAACGGTCATCCATGGGCTCCAGCGGTAAAGTCATGCACACACAGTAGTCAGCTGAAGAGGCAAACAAAAGCCCCTTGTCTCAGGCAAAAAAATGCCCGCCGAAGGACAGTCCTCGGCGGGCATTTTTGCATCGGCGCTGAATCAGGAACCCAGCAGCTCGGCCTTGACCAGCTTCGCCTGCTCGTCGGCATGGTACGAGGAACGTACCAGCGGGCCCGAAGCGACGTTCTTGAAGCCCATCTTGTACCCTTCCTCGGCGAACCAGGCGAAGGTGTCCGGATGGACGAAACGCTGCACCGGCAGGTGGCTGCGCGACGGTTGCAGGTATTGACCGAGGGTCAGCATGTCAATGTCGTGTTCGCGCATGCGCTTCATGACTTCGATGACTTCCTCGTCGGTCTCGCCCAGACCCAGCATCAGGCCGGACTTGGTCGGAATGTGCGGCATCATCTGCTTGAAGCGTTGCAACAGGGTCAGCGACCACTGGTAATCCGAACCCGGACGCGCAGCCTTGTACAGGCGTGGCACGGTTTCCAGGTTGTGGTTGAACACATCCGGCGGCTCGGCGGCGGTGATTTCCAGAGCGATGTCCATGCGGCCGCGATAGTCCGGGACCAGGGTCTCGAGCTGCACGTTCGGCGACAGTTTGCGGATTTCGCGGATACAGTCGGCGAAGTGCTGGGCACCGCCGTCACGCAGGTCATCACGGTCAACCGAGGTAATCACTACGTATTTGAGCTTGAGGTCGGCGATGGCGATGGCCAGGCTTTCCGGCTCGTTGACGTCCAGTGGCTTCGGACGACCGTGGCCAACGTCGCAGAACGGGCAGCGACGGGTGCAGATGTCGCCCATGATCATGAAGGTTGCGGTGCCGCCGGAGAAGCATTCGCCGAGGTTCGGGCAGGACGCTTCTTCGCAGACGCTGTGCAGCTTGTGCTTGCGCAGCAGGCTCTTGATGCGGTCGACTTCCGGCGAAACCGGGATGCGCACGCGGATCCAGTCGGGTTTCTTTGGCAGTTCGGTGGTCGGGATGATCTTGACCGGGATGCGTGCAACCTTCTCGGCGCCGCGCAGCTTGACGCCGGCTTCAACCTTGGGACGCGGGGCCGGGCGCTCGGTCACGTCGAGCGTCGGGATCATGGTTTGCACTGCATCAGTAGTCATATCAGTCGATTCCGCCCGTGAGGGTCGTCTGCTCAGCATAGTCGAGGTGTTTGACGAGCTGCGCGCGCAGCCGGGCACTTACCTCGGCAAATTCAATCGATCCTGCGTGATCGCTCAGCTGGGTCATGGCCAGCCCGGCGTAGCCGCAGGGATTAATCCGTCGAAACGGTTCCAGGTTCATATCCACGTTCAGGGCCAGGCCATGAAAGGAACAACCGTGGCGAATGCGCAAACCCAGAGAAGCGATTTTTGCTCCATCGACGTATACGCCGGGAGCATCTGGCTTGGCGGCGGCGGTGACGCCGTAGCTGGCCAGCAGTTCGATCAGGCAGGCTTCCATGCGGCTGACCAGATCACGCACGCCGAAACCCAGCTTGCGCACATCCAGTAACAGATAAGCCACCAGTTGCCCTGGGCCATGATAAGTCACTTGGCCGCCACGATCGACCTGCACCACCGGAATATCTCCCGGCAGCAACAGGTGTTCGGCCTTGCCAGCCTGGCCCTGGGTGAACACCGGCGGGTGTTCGACGAGCCAGATTTCGTCGGCGGCAGCATTGCCGCGTTCGTTGGTAAAGCGCTGCATGGCATGCCAGACCGGCTCGTAAGCCATCTGGCCCAGCTCGCGAAAGCCCAGCGTGCCGTGCATCACAACACCATGTGCACGAAGCCGGTCGCCCGCAGTTCGCTGTTGATGTTGTACAGCTGATCCTGGTCGGTGGCGACGATGTGCAGCTGGATGGTGGTGTACTTGCCGGTGCTGCTTTGACGCTCGTCGATGCGCTCGTCATTGATGGTCGCGTGTTTCTTGACGATCTCGATGATCTGGTCTTTGCGGCCGACGCCCGTATCGCTGATTACCTTGATCGGGTAATCAGTTTGGGGAAATTCGATCTTTGGCGCCTGTACTTCGGTATCGGTCATGGCGTAACGGCCTCTAGAGTGCAAGCCGTGGTAACGCACATGGCCCCGCACCGGATCGGGGCGGGGCCATGCAGGTCAACACTGAATCAGTTGAACAAGCCGTAGAAGAATAGACGGATGCTATCCCACATGCGGCGGAAGATACCACCCTCCTCGACGCCATCCAGAGCGATCAGGTCGGCGCTGTGCACCACCTTGTCTTCCAGTTTGACTTCGACTTTACCGATCACGTCGCCCTTGGCGATTGGCGCAACCAGTTGCGGGTTCATGGTCATGCTGGCAGCGAGCTTCTTCAGCTGGCCTTTCGGCAGGGTCATGGTCAGATCTTGTGCCAGGCCGGCCTTGACCTGGCTGGTGGTGCCTTTCCATACCGGCGCCTGCGCCAGCTCAGTGCCCTTCTGATAGAAGGTCTGGGTTTCGAAAAAGCGGAAGCCGTAGGTCAGCAGCTTCTGGGTTTCAGCGGCGCGGGCTACTTCGCTGTTGGTGCCGAACACCACGGCGATCAGACGCTGGCCGTCACGTACAGCCGAAGACACCATGCAGTAGCCGGCTTCGTCGGTGTGGCCGGTTTTCAGACCGTCAACGGTCTTGTCGCGCCACAGCAGCAGGTTGCGGTTAGGCTGCTTGATGCCGTTCCAGAAGAACTCTTTCTGCGAGTAGATCGCATAGTGAGCCGGGTCTTCGTGGATGATCGCACGGGCCAGAATCGCCATGTCATGCGCCGACGAGTAGTGCTCAGGGTTCGGCAGACCGGTCGGGTTCATGAAGTGGGTATTGGTCATGCCCAGTTCGGTGACGGTCTTGTTCATCAAGTCGGCGAAGGCGTCTTCGCTGCCGGCGATGTGCTCGGCCAGGGCGACGCTGGCGTCGTTACCGGACTGGATGATGATGCCGTGCAGCAGGTCGCTGACGGTGACTTGCGAACCGACCTTGATGAACATCCGCGAGCCGCCGGTGCGCCAGGCGTTTTCGCTGACGGTCACCGGATCGTTTTCACCGATCTGGCCGCGACGGATTTCCAGGGTCGCGATGTACGCGGTCATCAGCTTGGTCAGGCTGGCCGGTGGCAGACGCTGGTCGCCGTTGTTTTCGACCAGCACGTTGCCGCTGCTGGCATCCATCAGAACGTAGGCCTTGGCGGCCAGTTGTGGTGGCGACGGCATCATCTCGGCCGCGAAGGCGGCTGGCGAGAGGAGCAGCGGGACTAGCAGACACAGGCGTTTGGCAAAGGTGGTGATGTTCATCCGTCTCTCGAAATCGCTAATGGAAACTTGCCCGAAGGCAAAACTTATTCAGACAGCCTTCTAACGGGCCATCGCGTGTTCAGTTGCTCACTCCAGTCACCCTTGCCGGGCTTTTGTTCTTCGACGAGCCAACAACCTGGTTCACCCCCCGAATACCGCAAGTGAACCGTCAATCAAGGTCTACGTATTACTCGCTGACCACGCTGGGCGAACCCAGATTGGCCAGACGCACACTGTTCTGCACCTGGGCGATTTCACCCGGCGAGCCGATCGGCCCCAGGCGTACCCTGTGCAGGGTCTGCTGATTGCGCACGATCGAACTGATGAACACCGGCGCGCTCACCATCCCGCTGAGCTTCGACCTCAGCAGTTCGGCAGCGTCCGGGTTGGCGAACGCGCCCACCTGCAGATACTGGCCAGACGCTGGTGCAGAAGCGTTTTTTTTTGCATCGATCTGCACGGGCACCACGGCCGCGGCGTGTTGCTGCGGCGGCGGCGTCCATTGCTCGACGGTGCCGGCCGAAGCCGTAATCACTGGCGCGCTATTCTGCGCCACTTGCGGCTCGTTGAGCATCAGCGGCGCCGGACGGCCCTTGGCCGCCCACCACTGCTGCGGATCGATGCCCTCGACCTTGACCCGCGCGGTGCCGGTTTCGGCATAGCCGAGTTTCTTCGCCGCAGCATAAGACAAGTCGATGATGCGATCGGAGTAGAACGGCCCACGATCGTTGACGCGCAGGATCACGGTCTTGTTGTTGTCCAGGTTGGTCACCCGGACGTAACTTGGCAGCGGCAAGGTCTTGTGCGCGGCGCTCATGCCGTACAGGTCATACACTTCGCCATTGGCGGTGTTCTGGCCATGGAACTTGGTGCCGTACCAGGACGCTGTGCCCGAAGCCACGTAGGTCTTGGATTCCTGCAACGGAAAATAGGTCTTGCCCAGCACGGTGTACGGGTTGGCCTTGTACGGGCCGGTGTGCAGGGTCGGTGTCGCATCAGGGATGCGCGAAACATCGACGTCCCACCACGGCGCGCCGTCTTTGTGCGCGCGGTTGATGTCCAGGCCCGGTTGGGCGCGGACAGCGGTGGACGGGGTTTTCTGCGTCGGCGTGCGGCTGGTCGTGCAACTGGCGACCAGGACTGCCAACGCAGCGAAAGCCACCAGCTTCAGGGGTTTATTGTTAGGCAATGCCTGCATTACTTGACGCCCCGTGCTTGTACCAGCTGTTCAGACAGTTGATGTACGGCCATGGCGTACATCACGCTGCGGTTATAACGCGTGATCGCGTAGAAATTCTGCAGGCCCATCCAGTATTCAGGGCCGTTGTCGCCTTCGAGGCGAAATGCGGTAACCGGCATATCATCGCGCAGCGCATCATGACTCGACCAGCCCAGCGCCCGCAACTCTGCGACCGTTTTCACTGGCTCGATACCGGTGGTCAGGCCTTCATCGACCTGCTCGCCGCGCACATCGGCGCGGCTGACCACCGGCTCACCGGCGACCCAGCCGTGACGCTTGAAGTAGCTGGCGACGCTGCCAATGGCATCGTCCGGGTTGTTCCAGATATTGATGTGGCCGTCACCGTCGAAGTCCACCGCGTAGGCGCGAAAGCTGCTCGGCATGAACTGCGGCAGGCCCATGGCCCCGGCGTACGAGCCTTTGAGGGTCAGTGGATCGACCTGCTCTTCACGGGCCAGCAGGAGGAACTCACGCAGTTCCTTGCGGAAAAATTCGGCACGGGGAGGATAGTCGAAGCCGAGGGTCGATAAAGCATCGATCACGCGGAAATTGCCGGTATTACGTCCGAAAAAGGTCTCGACGCCGATGATCGACACGATGACTTGTGCCGGCACGCCGTATTCCTGCTCGGCACGGGCCAGGATCGCCTCGTGCTGACGCCAGAAGTCGACGCCACGGGCGATGCGCGCATCAGTGATGAACATCGGGCGATATTCATTCCACTGCTTGACGCGTTCGGCGGGTTTGGAGATGGCGTCGAGAATCGACTGCTTGCGTTGCGCCTCGCGGAACACACCCATCAGTTGTTCACCGGCGAAACCGTAGTCGCGGGTCATTTCGCCAACGAATTCGGCCACCTGCGGCGAGCCTTCATAGTCGCCGGCCAGCGCTTCCTGCACGCTCCCCAGCAGGCCCATCAGGCCAACCAGCGGCGCGCATCGAGTCGCCCAGCCACGCATTACTTGCATTGCACTCTTCACCTTATTCAAACCTGTGCGATCCACTTACGATGGGTATGGATCGACATCAAAACCCCAAACGCTGACAGCAGCGTCACCAGCGAAGTTCCTCCGTAGCTAATGAACGGCAACGGCACCCCCACGACCGGCAACAGGCCACTGACCATACCGATGTTGACGAAAACGTAAACAAAAAAAGTCATGGTCAACGCGCCGGCGAGCAATTTGCCGAACAGCGTTTGCGCCTGGGCAGTGATTACCAGCCCGCGACCGATCAACAGCAGATAGATCAGCAGCAGCGCGCAAATCCCCACGAGACCGAATTCTTCACCGAGTACGGCAATGATGAAGTCGGTGTGGCTTTCCGGGAGAAAATCCAGGTGCGACTGAGTGCCGAGCAGCCAGCCTTTGCCGAATACGCCACCGGAACCGATCGCCGCCTTCGACTGAATGATGTTCCAGCCGGTACCGAGCGGATCGCTTTCCGGGTCGAGGAAAGTCAGGACCCGTTGCTTCTGATAGTCGTGCATGACGAAAAACCACATCGCCACCGACACCGGCACCGCCGCCGCCAGCACGCTGAGAATCCAGCGCCAGCGCAAGCCGCCCATGAACAGGACGAAGGCGCCACCGGCGAGAATCAGCAGCGAAGTACCGAGATCCGGCTGGCGCACGATCAGAATGAACGGCACGCCAATCAGCATCAGGCTGATGCCGACGTGCTTGAGCTGCGGCGGCAAGGTGCGTTTGGACAGATACCAGGCGATGGTCGCCGGCATCAGGATCTTCATGAATTCCGAGGGCTGGAAGCGGATCACCCCGGGGATGTTGATCCAGCGCGTGGCGCCCATGGCGTTGTGGCCCATGATGTCGACGACGATCAGCAAGACCACGCCGATCACGTAACCGAGCGGCACCCAACGCGCCATGAAACGCGGCTCGAACTGGGCGATGACGATCATTGCCACCAGACCGATGCCGAAGGATGTGGCCTGCTTGCCGAGCAGATCCCAGCTCTTGCCGCTGGCCGAATACAGCACGAACAGGCTGCCGGCGGCGAGGATCAGCAACAGGATCAACAGCGGGCCATCGATATGCAGTCTTTGCAGCAACGTCGCGCGGCGACGCATCACATCCTCGCTGGAGAGCATGCGATCGAAGTTATTCATCACGGGCCGGGGCCTCCGCAGTGATAGGGCTGGCGTACTCGGCTTTCAGGTGGCCATCCTGGTCGAGCAGCCATGCGTCCATGACCTGGCGCACCACTGGCGCGGCAACGCCGGAACCGGACTCACCGTTCTCGACCATTACCGACACGACGATTTTCGGATCATCGGCCGGGGCGAAGCCGACGAACAAGGCGTGGTCGCGATGGCGTTCCTGGACCTTGGAGCGGTCGTATTTCTCGCCCTGCTTGATTGCCACCACCTGCGCGGTACCGGACTTGCCGGCGATGCGGTACTGCGCGCCGATCGCCGCTTTGCGCGCGGTACCACGGGCGCCGTGCATTACCTGCTGCATGCCGTGGTTGACCTTGTTCCAGTCGGACGGGTCGCGCAGGACGATGTTCGGCATCGGGTTTTCATCCACTGGCTTCACCCCGTCGAGGGACTTGGCCAGGTGCGGACGATTCCAGATGCCCTTGTTGGCCACCAACGCCGTGGCCTGGGCCAATTGCAGCGGCGTCGATTGCATGTAGCCCTGGCCGATCCCGAGAATCAGGGTTTCGCCGGGGAACCACGCCTGTTTGCGCGTCGCCCGCTTCCATTCGCGGGACGGCATCAGGCCGGGGGATTCTTCGAACATGTCCAGCGAGACCTTCTGGCCGATGCCGAACTTGTTCATATAGGTCGACAGCCGATCGATGCCGAGCTTGTGCGCCAGGTCATAGAAGTACGTGTCGTTGGACCGCATGATCGCCGTGTCGAGGTCGACGAAGCCGTCACCGGTACGGTTCCAGTTGCGGTATTTGTGGTCGTAGTTGGGCAGCATGTAATAGCCCGGGTCGAACACCCGGCTCGAAGCCGTGACTACGCCGGCGTCGAGACCGGCAATCGCCACCGCCGGTTTGATCGTCGAGCCCGGCGGGTACAGACCGCGCAGCACGCGATTGAACAGCGGCCGGTCGATGGAATCACGCAACTCGGCGTAGGCCTTGAAGCTGATGCCGGTGACGAACAGGTTCGGGTCGAAACTCGGCTGACTGACCATCGCCAACACTTCGCCGGTTTTCGGATCGAGCGCCACCACCGCACCACGTCGCCCGCCCAGCGCGGCCTCGGCGGCTTCCTGCAACTTGATGTCGAGGCTCAGGACGATGTCCTTGCCGGGAATCGGATCGGTGCGCTTGAGCACCCGCAACACGCGGCCACGGGCGTTGGTCTCGACTTCCTCGTAACCGACCTGACCGTGCAGTTCCGGCTCGTAGAAACGCTCGATGCCGGTCTTGCCGATGTGGTGGGTGCCGCTGTAGTTGACCGGATCGAGGCTTTTCAGCTCTTTCTCGTTGATCCGCCCCATGTAGCCCACCGAATGCGCAAAGTGCGCGCCCTGCGGGTAATGCCGGACCAATTGCGCGACCACTTCCACCCCGGGCAGGCGGAACTGGTTCACGGCAATGCGGGCGATCTGCTCTTCGGTCAGCTCGAACAGGATCGGCACCGGCTCGAACGGCCGGCGCCCCTGACGCATGCGTTTCTCGAAGATCACCCGATCCTCGGGCGTCAGTTCCAGCACCTCGACGATGACGTCGAGCACCTGTTGCCAGTCGCCGGAGCGCTCGCGGGTCATGCTCAGGCTGAAGCTCGGCCGGTTGTCGGCCACGACCACGCCGTTGCGGTCGAAAATCAGCCCGCGCGTCGGCGGAATCGGCTGCACATGCACGCGGTTGTTTTCCGACAGGGTCGAGTGGTACTCGTACTGGATCACCTGCAGGTAATACAAACGCGCGATCAGCACGCAGATCAGCGCCACGATCACGATCGCACCGAACACGACACGGCTGCGCACCAGACGGGCGTCCTTTTCGTGGTCCTTGATGCGGATCGGCTGAGACATGAGGGCAGGCTTACTTGTGGTAAGGGTGACCGGACAACACGGTCCAGGCACGGTACAACTGTTCGCCGATCAGGATCCGCACCAGCGGGTGCGGCAAGGTCAGCGGCGACAACGACCAGCGCTGGTCAGCGCGGGCACAGACTTCCGGTGCCAGCCCTTCCGGGCCGCCCACCATGAAGTTGACCGTGCGCGAATCCAGGCGCCAGCGATCGAGTTCAACCGCCAGTTGCTCGGTGCTCCACGGCTTGCCGTGAACCTCCAGCGTGACGATCCGCTCGTTGTGCCCGACCTTGGCCAGCATGGCTTCGCCTTCCTGGCGGATGAAACGGGCCACGTCGGCATTCTTGCCACGGGTGTTGAGCGGAATTTCCACCAGTTCCAGCGCCAGTTCGGATGGAAGACGCTTGGCATATTCATGCCAGCCTTCTTCCACCCATTTGGGCATGCGTGAACCGACGGCGATCAGGCGCAGTCGCACAGCAATCCCTTAGAACTGGTCTTTGTTGAGCTTGGTGAAATGCTCGTGGGTGTTCTCCGGACTGTGGTGCTTGGCATCGGCCGCACGGCTTTGCTCGGCACCGGCCCACAGACGCTCCAGGTCGTAGAACTGACGCGCCGAGGCGGTCATCATGTGCACGATCACCAGATCGAGGTCGAGCAGTACCCAGTCGCTGTCGCCCTTGCCTTCTTCGCCCAGCGGCTTGGCGCCCTGCTTTTTCACTTCCTCGCGGACCTTGTCCAGCATCGCGTTGATCTGGCGATTGGAGGTACCGGTGGCGATGATCATGTAGTCAGTGATGCTCTGCTTGTCGCGCACATCGATGATCTGGATGTCCTGGGCCTTGACGTCTTCCAGCGCAGCGACGGCAATCTTGACCAGTTCGTCGCCCTTGAGCGGCTCGTTGGTGTTGACGGCTTCCGGCAGTGGTGCGCTCTTGAACGTGCCTTTGCGCTTTACTTTCGGTAGATCTTTATCAGTCATATGAAACTCGTTTTGCTCATGTATTCGGCGGCTTGGGGATACGGTGATTCGTATCAGTGAAGCACGCCTTGTTCAGTTCGACGCACGATACAGACCGTGCGCATCGATGTAGGCCAGGACCGCGTCGGGCACCAGGAAACGTACCGACTTACCGCTGGCCAGCAGTTGACGGATCTGGGTGGCGGAAACCGCGAGCGGTGTCTGCCAGACGAATGCAATCTGTCCGCTCGGCCCTTTCAGGGCCAGCGGGTCGCTCACCGAACGCGCTGCCAGCAGGTTGCGCAAGGCATCCGGCGGTTCGCTGTCGGCGTCCGGGCGCTGTAGCACCAGGATGTGGCAATGCTGGAGCAACTCTTCCCAGCGGTGCCAAGTGGGCAGGCCGCAAAATGCGTCCCAGCCCAAAAGCAGAAAAACCTGGGTCTCGGCGGGCATCTCTGCGCGCAGCGACTCCAGGGTATCGATGGTCCAGGACGGTTTGTCCCGCTGCAATTCGCGGGCGTCCACCACCAGCGGCGGCAATCCGGCCACCGCGCACTCGACCATCGCCAGCCGATCCTGCGCCGACACCTGCGGCGTACCGCGATGTGGCGGGCGCGCGTTCGGCATCAGGCGCAACTCGTCCAGCGCCAGCGCTTCGACGACTTCCAGCGCGCCACGCAAATGGCCGATATGCACCGGGTCGAACGTACCGCCCAGCACGCCAATGCGCTGCGGGCGCGACTCGCTGCCGGTGTGCGGCGCTGTCAGGTCGAGGTCGGTCAAGTCAGACCGTCGCCTGGCCGCGCAGCTGGCCATCGCCGACCACGATGTACTTCTCGCAGGTCAGCCCCTCAAGCCCTACCGGGCCGCGGGCGTGCAGCTTATCAGTAGAAATGCCGATCTCGGCACCCAATCCGTATTCAAATCCATCGGCAAAGCAGGTCGGCGTGTTGATCATCACCGAGGCCGAGTCGACTTCCGCCACGAACCGGCGGGTGTCGGCGAGGTTTTCGCTGACGATCGAGTCGGTGTGATGGGAGCCGTAATGGTTAATGTGTTCGATCGCCTGCTCCAGACCGTCGACCACGCGAATCGACAGGATCGGCGCCAGATACTCGGTGCTCCAGTCGTCCTCGGTGGCCGCCACGGTTTCGACGATTGCCTGGGTGCGTTCGCAACCACGCAGCTCGACGCCTTTTTCGCGGAACTGCGCGGCCATCGAAGGCAGGAAATCCCTGGCAACAGCCTGGTCGACCAGCAGCGTTTCCATCGCGCCGCAGATGCCATAACGGTAAGTCTTGGCGTTGAAGGCGATGCGCTGGGCTTTTGCCAGATCGGCGTGCTCGCTGACGTAGACGTGGCAGATGCCGTCCAGGTGCTTGATCACCGGCACGCGGGCATCGCGGCTGATGCGTTCGATCAGGCCACGACCGCCACGGGGAACGATGACGTCGACGTACTCAGGCATGCTGATCATCGCGCCGACGGCGGCGCGGTCAGTGGTTTCGACCACTTGCACCACGGCGGCGGGCAGTTCGGCCTCGGCCAGACCGCGCTGAATGCACGCGGCAATCGCGCGATTGGAGTGAATCGCCTCGGAGCCACCACGCAGAATGGTCGCGTTACCCGACTTCAGGCACAGGCTGGCGGCATCGATGGTCACGTTCGGACGGGACTCGTAAATGATCCCGATCACGCCCAGCGGTACACGCATCTTGCCGACCTGAATGCCCGACGGACGGAAGCTCATGTCGCGGATCGCACCAACCGGATCCGCCAAGGCAGCGACCTGACGCAAGCCGACGATCATTCCGTCGATGCGCGCCGGGGTCAGTTCGAGACGTTCCAGCAGCGCCGGTTCCAGACCGCTGGCGCGACCGGCAGCCAGATCCAGCTCATTGGCTGCGGCAAGCTCGGCGCGCGCAGCATCCAGAGCATTGGCGGCAGCCTGCAAGGCGCGGTTTTTCTGCGCGGTGCTGGCGCGACCGATGACCCGGGAGGCAGCGCGGGCGGCGCGACCCAATCGGGTCATATAGTCAAGAACGGACTCAGTCATGGTCTGCTGGGGTCTTGGCAAAGAGGAAAGCGGCAGATTATAGCTGTCGCGTCCCGGGACTAACAGCGGTGACAGGCGGATGGTCGAAATGAGCTGCGTTTGCCCCTCGTTCAGACGTAATTAAGCTCAGCGTTGTTATCATCACGACCTCTTGAGCCTGGATAAACCTTGCCCATCATGACCAACGTGCCCCTTTGCCCCGAGTCCGCACGCCTGCCCGTGGGCCTGCCGGACAGTTTTTTCGACCGCGACGCACAGGTGCTGGCGCAGGCGCTGCTCGGCAAAGTCATCCGTCATCGCGTCGGCGACCTATGGTTGAGCGCGCGAATTATCGAGACCGAAGCCTATTACTTCGCGGAAAAAGGCAGCCACGCCTCGCTCGGCTATACAGAAAAACGTAAGGCTTTGTTTCTGGATGGCGGCCACATCTATATGTACTACGCCCGTGGCGGTGATTCGCTGAACTTCAGTGCGCAAGGTCCGGGCAACGCGGTGCTGATCAAATCTGCCTATCCGTGGGTCGATGAAGTCAGCGGCCCGGCGAGTCTGGCGCAGATGCTGGTGAACAATCCCGATGCCCAGGGCCGGCCGCGTCCGACGCAGAAGTTGTGCGCCGGGCAGACGCTGCTGTGCAAGGCACTCGGTTTGAAAGTACCGATGTGGGACGCCAAGCGTTTCGATCATGAATTGTTGCTGGTCGAGGACGCAGGACCGGCGCCCTCGCAGATTATTCAAACTACCCGATTGGGGATTCCGCTGGGTCGCGATGAACACCTGATGTACCGCTTCGTTGACGCCGCGCATGCGCAATGGTGCACGCGGAACCCGCTGCGACGGGGTCAGGTCGAAGGCCGGGATTATCTCCTGCTTCCCGGAGCTGACGGCGAATCCGCAAATAAATGATGTCCCCCTGTGGGAGCGAGCCTGCTCGCGAAGGGGTCGTGCCAGCCAACGCTTCTCTCGTCTGACACAGCGTATTCGCGAGCAGGCTCGCTCCCACGGGCCTGCCGTGCAACGCGTAACAATTACTTAAAGAATGAATGGAGTTTTTCTGTATGGGCCCATGGCTCGATAGCATCACCGGATGGCTCGGCGCCAATCCGCAGTGGCTGGCCGCAGCGGTATTCATCGTGGCGTGCGTAGAGTGCCTGGCGATTGCCGGGCTGATCGTGCCGGGCACGGTGCTGTTGTTTGCCGTGGCAGTGCTCGCCGGCAGCGGCGCGCTGTCATTGAGCGAAACGCTGCTGCTGGGCTTTCTCGGCGGCATCCTCGGTGATCTGATTTCGTATTTCCTCGGCCGCCATTTCCACCAGAACATCCGCCGCCTCCCCGGGCTACGCCATCATCCGGAATGGATGGCCGGCGCCGAGTCGTACTTCCAGCGCTATGGCATCGCCAGTCTGCTGGTCGGGCGTTTCATCGGCCCACTGCGGCCGATGCTGCCGATGGTCGCCGGGATGTGCGACATGCCCTTCCCGCGTTTCTTCGCCGTCAGTCTGCTGGCAGCTGCTGGCTGGAGTCTGGCTTATCTGTTGCCGGGCTGGGCCACGGGCGCAGCGTTCCGCTTGCCATTGCCTGAAGGGTTCTGGCTGGAGGCCGGGATCGTCGCCGCCAGCATCGCGGTAATGGTCGGCCTGAGCGTCAACAGCAGTGTGCGTCGCCATCGTCGCGCGACGATCTGGATCGGCAGCATGAGCCTGTTGATCCTGATCGGGCTGTTCATCGGCTATCCCTACCTCACCGCGCTCGACAACGGTGTGATGACTCTGGTGCAGGAGCATCGCCAGCCAGCGCTGGACGAAATCGCCGTGACGCTGACCCTGATCGGCGAATTCCGCAACATGCTTTTGTTCAGTGCCCTGCTCGTCGTGCTGTTGTTGCTGTGCAAGCAGTGGCGCCAGGCAGTGTTCGCCGGCGCCACCATGCTGATCACCGCCATGGCCAACACCGGAACCAAATACTTTTTCGCCCGAGTGCGCCCGGAAGTGCTCAGCGACCCATTGACCACTTACAGCATGCCAAGCGGCCATGCCTCCGGCGCGTTTGCCTTGTTCCTGACCCTGGGCGTGCTCGCCGGTCGTGGGCAGCCGCCGCGCATGCGCCTGACCTGGCTGTTGATAGCCTGCATCCCGGCACTCTCTATCGCTTTGTCGCGGGTCTATCTCGGCGCGCACTGGCCGACCGATATCCTCGCCGGCGCGATGCTCGCCAGTTGCGTCTGCGCCGGGATGTTGTGGTTGAGCCAACGGCAGACGTCCCTCAACCCGATGCCATTCAAGATCTGGTGGCTGATCCTGCCATCGATGATCGCGCTGTTCGGTTTCTTCGTGCTGCGTCATTTGCCTCATACACTGTTGCGCTACGCCTACTAAACATCGACATGCAAGCACTGTTTGTTTCGCGCCGCTCTTTCGGAAAACTCCGACAAGAGCGGCGTTAGTTGCCTACTTACTCTTTCCCCTGCCCGGTAAAACTTCCATTACTAAACCGGCACAACTCCCCGCCTGCAACAAATACAAAACTGACGTTACACAAACATCTGCAATCCCGCAGATAGTGCCTTTCATATTGTTTGAAAACCGTTAGATTGAACTAACCAATTAATTTCCATGTTGTT
The DNA here is from genome assembly GCF_058245595.1 of Pseudomonas sp. UF-293. Taxonomy (NCBI): domain Bacteria; kingdom Pseudomonadati; phylum Pseudomonadota; class Gammaproteobacteria; order Pseudomonadales; family Pseudomonadaceae; genus Pseudomonas; species Pseudomonas sp. UF-293. The sequence goes on along the minus strand of NZ_JBSICA010000008.1, from coordinate 127,605 downwards.
CCAGCACAGTTACAAACGGACGCTGAAATTAAAATCTTGAAACTTCGTTAGTTCAGAGCTATTCAATGAGCCCCAAAATACCCCGTAAACCAACCGCGACAACGACTCACCCGTCTGAATTGAGCAACACTGCGCCGCGCCGTAACGAAACCTTGTATCTTGACGGCGTTCCCGACTTTTTTCGCAATACCGACCTTGCTGACCTGGCAACGCCAAACCGCACCGTCGATATGCACTTGCCCGGTCAAGCGGCGCAGTTACCGGCAGTGGAAATCTCGCAGATGCCCGCAACAGGCGCCGTTCTGCCGCAGGCTGAGAGAGTGAACAACTACTGGCTGTCCGAGGCTTTTCTACAGGGCATGAAACCGGCCGACGTCGACGGATTTCGCTGGGTCGTTGGCAGAAAATTCGCCGACGTAGACGTTGAGGGTGCGCTGCAAACCACCCATATCGGCCAGGATGAATCCGGTGCCTGGCGCAGCAAACTACTGACCGAACGGTTCCCCTCAGGCCCACGCCTGTACAAAAACACCGACAGCCCGACATGGCGCCTGACAGAACAGGTCGCGCCGAAACGCCCCGCCGTGAGCGCAAGCGAACAGCCCGACCAGGCATCTGCAGCCAAACGCCCGCGAGCGGTTTCTGTGCCGGTGCCTGTGGATCAACGCGCTTACCGCCCTTCGTGGCGCTCCCCGGACTCCCAGGGCTACCACGAGATGACACCGCTGCCCGGTGCGACGGATACCGCTATTCGATTTGCCCTGCGCGATGAGTTTGGCAATCTGATGCAGGTCGATGCACCAGTGGACGGATTCGGCGCGCAGCCGGCTCACTTGAGGCAATGGACCGATCAACAGATCTGGCAACTCTATGGCTTGCATGGCCAGGACATCACCCGCTTCCGGGCCGAAGCGCAAGCCTCTGGCCTCCCTCCGCCATGGGCCAGCCCCGCAAACACGAATAACCCGTTCACCGATTTGCTGCGCAATTTCCTGCGCTGGCTGCACCCGGCAATGACGCTGAAGGAACGCGAGACGTTTCTGCAGTCTTTCAACCTGCTACCGAATCAGCTGACACGTTTGCGCCGGGACCTGCAAACCCAGTTGGCGATCCCCTCTTGGGTACAGGCGCACAAGCGTCTGCTCGACGATGTCGACAACCCGCTACGCCTCGAGCAATTTGCCAGGGACGCAGTCGAGCAACTCAACCTCAAGCGCAACGCCCGCCATGATTGGTATCACCCCGAAAACAGCCTGGCGTTCGAGGTGCGTGAAGCCCTGCTGAAAAAACTCGGTTATCGGCGCAACAAGAACAATTGCCTGTACCGCACCGACATTCCGGCGCTGTTTCGCGGTGACGAACGCACACCGTTCGAGTTGGCCAGCGACGGCACCATGCTGCCGCGCTATCACCATGAACCCGGCGCCACTACGCACAAACCCATCAGCGCGACGTTCAGTCTCAATGAAGGCCAGATGTACGCCAGCGCGCCCGATCCCGAATACCTGCGGTTCAACAGTCAGACCCACAAGTATCCCGGGCGCGACGCGAGTGACAGCAGTTCGGAGAGCGGCGCGAGCGACGCCAGCGACTCCAGCAGCAGCGCTTCCTCCGACTGGTCGGATGGCGACAAGCCGATAGCGTGGGATCACGAGCGCGGCTATCGATCCGAGCGCACTCGGCAGACGGTCATGTTCCTGTACGCGCTGGACACACGTCACCTGGAGGTAGTCCCCCACGAAGAAAACATGATGTTCAATTCCGCCGCCCGTGCAACGCCGCCAACCTGGTTCCCCTCAGACGATTTTGAAGGGTTGATTTCGGTCACCCGCAGCGGCCTGGACGCCGAACGCATCTGGTTGCTCAACGCTGATCAGACCAAAGGCGCCAGAGTGACGGACATAAACGACATGGCCGGAGCCAGTGCCGCACGCATCGAAGCCGCGACCCATGCCGGGCAGGCCAATCATTTCCAATACGACGCGCTGATCGACAAGGTCGAAGCGGCGGCCCTGCCCATCCTCAGACTGTCCGGCAACAAGAACGAATTCGGTCATGACATCGTCTGGCCGTAAACCCGGGCATTGCCCGCACCACCGGTAAGGAAGCCGGTTTTTCATACACAACGTTAAAGGATTAAGACGTGTCGAAACTCATCGTACCTTCCGCACATGTTTCCAATGTGCGCCTGCTTCAAGTCATACCGATTGACGCCTCGGCCAATGCCCACGCACCGTCGCCAGGCAACCTCCAGGAATTGCCTTCTGCGGCAATCAGGAACGGCGCGGACGCCTCGCATCGACAGACACTGGAATCGCTCGACAAGCACTTCGGGCCCCTACGCATCGGCGAGGCCATGGTCAGCCGCGCCGAGCTGCAGGCGATGGGCGCAACGGTCAACGGTCAACCGATCAGCCCAGCGAACGCCGGAATGAAGGTTGCGGATCAGACATTGCTCGATGGGCTCAATTTCGACTCGGCGAAAGTCGAAACCCGATTGATGTCCGTCGACATTCCCGACAGCGCCACGGCCGCAATGCTGTTCTACGAAATAGCATGCCAGCGCTCGATCGATGCGGGAGCGATGTTTGTCAGCAGTACCGCAATCGATCCTGGCAGTGCAGTGGAGCGCCTCAACCAACTGGGCAAAGCCGCGCAGAAACTGGACATTCACCGGGTAGACGCGTTTGAAAACGCACCCGGCTGGGTCAACAAGAGCAAAAGTTATTTGATGAGCGGTGCCGGCGTCGGCCTGCAAGCCTTCGGCATCTACAGCGGTTACATGGCCATGATCGATGCGATCAGAAAGGGCGACAAACTCGAAGCGCTGTTCCAGGGCGGCTCCATTGCCGCCGAGTTCGGCTCGCTGATCATCGAACAAGGTCTGACGAAGACGGGGCAAGCGATGCTCACCAACGGCGGCAAGCTGTTCAAGTATTTTCCGCTGACCTCGGTGGGCAAATTCATGAGCCGGGGCGCCGGGATGTTCGCCAGCGCGATTACCCTGCCGTTCGACATCATCGATGCGGTCAAATCGTTCAACGCAGCCGCCGCCTCATCGGGGAAAGTGGCGCAGGATCATTATGTCAGTGGGGCCCTGAGCGTGGCGGGGGCGGGCATCAGCCTGGTGCTCGGTGTCGCCGCGCTGGCCGGTTTCGGCAGCGTCGCCGGGCCGGTCGGGCTCGCGGCGGCGGCCGTATTGATTGCCGGTTCGATGATCTATCAGGCTGCGCGAGTTGTTGACGATATCGATGACTACATCGAACTGACCACGCTGGAACGTTTGCGCTCGGGCTGGTTCGCCTTCACCGGTCAGGAGCTGGACACCGAAGTGATGGATCGCTTCAAACTGAGCAAAGGCTACGGCGATCATGAAAAACGCCTCGAGCTGTCGGCCAGAGAAATGCTTGAAGGCGCTTATAAGAACTCCATCGAACACGTGGTCAACGGCGCCTTCCGCACCAAGCTGCAGTCCGTCGAACTGTGGCGCTATCAGTGGGATGAAAGCGCCGGGCAGAAGCCGTTCAAACTCGACAGCCAGGCGGTGATCGTTGGTGCGGACGATGTAATCGATGCCGCCGATGGCTTGCCGGCAGACCTCAAAGGCAAGGTCAGCGGCAGCGCCGGCGATGGCAAGGGCGTGTTCTGGCGCCTGGGGGATGGCGATGACCGGGTTGTCGGGGTCAAGGCCCAGTCCAATCTGTTCACTTACCGCGAGGGACACAAAGCCTTGACCGGCGGTGACCACACCGATGCGTTCTACCAGGAAGTCACGACTCAGGAGCTCGACCGCTGCGCCAAACCCGCGCACATCAACATTCTGGACGGCGGCGCTGGCGCCGATACCGTGGCGTTCGAAGGCAGCCGCCCGAACGAAGACACTCGCCACGTCGGTCATGACATCAATCTGCAGACCGGCAAGGTCTCGTTGCGCGGTCTGGATCCGGCGGCCGAAGGACTGGAAATCGCCCATCTGACTTCGATCGAGAACGCTTCGACGCTGCGCAAGGGCACCAGCCGCGTTACCGGCACCGACGCGGCCGAACAGATTTCCGCCAATGGCTACGACCGCATCAGCGCCGGTGGCGGCAACGACACCATTGCTGTTTTCGGGACTGAATGCGAGGTGGATGGCGGCAGCGGTGAAGACCGTTATTACATCGCCAATACCAACGCCCGCGCGACGATCATCGAAAACGCCGAGCACTCCAGCCGCGTCGAGTTCGGTTGGCCGCGCGCCCTCATTCAACGCTGGCAAATCATCGGCACGTCACTGGTGATCACCTCGCTGCGCGGCAGGGATGGCAACGACCCCGATCACGTGCTGACCCTGGAGAACGTCTACCAGACAACTGACGGCCAACGCCATTTGAAAAATGCCCAGTGGCTGTTTCGCACTCAGGATGGCTATGAATTGCTGGCTCTGCTGCCCAAACAGCCTGGTCAAGCGCTGAGTCAGGATATCGAGGTCGCCGTCACCCTCAATGGTCAGCCAGCCCAGGCGCCGGCCATCGTCAATCGCGGTACGGTTACTCTGGACGCCCAGGCGCTGTCGCGACACTTTGTGGCACGCACGCCGCACAGGGTCGAATTCGTCGTCGGGTCCAGCGCAGCAGCCACTGAATGCAGTATCCACCTCGATTACAAGGCCAGCGAGATGGCAGAGGTCGAGATCAGTTATGACGTCGAAGCTCGCCAAGGCGTGTCGGGCAATACGCACCTGACCTACAAAAATATCTGCCTGGCGCTGCTGCTGTCGTCCAAAAAGGTTGTCTTTAAAGGTGTGATCAAGACGATCGCCGCAGCCACCGGTTATGGCGGTCGAAACAGCTTGAAAGTGACCACGCCACTGCTGGCGCAAGACCTTGTGCTGATCATGCAGGACGAAGTCTCCTATCGCTTGCAGTTGCCGCAGCTGGATTATGCAGCCGATGCAAAGGCCCCTGGCTCCCGGCAGGTCAGTAGCCGAAGCTGGCTGAAACAGCGCAATGGAAGGTATCCCTTCACGCGGCCACTGGTCAGCGAAAAGCCGGAGCTGACCGACCGGCCCAGCAAAGTGCTGATCGAGTCCAGGCCCCACACAGGAATTTATCTGCTGGAAGGCAAAAGCTCGACTTACGATATTCATCTGGTCAGCAACTGCATCGTTCGCCTGTCGACACCCGGTGCGGCGGCGAAAACCGCCAACGCCTCTACCTGGAACCTGTTCACTCAGGCCCTGAGCGAAACGGTGACGCGCGAAGATATCCAGCTCGATGGCAATCGTCTGCGCATCGCCAGCGTCACGGTCGAGTTGCCGGATATGGACGAGGACACGCCGGTGGAGTCCGTGAGCGTGGTGACCTCGGCCGGCCATATATATGAGGTTTCGCTGCTGTTTGAGGTATTGCAGTTGTACGTCATCGACGCTCGCCGTTACGCCAGCCTCTCGGCTCTGCACAGCGACATCGAACAACACAGACAGCGCAATGAACTGGCGGCACGGATTTACGTGACTCACATCGGATACAAGCCCGACACCGTCGGAACGGTGGTGTATCACTCGATACGTCGGTATTGGGGACTGACTGACGACCCGCAGGTGCGAATCAATCCAGACGATTTGAACATCACCACAGATATTTGAGTGCGTTCAGCGCTTGCAACCCGATGCCCGCGCGGACAGAGATCGCGCGGGCTCTCGATCGCCTCAGCCGATGGACAGGCTGATTCATAAAGAAGGAGTTTATTCATGCGACAAAAACCCGGACCTTTGCGCCCCTCACCGAACACCGAAACGCCCGCCACCTCGACAACCCGGCCGGCGTCCCCTGATCGTCCGATGGGTCTGGACCTGGACCTGCGCCTGCCCGGTCACATTCGAGCGGATGGCTCGAACGAGTTGTCGGGCATCGATACCATTGTTCCAGCCGCCAGCACTGCGGCATTGCGACCCGGCATAACTGTCACCCACATGCCCGACATGCAGATGCCGCCGCGCGGTCCTGCAAAATCGCCCCTTGAACCTTATGTACAAAACGTCAGTGCGGACTTGAGCCACGATGCGCAGGGTCTCAAAACTCACAAGGGTCGACAGTTCGCCGACATTGCCGACGATGGCGGTTCTGCCGCCGGGCTGACGGTGATGGTTGCCTACCACGATCTGATCAAGGCCTACCGGGCCAGATTGCCCGGCGAGCGAGGCCCCTCCGGACCTCCTCTTTATCGACTCGCCGGCACCGATTTGTGGAGTTTGAACAAGCCCGTCGAGATGTACCCAGCGGATCGCTACGCCCTGCACCAGTGGGCCGCCGGGTCCTATTCCGCACCTGTCGCGAATGCACAAGGTTATTACGCGGTACATGAATGGAAGCAATTGCCGTCTCATGAGCGTTTGACCACACGAATGAATGTCGGCTTCGCATTCATGGGCAAGTCCGGCCACATGATCAAAGTCGACCCGAGCGAAGCTCGCGGGGACACTTCAGTGCCATTGAAGCTGGCGCACTGGACGGATGGCGAACTGTGGGATGTGTACAACCTGCGCGATGCAGAAATCCTCACCTTTCGCGCCGAGGCCGAGGCCCGAGGCGGTCCGCCGCACTGGGCAAGACGCAGAACTACCGAGGATCACCATAAATTCCTTCTGGACTCCATGAAGTGGTCTCACCCGCAGAAATCCCGCAGCGAATGTGCCGAACTTCTACGCAGCTACAACCTGAGCGTTGCTCAGCAGAAACGCCTGCGCACGGATATGGAAAACGGCTTCCCCGCATGGGCCGAAGCGCACAAAAGCCTGTCTCGGAACGTGCTGGACACCAAACGGTTCGAGCATATCGCCGAGGAGCTCGGCCCTTTCGCTCTCAAACTGCGCAATCACGGCGAGGGCCATGAGGGTGACTTACCGCCTGTCAATCAGCGTTACGAAGATGATTTTCTGCAAAGTTATCTGGAGCATGCCGGTTATAAACGCAACAGACATGACTATCTTTATCGCACGGACATTCCCGCCATGTTTCGCGCCGACTTGCGCACACCTTTTGAATTGGCCCGCGACAAACGGCTTGTAAAACTTCGCGGCAACCCTTCGGATTCCACCAGCAAACGCGCATTCAGCGCGACGTTCGCCCTGTCCGACGCCTTGAACTACATGGGGTTCGATTACTATTCCAACCCACGGCATTACAACAGTCAGGCCAATCGCTATCCCGGGCACTTTTCCGACAGTGACTCCTCCGGCGGGGACCGGCACAGTACCGACGGAGAATCGGATACATCGTTTGAAATGGATAACTCGCGCGACTATCCGTTGCGGCGGCGCAAACAGGTAACCGGCTTCCTCTACATCATCGATACCCGCGATATCGAAGTGGTCCCTCGCGTGGAAAATCTTTACTTCAACAACAGGGATTTTGATGGAGACAATCTGGAGGGCCGGATTTCCATGCCGACCCATGGGATCAGTGCAGAAAGGATCTGGCTGGTGAATTCGGACCATAGCCTCGCGGCGCGCGTCGAGGATGTGTTTCGACAAGCTGGTGAGGATGCTGTGGATATCGAGACGTCGACCTGGGAAGGCACCGATCTCGATATGTGGTCTCGATCGCCCCCCTATGATGGACTCATCGCAGGCGTGTCCCATTCGGGCGGGGTGGTATTGACGCTGCCTAAAGGCAGGGACACCGACGCCAACGACATCGTCTGGCCAGTACCCGAACATTACAGGCCCTGACACAAGGCGCCATTCACTCCAGAGTGAATGGCGCCTCTGATCAAACAGCCGCAGGACTCGGCTTGATTACCTTGATGACAAATCGCGCATATTTGTTATTGAATGCGTTGTGCCCGGTGGTATTAGGATCGACGTCCATAAAGGTGCTCATGCCTTCACTACTGTCACGATATATGCCTTTGTAACCTGGCTCGCTATTCAATCCAGCATAGACCGGCCCAGCCTCGATATGACTGAGAGAGGCCTTGTTCACGCCAAATGTACTCATTGAAAAGTAGTGTATCGGCGCACTGGTACTGGCCAGCAGCTTATGGGTTTTATCTTCGATGAATAACCGTGCGCCATCGAACGCTCCTGAATACACCACACTGATCGCATAATTTTCCCCGTGAGGAACGAAGTTCAACAGCAGCGGTTGATGATCCTCGTGGTCGGCCAGTGTGATGTGGCTGGCGACACGTAAATCCGCCAGCCCTACTTCAGCGTCGAGCTTTTCGCCTTGAGTAATCCGCGGGGCGCGCAGAATTTCTCGTAATCGTTGTTCATTGAGTATCACTGGCCGGCCATCCAGATAAAGGTTGGCCGTAAATGCTTTATTATTGATTGTTGCTGAAGACATGGAATCGCCTACCGGTAAATATTGAAAAAGACAAGTCATCAAACCGCATTCGCGGTTACTCACTTGGTGGCAGTAGCCGACATCTGCGGAATGTCGCTGGCCGGCACCTTTTCTATTTTTCGTTTACGTCGCGCGATGACCATCCGGTCGGCATAAGTTGTTGCTGCATCGATATGCTTACTGACGTTTTGATCGGCGCCGGCGTGCTTCAAAATATACTTGCCGGCAATATCGTCCCAGAAACCCCGTTCATCTTCATATAAAGTCATGATTTCATCCTTGTTGTTATCGAGTTACCCGACTCCTGCGGGCAACTCGAAAGTAAGACAAAGACAAAAGCAAAACAATGCTGGCAGACCGTAGTAGTTGCTTCAAAGTTAAACTAGGCGAACAACTCACCCTGCAACTCATCGAGCAATGCCTGAATCGCATCCAGCCGCTGCTGCGGATCGTCGAGTTGTAACAAATCGATCTTGTCTTCTTCGGCGAAGGGCAAGAGATAGGCAAGTTGATTGGCCAGCGCCTGTTGCCCGGCGGCTTCGGTGCCCATATTCAACGCTTCGACCATCGGGTGTTCGGCCAGTGCCTTGAGCAGCGCGACCAGATCGGCGTCCTCATCCTGCAACGGTTGCTCGGGCTCGTCGTCGAGCCACTCGACATCGGCGACAATCAACTGATCGCGCTGTACTTCGGTGCGCACCACCGTGAAACGGCGCCCGCCCTGCACACGAATGCCGAGCAGGCCGTTGTCCTGTTGCTGGAAATCGGTGATCCGCGCCTCGCAGCCGACCATTGCGAAACCTTCTGGTGCCACACCGACTTCGCTGCCCTCCAGAATGCACACCACACCGAAGCCGACGCCTTGTTTCATGCAGCGGCCGATCATGTCGAGGTAGCGCGCCTCGAAGATCTGCAGATCGAGGTTGCAGCCAGGGAACAGCACCGTGTTCAGCGGAAAAAGCGGCAGACTCATAGACATTTCCTTACACCACCATCGACACCGCCAACGGCAGGAACACCGCCGTGGCCACGCCCATCAGACTCATCGCCAGCGCGGCGAACGCGCCGCACTCATCGTTTTCCTGCATCGCCACCGCCGTGCCGACCGCATGCGCTGTCATGCCCAGTGCCATGCCGCGCGCTTCGGGGCTGTGCACGCCGAGGCGCGTCAGCAGCGCCGGGCCGAAGATCGCGCCAATCACCCCGGTGATCAATACAAATACCGCTGCCAGCGCCGCCACACCGCCGATCTGCTCGGCAACCAGCATGGCGATCGGTGACGTCACCGATTTAGGCGCCATGGTCATCAGGATCATGTGATCGGCACCGAACCACCAGCCCAGCGCCACGCCCATGCCCGTTGCGACCACCCCGCCTATCACCAGCGTAGTAAAAATCGGCCAGAACAATTGGCGGATGCGCCGCAGATTCAAATACAGCGGCACCGCCAGCGCCACCGTGGCCGGACCGAGCAGAATGCTCAGGATTTCGGTGCTCTTGCGGTACTCCGCGTAGGTCAGGCCGCAGCCGACCAGCACACCGATCACCAACAACATGGAGACCAGCACCGGTTGCAGAAAGATCCAGCGGGTTTTCTCGAACGCCGCCAGCACCAGTTGATAGGCACCGAGGGTGATACCAATGCCGAATAGCGGATGATGAATCACCGACGCCCACGCGCCTTGCCAATCGAACAGCATCAGGACTCCTCCGCCGGCGGCGCGTGACGTTTGACCAGCCGCTGCATGAGCACGCCGGCAAAGGCCATCGACAGGATCAGCGAGACCACCAGCGCGCCGACGATCGCCCAGAAATCCGCAGCAATCGCCGTGGCATACACCATCACGCCCACCGCTGGCGGCACCAGCAGCAACGGCAGATAACGCAGCAGACTGCCCGCCGCCTGATTCAGCGGCTCGCCGACTTCACCGCGAATGATCAGGAACACCAGCAACAGCAGCAGCCCGATGATCGGCCCCGGCAATATCGGCAACAGCAAATGATTGAGCGCCGTGCCGAGCAATTGGAACAGCACCAGCAGGGTCAGGCCACGTAACAACATCTGACATCTCCGTCTTGTATTTCACCCAGCAGGGGCTCGGCATTATAAGCATGCCGGCGCTATGGACCGGCATTCGCCAAAAGCATGGTCGGTTGACCTGAGCAAATCGCCATGATGATCTACAGTGGTTCGCAGGCCGGTCAAATCCGCCCCCTGAAAAACTATAAAACCGATGAACCCAAGGAGAGTCTCAATGCCCTATGTTCCCGTTGCAGAGCTCAAAGATTATGTCGGCAAGGAACTTGGACGTTCCCAATGGCTCACCATCGACCAAGAGCGCATCAACCTGTTCGCCGAAGCCACCGGTGATTTTCAGTTCATTCACGTCGATCCGGTCAAGGCCGCGCAAACCCCGTTTGGCAGCACGATCGCCCATGGTTTCCTGTCGCTGTCGCTGATGCCGAAGCTGATGGAAGACATCCTCGTGCTGCCCGAAGGCGTGAAGATGGTCGTCAACTATGGCCTGGACAGCGTGCGTTTCATCCAGCCGGTCAAGGTCAACTCGAAAGTCCGACTGAAGGTCGACATGGTCGAAGTCACCGAGAAAAAACCCGGCCAGTGGTTGCTCAAGGCTACCGCGACACTGGAGATAGAAGGCTCGGACAAACCGGCCTACATCGCTGAGCCGCTGTCACTCTGCTTCGTCTGATCATCCCGGATGCGAAGCAGCGCACGCTGTTTCGCGTCACGTCTGTATATATGCGACGCATAGCTGCGGCATACTCGGTCGCCTAATTGCCCGGATCCCGCTATGCGCTCAATCGCTCGACTTGCACCCCTTGCCCTGACCCTGATGCTCACCGCTTGCGGCGACGGCGAATCGCTGTTGCCGCCGGATGCGCGCCTGCCCGATGGCGGCCGCTATCGCGGTGAACTGGTCGACGGCTTGCTGCAAGGTCAGGGCCGCGTCGACTACCCCAACGGCAGCTGGTACGCCGGGCAGTTCGACAAGGGGCAATGGCACGGCCAAGGCGAATGGCACGGCAGCAATGGCGAGGTCTATCGCGGCCAGTTCCAGCAAGGTCTGTTTGATGGCCAGGGCAGCCTGAGCACCAACGCCAGCAGTTACACCGGTGGTTTCAAGCAGGGCCGGCGCGATGGCGAAGGCACGCTGAAAGAAAACGGCATGACCTATCGCGGCGAGTTCAAGGCTGACCAGTATTCCGGCCTCGGCCGTCTGGAAATGGACGACGGCAGCTCCTATCAAGGCCAGTTCGCCCACGGCAAACCCAACGGTGAAGGCCAGCGCGGCGATGCCAGCGGCAATTCGTTCACCGGCCATTTCGTCAATGGTCAACTGGAAGGCAACGGCACTTACAACAGCGCCGACGGCGATATCTACGTCGGCGGTTTCAAGAACAATCAACTGCACGGCAAGGGCCGCTACGAGAACGCCGACGGCGATGTCTGGCTCGGCCAGTTCAAGGAAGGCGCGCTGACCGGCAAGGGCGAACTGATCGGCGCCGACGGCAGCCATTACATCGGTGTGTTCAATGACTGGCGCTTCACCGGTCAGGGCCGCTTGAACCTCGCCGATGGCAGCTTCTACATCGGCGGCTTCGACAACGACAGCTATTCAGGACGCGGTACTTTGGTGCTGACCGATGGCAGCGTGCTCAGCGGCACCTGGATCAACGGCCAACGCGTACGCGACGCAGACGGCAAATTGCTCCCCGACACCCTCGAACTCGGTTTGCTCGCCCAAGGTCGATTGCTGGACGACGCACTGGCGGCGATCCCCGCTTCGACTCCGGCAGTCGAGTTGTACACCCTGACCCTCGGCGGCGACGGCAAGCAAAGCGTGTTCCTGCGCGAATCCGACTACGTCGCCAACATGCTCAATACGCGCTTCGGCGCCTTCGGGCAGATTCGTCTGGTCAATCATCGTGATCATCTCGGCGACCGGCCGATGGCCACCCGGGAAAACCTGCGCCGCGCCGCGCAAGCCCTTGCCGAACGCAGCGGGCCGGAAGACCTGCTGTTCATTTATCTGACCAGCCACGGCACCGCCGAGCATGAACTGGTGCTCGATCAGCCGCGCATGGAACTGGCCGATCTGCCGGCCGATGAACTCGCCGCCGTGCTCGCGCCGCTGAAGCATCGCGACAAGGTCATCGTGATTTCTTCGTGCTATTCCGGCGGTTTCATCCCGGCGCTGAAGGACGAACGCACACTGATCATGACCGCCTCGCGCGCTGATCGGGTGTCGTTCGGTTGCTCGGAAGAAGCCAACTTCACTTACTTTGGCGACGCGCTGTTCGCCCAGGCGCTGAACCAGACTGATGATCTGGAGCAGGCTTTCAAACTGGCCAAAGCCACCGTCGCCGAACGTGAACTGGCCGACGGCTTCGAAGCCTCGGAGCCGCAGATCTGGGCGCCGAAAACCGTACTCTCGCACTGGCAACTGCTGCGTAAACAGCAAGCGCGCAAAGCGTTGCAAAGTAGTGCATTGAACGACGCGGCGAAAAAAGGCAACTAAGCTGAACAGTATCAAGGGAGAGACACTATGTACTTGACGCCTCAGCACGTATTGCTTGCCGGAGCCACCGGACTGACCGGTGAACATCTGCTCGACCGTTTGCTCAACGAGCCAACCATTACCCGTGTCCTCGCCCCTTCACGCCGGCCGCTGGCCGAGCATCCGCATCTGGAAAACCCGGTCGGCGACCCGCAGGCGTTTCTGCCGCAACTCAGCGGCCGGGTCGATATTGCCTACTGCTGCCTCGGCACGACGATCAAGCAGGCCGGCTCCGAAGAAGCCTTTCGCGCAGTCGATCTGGACATGGTCGTGGCGTTTGCCAAACGCGCACGGGAGATGGGCGCGCGACACCTGATCGTGATCAGTGCGATTGGCGCCGATCCGAACTCCTCGGTGTTCTACAACCGCATCAAAGGCGAAATGGAACAGGCATTGCGCGCGCAGGACTGGCCGCAACTGACCATCTGCCGGCCTTCGCTGCTGCTCGGCGAACGCACCGAACCGCGTCTGGTCGAGCAACTGGCAGGGCCCTTGTCGAAGCTGATTCCGGGGAAATACCACGGCATCGAAGCGTGCCAACTGGCACGAGCGATGTGGCGCCTGGCGCTGGAAGAACAGGATGGCGTGCGGGTGATCGAATCGGATGAGCTGCGCAAGTTAGGCAAATAACTCCGGGACTTTCAGAACCAAAAGATCGCAGCCTTCGGCAGCTCCTACAGAAGACCCTATTCCCCTGTAGCAGCTGCCGAAGGCTGCGATCTTTTGACCTTTACAATCCACCAGTTGCCTGGAATCCGACGCCAATCACGGTGAGCAACGACAACGGCAACAACAACGTATCGAGCAGCGCACTGGCCGGCAGGTCTACTCCGGGATAGCTCGGCGCCTCGGCACCAAATCGGTCCATCGCACAGCACCCGCCATTCAGTGCATACAAATCCAGCCGCGTGCCGGCATACACCACCGGTGCGCCGGGTTTCGCCGCATCCAGAGTGCGCGCGGTGGCACACCCGCTCAATTGCAGCGCCAGCACAATCACCAGCAGCTTATTCATCGCTGCTCAGGTGGTGCTCGCCCCATCGCGGCAGCATGTCCTGCGGGATACCGAGCAGATTGAGAATCCGCGCCACGACAAAGTCGATCAGATCATCAATGGTCTGCGGTTGGTGATAGAAGCCCGGAGAGGCCGGCAAAATGGTCACGCCCAGATTCGACAGCTTGAGCATGTGCTCCAGATGAATGCTCGAATACGGTGCCTCGCGCGGCACCAGAATCAACTGGCGGCGCTCCTTCAGCGTGACATCGGCCGCGCGTTCGATCAGGTTGTTGCAGGCGCCGGTGGCAATCGCCGACAGCGTGCCGGTCGAACACGGCACCACCACCATGGCTGCAGGCGCGCCGGAACCCGAAGCCACCGGCGACATCCAGTCTTCCTTGCCGTACACGCGAATCTGTCCGGCGGCGGCGCTGGTGTACTCGGTCAAGAACGCCTGCATCATCTGCGGCTTGTTCGGCAGGGAAACGTCAGTCTCGGTGGCCATCACCAATTGCGCGGCTTTGGAAATCAGGAAGTGCACTTCGCGATCTTCGCGCACCAGGCAATCGAGCAGGCGCAGGCCGTACTGCGCGCCGGAGGCGCCGGTCATCGCCAGTGTAATGCGTTCCGGGCCGCCGGCCTGGGGAAAAGCGTTCATTGCAGCGCCTCGGCAAGCTTGCCGTGCAGGCCGCCGAAGCCGCCGTTGCTCATGATCACTACGTGCGTGCCGGGTTGTGCCTGGCTCTTCACCCGTTCAATGATGCCTTCCAGCGAATCGCTGACAATCGACGGCACCGTGCACAACGCAGCAGTGGCGCCAAGGTCCCAACCGAGATTGGCCGGGGCATACCAGATCACCTGATCGGCATCGACCACGCTGTCCGGCAAACCGTCACGGTGGGCGCCGAGTTTCATCGAATTGGAGCGCGGCTCGATGATCGCAATCAGTGGTGCGTCGCCGATGCGTTTGCGCAGGCCATCGAGGGTAGTGGCGATGGCGGTCGGGTGGTGGGCGAAGTCGTCATAAATGGTGATGCCGCGCACTTCAGCGACCTTCTCCATACGGCGTTTGACGTTCTTGAACGCGCTCAACCCAGCGATGCCCATCGACGGCACCACGCCAACGTGACGCGCGGCGGCCAGCGCGGCCAAGGCATTGGCGACGTTGTGTTGACCGGTCAATTCCCACTCGACGGTGCCCTGGGACACGCCTTCGAACATGACTTCGAACGCCGAGCCGTCCTCGCTCAGCAGCTTGACCTGCCACTGACCGCCGGCGCCGGTGGTTTGCACCGGGGTCCAGCAACCCATCTCGATCACGCGCTGCAACGCTGGCTCGGTGGTCGGGTGGATGACCAGCCCTTCGCTCGGGATGGTTCGCACCAAGTGGTGAAACTGACGCTCGATGGCTGGCAGATCGGGGAAGATGTCAGCGTGATCAAACTCAAGGTTATTCAGGATCGCGGTGCGCGGACGGTAGTGGACAAACTTCGAGCGCTTGTCGAAAAAGGCGCTGTCGTATTCGTCAGCCTCGATGACAAAGAACGGCGTGCCGCCCAGGCGCGCCGACACCGAGAAATTCTGCGGCACGCCGCCGATCAGGAAGCCCGGGCTCATGCCGGCATGTTCCAGCACCCAGGCGAGCATGCTGCTGGTGGTGGTCTTGCCGTGCGTACCGGCCACGGCCAGCACCCAGCGACCTTGCAGCACATGGTCAGCCAGCCACTGCGGGCCGGAGACGTACGGCAGGCCTTTGTTCAGCACATATTCCACTGCCGGGTTGCCACGGGACATGGCATTGCCGATCACCACCAGATCCGGCGCCGGATCGAGCTGCGCCGGGTCATAACCCTGCGTCAGCTGAATGCCCTGGGCCTCGAGCTGCGTGCTCATCGGCGGATAGACGTTGGCGTCGGAGCCGGTGACGTGATGGCCCAGCTCTTTGGCCAACACCGCCATCGAGCCCATGAAAGTCCCGCAGATACCCAGAATATGAATGTGCATAGTCGACCTCGTAAAACATCGCCGCAGGTTAGCGTAGGGAGGGGGAAATGGCACCTTGTGTTTCGACTTTACCGAAGTCTTCGCGAGCAGGCTCGCTCCCACATGGTTGACGTCAACCCTGTGGGAGCGAGCCTGCTCGCGAATGGTGTGACGCGGTTCAGCGGGCGATCCCGTGTTTGCGCAACTTTCTATAAAGGGTGTTGCGGCTTACGCCAAGTTGCTGCGCGGTATGGGTCATATGCCAGCGCGTCTGCTTAAGCGCATTGAGCAATGCGACACGCTCGGCATCGTCCAACGGCTGCGCGGCAATCTGCGCAGGCGCAGCCGCCGGCCGCGCCTGTCGAATCATCACAGGCAAATCCTCAATCCCGATCCGGCCGTCATCACACAACGCCGCCAGCGTACGCAGGACATTGCGCAACTGCCGCACGTTGCCCGGCCAATTGAACGCCAGCAATGCGCCCCTCGCCGGTTCTTCGATCAGGATGGTTTCGCCTCCAGCCTCCTCGGCCAGCAGAAAATCCAGCAACTGCGATTTATCACTGCGCTCACGCAACGCCGGCAGCGCCACTTCCAAGCCGTTCAAGCGGTAATAGAGGTCCTCGCGAAAGCTGCCGTCCTCGACCCGCTCGAGCAAATTGCGGTGCGTCGCACTGATGATGCGCACGTCCACCGCTTGCGGCTCGCCGCCAATCGGCACCACTTGCCGATCTTCCAGCACACGCAGCAAGCGCGTCTGCAACGCCAGTGGCATGTCACCGATTTCGTCGAGGAACAAAGTCCCGCCATCGGCCTGTTGCAGCTTGCCGCGCATGCCGTCCTTGCGCGCGCCGGTGAAGCTGCCGCCGCGATAGCCGAACAGTTCGCTCTCGATCAGGCTTTCCGGAATGGCCGCGCAATTGAGTGCGACGAAAGCGTTGCCGGAGCGCTGGCTGGCGTGGTGCACAGCCTTGGCGAACGCTTCCTTGCCCGAGCCGGTTTCGCCGTTGATCAACAGCGGCACGTCACGCTCGAACACGCGCACTGCTTTGCGAAATTCCGCCTGCAACGCCTCATCGCCGAGGCAGATGCCGGACAGGCGTGGCGCTGGAGCAGCGATTGGCGTTGGAGCAATGGCTGTCGGCTTGCGTGATTCGCCGCGCAACACGGCAAACAGATGCCGGCCATCACGGGTGCGCAGCGGCCAACTGGCGCTGGCGTTGGCACTCGCCCGCCCTAGCAGGTCATCCAGCGAACAATCGAAAAACGCTTCTACCGGTTTACCGAGCAAACCACCGCGAATATGCCCGAGCAGGTTCAACGCGCTCTGGTTGACTGCGCTGATCCGCCCTTCGCCGTCGAACGCCAGCAGCCCTTCGCTGAACAGGCCAACGGACTCGGCCTGCAGGTGAAAACGCAGCAGCCATTGATTGTCGAAACAGCGCAGGAAGTAGCAACTCTCGATCATCTTCGCCGACAGATTGACCAGTGCCATGGTGTGGAACTGGCTCTGCCGTGAGACGTCCGGCCGTGCCGAGGACACATCAAGTACCGCCAGCAACTCACCGTGCGGGTCGAACACCGGGCTCGCCGAGCAGGTCAGCCCGGTATGGCGGCCGCGAAAGTGTTCGTCCTGGTGAATGGTCAGCGCCTGACGCTCGACCAGGCAGGTGCCGATGCCGTTGGTGCCTTCGCAGGCTTCGCTCCAGTCGGCGCCGAGCCAGAGCCCAGCGCGCTCGAAAATCTTCCGTTCGGCCGGCGCGGTGACGCAATTGAGGATCACACCGCGCGCGTCAGTCAGCAGCACCGCGTGGCCGGCGCCGGAGAGTTGCTGATGCAGGCTGCTCATCTCGGTGCCGGCGATTTGCAGCACTTGTTGCAGACGTTCGCGACTTTCCAGCACCCGGCCATGCTCGAGCACGGTCGGCGCCATGGTCACAGAAGGATCGAGGTGATAGTCCTCAAGGCAACGCAGCCACGAACGGGCGATCGATGGATCGGCGCCGGGGCCGTGCACGTGCGGTTTGCCCTGGGTGACGGTGAGAACCTGGCGGGCATGGCGACTCAAATGGTTGTCGTGCATTTCTTATTGTTCTCCCCGAGAGGTCGACGCAATCCCGTGTAGGGGCTGCCTAAGGCTCGGGCCGCGATCTTTTGATCTTGATCTTGAAAACAAAATCAAAAGATCGCAGCCTGCGGCAGCTCCTACGCGGCAGCTCCTACAAGGATTGCTGTTGGCTGAGGATCCCTCAGCCGCCCGCGCATTGCAATGCTGGCAAGACCGTCCGGTCACGGGCTGTCCCGCAAGCGGTACAAATTGTCACGCAGGCTGTACCGAAACCGTCACAGCGCCACTCCATTCGTCCGAGACAAACCGGCCAAGCCCTTGATTTGCCTGCGCTGCACGGCAGTGGCCCGGCCCTTGCTCTACGCTTATAGCAAGCGCACTTGCGCGTTTCTCTAATAAGTACAAAGCCAAGGAGAACATCATCATGCGTTACGCCCACCCCGGTACTGACGGCGCCAAAGTCTCGTTCAAGAGCAAGTACGGCAACTACATTGGCGGCGAGTTCGTCGCGCCGGTCAAAGGTCAGTACTTCACCAATACCTCGCCAGTGAATGGCCAGCCAATCGCCGAATTCCCCCGCTCCACCGCCGAAGACATCGATAAGGCGCTGGACGCTGCTCACGCCGCCGCCGATGCGTGGGGCGCCACTTCCGTGCAGGCACGCTCGCTGATCCTGCTGAAAATCGCCGACCGCATCGAAGAAAACCTCGAACTGCTGGCGATCACCGAAACCTGGGACAACGGCAAAGCCATCCGCGAAACCCTCAACGCCGACATCCCGCTGGCCGCTGACCATTTTCGCTACTTCGCCGGCTGCCTGCGCGCCCAGGAAGGCAGTGCTGCGGAAATCGATGGCAACACCGTGGCCTACCACATTCATGAACCGCTGGGCGTGGTCGGCCAGATCATCCCGTGGAACTTCCCGCTGCTGATGGCCGCGTGGAAACTCGCGCCAGCACTGGCCGCCGGTAACTGCGTGGTGCTCAAACCTGCCGAGCAAACGCCACTGGGCATCTGCGTGCTGATGGAGCTGATCGGCGACCTGCTGCCGCCGGGCGTGCTCAACGTCGTGCAGGGCTTCGGCAAAGAAGCCGGCGAAGCACTGGCGACCAGCAAACGCATCGCCAAAATTGCCTTCACCGGCTCGACCCCGGTCGGCTCGCACATCATGAAATGCGCGGCGGAAAACATCATTCCATCGACCGTGGAACTGGGCGGCAAGTCGCCGAACATCTTCTTCGAAGACATCATGCAGGCCGAGCCGAGCTTTATCGAAAAGGCTGCCGAAGGTCTGGTGCTGGCGTTCTTCAACCAGGGCGAAGTGTGCACCTGCCCTTCCCGCGCACTGGTGCAAGAATCGATCTACGACGAATTCATGCAGGCTGTGATGAAGAAAGTCAGCCAGATCAAACGTGGCGACCCGCTGGACACCGACACCATGGTCGGTGCCCAGGCATCCGAGCAGCAATTCGACAAGATCCTCTCGTACCTGGAAATCGCCAAGGGCGAAGGCGCGGAGTTGCTGACCGGTGGCAAGGTGGAAAAACTCGAGGGCAGCCTGGCCACCGGTTATTACATCCAGCCGACCCTGCTCAAGGGCACCAACAAGATGCGCGTGTTCCAGGAAGAAATCTTCGGCCCGGTAGTGAGCATCACCACCTTCAAGGACGAAGCCGAAGCCCTGGCGATTGCCAACGACACCGAGTTCGGCCTCGGCGCCGGTCTGTGGACCCGCGACATCAACCGCGCCTACCGCATGGGCCGGGCGATCAAGGCCGGTCGCGTGTGGACCAACTGCTACCACCTCTATCCGGCGCATGCCGCGTTCGGCGGTTACAAGAAGTCCGGCGTCGGGCGTGAAACCCACAAGATGATGCTCGACCATTACCAGCAGACCAAGAACCTGCTGGTGAGCTACGACATCAATCCGCTGGGATTCTTCTGATCCGGACGGGGTGAGGCAGGTGTTTCCTGCTTCGCCCTCTGGGTTGTCTTCGCGAGCAGGCTCGCTCCCACAGGTGATTCATGGACGTACGCAATCCCCCTGTGGAAGCGGGCTTGCTCGCGAAGGCGGTCATACCTTCAATATCCAAGTCACCGACACACCGCTTTCGCGAGCAAGCCCGCTCCCACCGGGGTAATGCGTCACTCCAGCGAACAGGTTGGATAAAAACAATAAAAACAGGTAACTGCTTATGCCAAGCGATCATGCAAATCCGCAACCGGCAACGTCTTCCGTCGACTTCGAAAAAGTCGGCTCCGACTACTTCCAACAACGCGAACTGAAAAAAGGTGCCGCCGGCTGGGTCCTGCTGGTCGGCCTCGGCGTTGCCTACGTGATCTCCGGCGACTACGCCGGCTGGAACTTCGGCCTCGCCCAGGGTGGCTGGGGCGGCATGTTTCTGGCCACGCTGCTGATGGCGACCATGTACCTGTGCATGTGCTTTTCCCTCGCCGAACTGTCCTCGATGATTCCCACCGCCGGCGGCGGCTACGGTTTCGCCCGCAGTGCTTTCGGGCCCTGGGGCGGGTTTCTCACCGGCACGGCGATTCTGATCGAATATGCCATCGCCCCCGCTGCCATCGCGGTGTTCATCGGTGCCTATTGCGAGTCGCTGTTCGGCATTGGCGGCTGGATGATTTATCTGGCGTTCTACATCGTCTTCATCGCCATCCACATTTTCGGGGTCGGCGAAGCGCTCAAGCTGATGTTCATCATTACCGCCGTCGCCGCGCTGGCGCTGGGGGTGTTTCTGGTGGCGATGGTGCCGCACTTCGACGTCGCCAACCTGCTCGACATCCCGGTGACCACTGCGGTCGGCGCCAGTCCGTTTCTGCCGTTCGGCTATGTCGGCGTATGGGCGGCGATTCCCTATGCGATCTGGTTTTTCCTCGCCGTCGAAGGCGTGCCGCTGGCCGCTGAAGAAACCAAGAATCCCAAGCGCGATCTGCCGCGTGGCCTGATCGGGGCGATGCTGGTGCTGCTGATGTTCGCCCTGCTGATCCTGATCGTTGGCCCCGGCGGCGCGGGCGCCAATTCGCTGCTGACCTCCGGCAACCCGCTGGTCGAAGCACTGAGCAAAGCCTACGGCGGCTCGACGTGGATGGGCAGCTTCGTCAACCTCGTCGGTCTGGCCGGACTGATCGCCAGTTTCTTCTCGATCATCTACGCCTACTCGCGGCAGATCTTTGCGCTGTCGCGGGCCGGTTACCTGCCGCGCAAACTGTCGCAGACCAACAAGAGCAAGGCGCCGGTGCTGGCACTGGTGATTCCCGGCGTCATCGGCTTTGGTCTGTCGCTGACCGGCCAGGGCGATTTGCTGATTCTGGTCGCGGTGTTCGGCGCTACCATTTCCTATGTGCTGATGATGGCCGCGCACATCACCCTGCGCATCCGTCGCCCCAAAATGGACCGGCCGTACCGCACGCCGGGCGGCATTTTCACTTCGGGCGTGGCGCTGGTGTTGGCCTGCATCGCCGTGGTGGCGGGTTTCCTCGTCGATCCACGGGTGGTGATCGGCGCCGCGATCATCTATGGAGTGTTAATTGCTTACTTTGCTTTCTACAGTCGGCATCACTTGGTAGCAGGCACGCCGGAAGAAGAATTCGCGGCGATTCAAAAAGCTGAACAAGCCTTGCACTGATTGTCGAAAACCACGGCGCAGAGGCATTCTGCGCCGTCACGGAGAACGCTGAATGGCCAGTTTTGCTCACACGGTCGGCGCGCAGACTTACCGCTTCGACAGCCTCAAAGACGTCATGGCCAAGGCCAGCCCCGCCCGCTCGGGGGATTTTCTCGCCGAGATCGCCGCGCTCAACGACGGCGAGCGGGTAGCCGCGCAAATGGCCCTGGCGGACATCCCGCTCACGCACTTCCTGCAGGAAGCGCTGATCCCCTACGAAGCCGACGAAGTCACCCGGCTGATCATCGACACCCACGACAAACAAGCCTTCGCCGTGGTCAGCCACCTCACCGTTGGCGGCTTTCGCGACTGGCTGCTCAGTGATGCGGCGGACGAAACCAGCCTGCGCGCCCTCGCCCCGGGCCTGACCCCGGAAATGGTCGCCGCCGTGTCGAAGATCATGCGCGTGCAGGATCTGGTGCTGGTCGCGCAGAAAATCCGCGTGGTCACCCAATTTCGCGGCACCCTCGGTTTGCGCGGGCGCCTGTCGACCCGCCTGCAACCCAACCACCCGACCGACGAGCCGTCCGGCATTGCCGCGAGCATTCTCGACGGCCTGCTCTACGGCAACGGCGATGCAATGATCGGGGTCAACCCGGCCACCGACAGCATTGCTTCGATCTGCGCGATGCTGGAGATGCTCGACGCGATCATCCAGCGCTACGACATTCCCACCCAGGCCTGCGTGCTGACCCACGTCACCACCTCGATCGAGGCGATCAACCGTGGCGTGCCGCTGGATCTGGTGTTCCAGTCGATTGCCGGCACTGAAGCAGCCAATGCCAGTTTCGGCATCAACCTCAATGTTTTGCAGGAAGGCTACGACGCCGGGCTCAGTCTCAAGCGCGGCACCCTCGGGCAGAACCTGATGTATTTCGAAACCGGTCAGGGCAGCGCGCTGTCGGCCAACGCCCACCACGGCGTCGATCAACAGACCTGCGAGACAAGGGCCTACGCCGTGGCGCGACATTTCAAGCCGTTCCTGGTGAACACCGTCGTAGGATTTATCGGCCCGGAATACCTCTACAACGGCAAGCAGATCATCCGCGCCGGTCTTGAAGATCATTTCTGCGGCAAGTTGCTCGGCGTGCCGATGGGTTGCGACATCTGCTACACCAACCACGCCGAAGCCGATCAGGACGATATGGACACCCTGCTGACGTTGCTCGGCGTTGCCGGCATCAACTTCATCATGGGCATCCCCGGCTCCGACGACATCATGCTCAATTACCAGACCACTTCGTTTCACGACGCCTTGTACGCCCGCCAGACCCTGGGCCTGAAACCGGCGCCGGAGTTCGAACAGTGGCTGGCGAACATGGGCATCTTCACCCAGGCGGACGGCAAGGTTCGCTTCGGCAACAACCTGCCGCCGGCGTTCCGCCAGGCCTTGGCGCACTTGGGATAAGTCTTATGGAAAAACCACCGGTCGATCCGCAAAACCCCTGGCTGGAACTGCGCCGCCTGACCCCGGCGCGGATTGCCCTGGGCCGCACCGGCACCAGCCTGCCGACGCGGGCGCAGCTGGATTTTCAGTTTGCCCACGCCCAGGCCCGCGATGCTGTGCACCTGGCCTTCGATCACAGCGAAATCAGCGCACAACTGAGCGAGCGCGGGCGGGAAACCCTGGCACTGCAAAGCGCCGCGCCGGACCGACACACCTATCTGCAACGCCCGGATCTGGGGCGCAAGCTTAGCGATGAATCGGCGCAGACCTTGCGCGACTACGCCAGCGCCCACCCAGGCGGGGTCGACCTGGTCATGGTCGTCGCTGATGGCCTGTCGGCACTGGCGGTGCATCGCCACACCCTGCCATTCCTGACGCGGCTGGAAGAACAGATGAGCGGCGACGGCTGGTCCGTGGCGCCGGTGGTGCTGGTGGAACAGGGTCGCGTCGCCATCGGAGACGAGATCGGCCAGTTGCTCGGGGCGAAAATGGTGGTGATGCTGATCGGCGAACGCCCGGGCCTGAGTTCGCCGGACAGCCTTGGGCTGTATTTCACCTATGCGCCGAAGGTCGGCCTGACCGACGCGTATCGCAACTGCATTTCCAATGTCCGGCTTGAAGGTTTGAGCTACGGCATGGCGGCGCATCGCTTGCTGTATCTGATGCGCGAAGCCTGTCGGCGGCAGCTGTCGGGGGTCAATCTGAAGGACGAAGCTCAGCTGCACACATTGGAGGCGGACGACGCTGTCGACATGAAAGGCAATTTCCTGCTCGATCCGCCACCAGCCTGAACCGTTTCCGCATTGCCTTTCTGCGCTGCTTTCAGGCAGGATCGACGCACGGCCGCCCGGGTTTCCCATCGCCGTCAGAGCAGTTGAAGACAGCCACTTGAAGACGAGACCTATCATGCGGATTATTCAAGCGACCCTCGAACATCTGGATTTGCTGACTCCTTTGTTCGTCAAATATCGCGAGTTCTACGGCTCCCTGCCTTACCCGGACTCCTCCCGCGCGTTCCTCGAAAAACGCCTGCGCCGCAAAGAGTCGGTGATCTATCTGGCTCTGGCCGACGATGACGACAAAAAACTCATGGGTTTCTGCCAGCTGTATCCGAGCTTCTCGTCGCTGTCGCTCAAACGCGTGTGGATCCTCAACGATATCTACGTCGCCGAAGACGCGCGCCGCCAATTGGTCGCCGACAACCTGATCCGCACCGCGAAGAAAATGGCCAAGGAAACCCAGGCCGTGCGCATGCGCGTCTCGACCAGCGCGGACAACGAAGTGGCACAGAAAACCTACGAATCGATCGGTTTCAAGGAAGACACCGAGTTCAAGAACTACGTACTGCCGATCAGCGACGAGCTCTGAACCCAAAAGATCGCAGCCTTCGGCAGCGCCTGCAGCGGAACGCGTTCCAATTGCAGGAGCTGCCGAAGGCTGCGATCTTTTGAGGGCTGACAATTGTTCACACCACGACACTCCCCGCTACAAAACCGGCGCGCTTTTCAGCGGTCAGACCGTATAATCCCGATCTTTCCGGCTTGTAAGAAAAACTACACCCCGCTGTAGGCTTACACGAAGTCATCCGCACAGGCCTGCCGAGTCGGGCCGTCATACAGGTGCCCCCATGGATTTCAACCCGCTCGACCTTATCCTGCATCTCGATGTGTACCTCGATTTGCTGGTGAACAACTATGGGCCATGGATCTACGCCATCCTGTTTCTGGTGATCTTCTGTGAAACCGGCCTGGTGGTGATGCCGTTCCTGCCGGGTGACTCGCTGCTGTTCATTGCCGGGGCGGTGGCGGCCGGCGGCGGCATGGATCCGGTGTTGCTCGGCGGCCTGCTGATGCTGGCGGCGATCATGGGCGACAGCACCAACTATGTGATCGGACGCACGGCCGGGGAGAAGCTGTTCAGCAACCCGAACTCGAAAATCTTCCGTCGCGACTACCTGCAAAAAACCCATGACTTCTATGACAAGCACGGCGGCAAGACCGTGACCATGGCGCGCTTCCTGCCGATCATCCGTACCTTCGCGCCGTTCGTTGCCGGTGTGGCGCGGATGCCGTACCCGCGTTTCTTCGGTTTCAGCGTGCTCGGTACCATCCTCTGGGTCGGCGGTCTGGTCACCCTGGGTTATTTCTTCGGCAACGTGCCGTTCATCAAGAAAAACCTCTCGCTACTGGTGGTGGCAATCATCCTGCTGTCGCTGGTGCCGATGATCATCGGCGTGGTGCGCAGCCGTTTCGGCGGCACCAAAGTGCAATCGCACTGATCCGATGTGGTCCCTGAGCGCCTGGCGTCGCCGGCGCATCCTGGCCAGCCACCCGATTGCCGACGACCTGTGGCAACGGGTGCGCCATCAGCTCTCCTTCCTCGACGGCATCAGCGCGGCTGAAGACCAGTGGCTGCGCGAAGCCTGTGTACTGTTTCTCAAAGACAAACACCTGACGGCCCTGCCCGGCGTCGAACTGCATCAGGAACAACGCCTGCTGCTCGCCGCCCAGGCGCAGTTGCCGTTGCTGCATCTCGGTGATCTGAACTGGTACCAGGGTTTCCACGAGATCGTGCTGTACCCGGATGACTTCCTCAGCCCGCAACGTCATCGCGATGCCAGCGGCGTCGAGCATGAGTGGGACGGCGAACACAGCGGCGAAGCCTGGCAGCAGGGGCCGGTGATTCTCGCCTGGCCCGGCGTACAGGCCAGCGGTGGCTGGGAAGGCTACAACCTGGTGATCCACGAACTGGCGCACAAGCTCGACATGCTCAACGGCGACGCCAACGGCCTGCCGCCGCTGCATGCCGACATGCGTGTCAGCGACTGGGCCACGGTGATGCAGGCCGCCTACGACGACCTCAACCGCCAGCTCGATCACGATCCCGAGGCTGAAACCGCCATCGATCCCTACGCCGCCGAGAACCCGGCCGAGTTCTTCGCCGTCACCAGCGAATACTTCTTCAGCGCCCCGGATCTGCTGCACGAGGCTTATCCACAGGTCTACTTGCAACTGCAGCTTTTCTACCGGCAGGATCCGTTGGGCAGACTGCGGCAACTTCAAGCCACAGACCCGGTCTATCAGGCGCACGAGTAAGCTCTGCACGACTTCTGGTACGTGGCGTCGACGTAGGAATGTGCCTATAATCGCCGCCACTTTTTGGTCAATCCGGCCAAGTGTTTTTGGTCAACTACGGGGGCAACGCCCAATGAGCTACAGCAAGATTCCGGCTGGCAAAGACCTGCCGAACGACATCTACGTCGCGATCGAGATCCCGGCCAACCACGCGCCGATCAAATACGAAATCGACAAAGACAGCGATTGCCTGTTCGTTGACCGTTTCATGGCCACCCCAATGTTCTACCCGGCCAACTACGGTTACATCCCGAACACTCTGGCTGACGACGGTGATCCCCTCGACGTGCTGGTCGTGACTCCTTATCCGGTAGCGCCAGGCTCGGTAATCCGCGCCCGTCCGGTCGGCATCCTGAACATGACCGACGACGGCGGCGGCGATGCCAAAGTCATCGCAGTGCCCCACGACAAGCTGTCGCAGCTGTACGTCGACGTGAAGGAATACACCGACCTGCCGCCACTGCTGATCCAGCAGATCGAGCACTTCTTCGCGAACTACAAGGATCTCGAGAAGGGCAAGTGGGTCAAGATCGAAGGCTGGGCCGGCGCAGACGCCGCCCGCGAAGCAATCACCAAGTCGGTTGCCGCCTACAAGGGCTAAGCAATTGCGCTTTGCGTGACGCTTGAAAAAAACCCCGGACATCCGGGGTTTTTTGTGTCTGCGAGCTTCGAATAAACAAAGCGTTTAAATTCCTACATGCAGTTTTAATCTGTTTAATTTCCCACAAGCACGTCTTACATCCCGTCGCAAAATACAGGCTTTTTTTGAACGCCCGGTTTATTCAAACCGCTCTAGTCCGGCCGTAGACTCCGTGTTTATGAGAAAGAACACTAGCGGTCCTCGATTCAAGGCACTCCTGGAAGCAGCGAACATCAGCACCACGGATTTCGCAAGGTTCTGGGGCACGGAAGCCCAAAACGTTCATAACTGGTACACCCGGGGCGTCCCGGCGTATCGCATGGAAGAAGTCTCACGCCTGTTGTCGGTCAATAGTGAATGGCTGAAAACCGGGGAAGGCGTCAAGGAGGTCCCGCGCCTGCACCCTCCCGCCAGCAATGGCGACACGTTCGACGCCCAGTCGATCTGCGGCGTCTACACCGTCATCAACCCCAACGACATCGATCTGGCCTTCTTCAAGGAAACCCCGATCGCCAACGGCGATGGCAAAACCCACGTCATTCTCGACCCCGACCAATCCCTGCGCCTGCCTCGCGCCCACCTCGATCAACTCGACATCCAGCACGCCAACGCCATTTGCGCGCACATGATCGGCAACAGCATGGCCGAACGCATCGAAGACGGCTCCATCGTCGCCATCGACCGCGGCCTGACCCAGGTCGTCGACGGCGAAATCTACGCCATCGAACACGACGGCATGCTGCGCATCAAATACCTGCACCGCATGCCCGGCAACGGCCTGCGCATGCGCAGCCACAACAGCGCCGAATACCCCGACGAGGTTTTCCGGCCGGCGCAGATCGAAGAGCAGCGGATTCACATTCTTGGGTGGGTGTTCTGGTGGTCGACACTGGGCAAGCGCCGGCCGGTGGTGCCGTTTCTATGACAGTTCACTCGAACCTGTGGGAGCGGGCTTGCCCGCGAAGAGGCCCTGACAACCGGTACAAATCCCGAGTTTGTACCGCTTCAGTCGCTCTAAACCGCACTTGAGGCTGGGAATCCAGAGCAAAACTCAGTATCCTGCGCCCCACATTCGCGCATCGACCCGCCCAGCGGCTCGAATGACGCCCGACGCGGCAGACCAAAGTCTGACCAAGTCCCACAGCCGGACGCAAGATCCGGATGTACGTTTTGAAGGCTGGCGCGGTTTACCAAAAATAAACCAAGCCAGTCCCCGAGAAGCCGGCCACAAGCCGGCTTTTTAATGCCTGCAAAAAGGCTACGCCTACCGTCCGGAACTTGAATTCTCACTTGTCGAGAGCGCGATCCCCTTGTTACCGTAACGACAACCGTCATTACAGGTATCCCATCATGGCTTCCATCAACATCCGCATCGATGATGATCTGAAACAGCGCTCATTCGCCGAACTCGAAAAGCTCGGCGTCACGCCGTCGGAGCTTCTGCGCCAAACCCTCCAATATGTAGCAGAGCGAGGCAAGTTACCCTTCAAAGCGGCGCTGCTCAGTGAAGAAGATGAAGCGCTGATTGCCGTAGTCACCGAACGTCTCGCATCCCCTCAGCGGGTCAAGGTGAGTCTGGATGACTTATGAGCTTGAGTTTGATCGCGTGCGTTAAAAGAGTGGAACAAGCTGGGCGATACGGTTCGCCAACAGTTCAAAAAAAAACTGGCTGAGGTCTTGGAGAATCCTCGAATCGAAGCCAATCGGCTTCGCGAGCTACCAGACTGCTATAAAGTGAAATTGAAAAGCGCCGGTTATCGCTTGATCTATCAGGTACTTGATCACGAAATCCTGGTGTTCGTGGTCGCCATAGGCAAACGTGAGCGGGAGGCAGCCTACGAGGTTGCGCAAGATCGCTTGCCATCCCGGACCTGATTTCGAAACATCCCATTTGCCGGACGCACACCGCCGAGGTGCAAGTGCTGATCATTTGTAAAAAGTACAACGCGTACACCCTCAGAAGCAGACGTCGCACCCAGAGCCTGACGTTGCCTGTCCATGCGCGTCCCAAATGGTATTTCCAATGATGAGATTCACCCAAGGCAACCTGCTGGAAGCCAAAACAGAAGCCCTCGTCAACACGGTGAATACCGTAGGCGTGATGGGCAAGGGCATCGCATTGATGTTCAAAGAGCGCTTTGCGCAGAATTACCGCGTGTATGCAGCGGCGTGTAAGGCCGGGGAAGTAGAAACCGGCAAAATGCATGTGACTGCCACCAACGAACTCGACGGCCCTCGCTGGATCGTGAATTTCCCCACCAAGCGACACTGGCGGTCGCCGTCGCAGATGGCATGGATCACCGAAGGTTTGCATGACCTGCGGCGGTTCCTGCTTGAAAACGATGTGAAATCCGTTGCGGTTCCACCGTTAGGTGCTGGTAACGGCGGTTTGAAGTGGCCTGAAGTCCGTGAACAGATTGTCGAAGTGTTGGGAGATCTCGATGCTGATGTCTTGGTGTTCGAGCCGTCCAATCAGTACCTGAATGTCGCCAAACGCGCGGGCGTAGAAAAGCTCACGCCAGCCCGGGCGCTTATCGCCGAACTGGTTCGTCGCTACTGGGTTTTAGGCATGGAGTGCAGCCTGCTGGAGATTCAGAAGCTCGCCTGGTTTCTTGAGCGCGCTATCGAGCAGCTGCCAGATACCGAGAACCCTCTGAACCTGAAGTTCGTCGCACATAAATATGGCCCATACGCCAACCGGCTTGAACACCTGCTTGATAACCTCGATGGCAGCTATCTGCACTGTGACAAGCGCATCAGCGACGCAGGCATTAATGATGTGATCTGGTTTAATCAAGATCGCAAAGCGTTTTTACAAACGTATCTCAAGACTGAGGCCAAGGCATATTCGCAAGCGTTGGAACGTACGGCTCAACTGATTGACGGTTTTGAATCGCCATTCGGTATGGAGTTATTAGCCACGGTCGATTGGTTGTTGAGCCAGGAAGGGGTATCTGCGACTGTTCCAGCGCTACGCGAAGCATTGAAGCATTGGGAAGGTGGCGCCGGTGCTGCGGCTCGCAAGAGCAAACTGTTAGATGATCAGGCTCTTGATATTGCGCTCAAGCGCCTGACATCCAGTACTCTCCGGCCTGGATTAGCGGCCTGAAAGACGCTCGATAAATTGGGCAGCAACCTGCTGCCCAATTTCCGTCACGGATAACTGAACGACTTCACCAACGTCAGTTCCCCCGCCGTCCGCATCGGCACTACAAACGTTTCCATCTTCTCGCTCGGCGTGCCCTCTTCGGTGATGACCGTCACCTGCGCCGTGGTCAGCGCCTGCACCGCTTCATCCCCACCTTCGTCATCCCCGCGATACCCGCCGCCGTAATAATTCACATAGATCAGATACTGCCCTTTGATCGGCGCGGGCATGGCGGCGATTTCCGGGCCGTAGCCGGTGGTGACGTCGACATCGAGGGCGGCGCCGTTGGGTGCGACGCGGTTGCCGTACCAGATGTGGGCGCCGTCAGGGGTGATCAGGTGCAGGTCAAGGTCGGTGCCGTCGCTGTCCCAGGCCAGCAGGACGCGCAACTTGGCCGGGGTGGCGCCGCCGCGGGCGTTGAGGAATTGCGTGCGGTGGCGTTGCTGGCCGTCGGCACTGCGCACTTCGACGCTGTTGCTGCCATTGGGGAAGGAGAACGGCCGATCAAAGCCGCCGGTGCGGTCGATTTTCAGCGGCATGCTGACGCCGTTGACGATCAGGCGGCCGGGTTCGTTGTTCTTCGGCACGGCTTTGATCTGGCCGCTGATTCTGGCGGTATTGGCCTGGCCGAGCGGTGTGTTGACCGACGAGGCCGGGTAGTTGACGGTCTGGCGAAAGCTCTCGCCCTCGCCTTCTGGCGCGCCGCTGCGCCAGCCGCCGATCGGGGTGTCGAGTTTGACGCCATCGGCGGCGAACGCTTGCGGCAGTACGTTGAGGGCACAGAGCAGCAGCAAGACCTGTGGATAACGGAGTGTCATGGTCTATTCCAGCAAAAGGTGACGGGCGAGCCCTTCGATGTAGGTTTCATCCTGGCCGTTGGGGTGTGCTTCGAAGGCCAGGTGCAGATATTCATGAGTCAGGTCGAGGCGATCCTGTAGGTTCAGCACGCCGCGCACGTAAATCCGCTGGCGTTCGCGGTCGACGAAGGGCCGGCCGAAGGCGAGTTTGCATACAGCGAAAGTGCTGACTTCGTTGTAGCCGGTTTCGCTTTCAAGCCTCGGACGCCAGCCGCGTCGCTGCTTTTGCAGCCAGTCTTGCGCGGCGGTCAGCGCCTCGCAGGAGGCGACCGGGTTGTCCCAGCGGCTGAGGCTGGCGCGCGGATAGGCGTGCAGCAGAATCGCGTCGTAGCGCTGGCCGGCGTTCGCTTGCTCGACGGCTTGCTGCCAGGCCAGTTTGTCCGGGCCCGGCTGGTCGGAGTGATAGGTGACGGTGCTGCCGGCCAGCACCAGATCAGCCGTCCACGCCGCAATGTTGCGCGACTCGGCGGAAGCCGGGCGCGGGGCGACGCGCTGGCGGTTGCTGCTGTCGTCGATGCTCAGGCATTCGCCGTTGCGCGTGGCGTTTTGCAGCAGATAAGTGCGGATCGCTACGGCCAGCGCCTTGGCGGCTTCGGCGGGTTGCGGTTTGGCTTCGCGCTCAAGGACGCGGGCGACATATTCTTCGCGATCAAGCCTTGCGACGAGTTTGTCGTTGAGCAGAAACAATTCGCCATCGCTATGGATGTCCAGCGCGTTGCCGTTGGCGAATTCGACGCGATAGTCGCCGCGCAATGGCCCGGACGTGGCAACACGATCGCCGGCCAGAACTTTCGAAACCGGGTATTTCGAGAACAGCCCGACTTCCACACAACGCCCCGCGTCCGCTGGCCAAGCCGTCGGTAATACGCTGGCCAGCGCCTGACCGTAATGACGCAGAACCATTTGACTGGTGCCGCGCCCGCCCGCCCAGAGCGGCGCGCCGTCGGCGGTCCAGCCGGCGAATCCACCCTGCCGCGATTGTGCATCCTGATCGCCGAGCCAGCTCCAGGTCTTCACCCGCAGGCGCCCGCCCAACTCGCCGACGACATTGCCGTCTGCCGCGTTCAGTACGACATCGAGCAGCACTCGGCGCGTCTGATCCTGCGCTGGCAGCAACGCCAGAACGCTCAATAACTCAGCAACCGAAACCCTTGTTGCCGGTTGCACGGCTGGCAAATCCAGCAACCACGACGGCGCCTGCCGCGCCTGCCAATACGCTCGCCAATCCGTCGCTGCAATGCCCAACCGCGTCGGTTCGAAATACAGACCGCAGGATTTCACCAACGCCTGATCCCGTTCGATCCTGCCGCCCGCCGAGCAGCAATAAACTTCTTCTTTGGACTGCCCGCGACATTCATAAGCCGGCTCCCGTGCATCGGTATCCACCAGCCACGCGTAAACGAATAATTTCCACAGACTGCCCAGCGGCGCATCCAGCGACGCTGGCAACGGTTCGCGCTTGATCAGTTGCGTCTGACTCAACGACAACAACTCGCCCTGATAGGCCACGCGCAACGGTTCGTCCTGCGCTGTCGCCAGCGCAGGCATCACACACATCAGCAGCCACAACAGCGGCCGGCGCATGTCAGTTGACCGTGACCTGACCGAGGGCGGCTTTCGCCTCCTGGGCCTGATGCTGCGGCGCATACACATGCTTGAAGCGTACCGGCGGCAGGTTGAACTGGCCCTTCTGCGAGAAGCGCACCAGATGACGCAGGCGCAACTCGCCACTCAGCGCGTCGACCGGCACCGCGTAAGCCAACTGACCCGGTTCGAAACGCGCCTTCTCCAGCGCGGTCGGTTCGGTGCCGTCCTTGCCCTGCAACTTGATTCCCCACGTCGTACGCTCGACATCCGCGCCCGGTGGCAGGGGTACTTCGAGCATGCCGTAGCGCAGCGGTTTGGGTGCCTTGCTGGTGAGGATCACCTCGTCCAGGTACAGGCTGTCGCTGGACAGCGGTTTAGTGCCGACCGGCTCGAGTTTGAAGGTGAACGCTTCGTCGCCCGGCACCAGACGCGACAGGCGCCGGGTGATGGTCACGGCCATCGGATCGACCTGCGGCTGTTGCGTCTGGAAGCTCAGCGCTGCACGCAACGGCCGCTCTTGCGTGCCGGACACGCTCAGCACGCTCGGCAGCGGCGTCGCGCCTTGCCATGTCCAGTACATCTCGCCGCTGGCGCCGTAGTTTTTCTTCCAGCCCTCACCCGGCATCAACGCGATGGTTGGTGAGGCCTGAGCGATGCTGCGTTGCAGCCAGGTCAGCGCCAGCGCACGCTCCAGCGTCGATTGCTGCGGCAACAGGCGTTGCAACAACGCTGTCGCACGAGCCTGATCAAACGGTTGCAGCGACAGGTTCAGTGCTTCGACAAAAGGCTGCGAACTGGTCGCCAGACGTTGTTGTGCTGCGCCCAGTTGACGATTGAACGCCTCAGGCAAAGCGACTTTCGCCTGCGTGGCCAACGATGCAGTGAGTACCCGCGCCGCCGCCAGACCGAGTGCCGAATCCGGATCGCTCATCACCAGGCTGTCCTGGCCGTCGTCGAGCACGGTTTCGGCAGCGCCTTCACCGGCCTTGACCAGATCCTCGATCAAACCGCTGAGCAGCGTGTTCACGGGCAACTGCATCTGTTTGGCGAATGACAGAATCAGCGCCCGTTGCAGCACCGGCGTATTCGGCGCTTGCTTGGCGTACACCTCGAGTACGCGCTGCCAGTGCTCCGGCGGCAGGGTCAGGTCGAGTACGCGGCTGGCGTTCCAGTCGGCGTAATAGGCATAGGCGGTGAGAAATGCATCCGGCTCGCCGTCGTAGCCCCACCAGGTGAAGCTGGCCGACGGCCCGGCCATTTGCACCAGACGCAGACGACTGTTCTGCATGATCAGGCGCAAGCGATCGCGAATCTGCGGGTTCGAGGCCAGCGACGGATAAGCGATGCTCAATGGCAACAAGCGACTGGCGGTCTGCTCGACGCCGCCGTACGGGTAGCTGAGCAGATCATCGAGGGCGGAACGGAACAGCGCTTGGGGACTGTCGTCCAGACGCAGGCGAATATCCGTAGCATCCGCCGGCAAACTCAATGGCGTATCGCCGCTGACCACTTCGAGGCTTTGTGTCTGGGTAACCTGCCAACCTTCTCCGGTTGCACTCAAGCGCACAGCCAGGGCATCGGCGACTTTGCCGTCCTGCACCAGCTCCGCTGTCCACTCGCCAGAGGCCAGGGCAAACGCCGGCAGCGGCAAGTAATTGATGCCGCTGTTCAGGGTCACCGGCAGACGTTGTTCGGTGCCGGCATAGTGAGTCACCAGTTCAGCCTTGACCGTTTTTTCGGCCTGACTGAACGCAAACACGCCAAGCTGCGGCTGATCGCCTTTGCGGAATTTGCTCGGCCCGCTCCACTTCAGGTACAGCGGTTTTTCCGAACGGACAAACTGCTTCTTCTGCCCGACCTGACCGTCATCGGCAATCGCCCGCGCGGTGATGCGCCAGCGGGTCAGCGAGTCCGGCATTTTGAAGGTGAAACGGGTTTTGCCATCAGCACCGGTCAGCAACTCCGGCTGCCACGCCGCGGTATCGACGTCTTCACGGCGCGGACGCTCAAGCACTTTCACCCCGCGCTCGCTGCGATTGGCTTTACCCGGTGCGCCGGGGCTGCCCGGCAACGCCACGTCGTAGCTGATGAACGACAGGCTGGCACTGGTGCGCACGTTGTTGCGCCGAGGGTGATAGAAGAACTGGTCGATGCTCGGCGCGACTTCCGGTTGCAGCGCGTAGACCATTTCGTCGACCACGCTGACCGTCAAGTGTGCCGGAACCGCTTTGCCGGCGAACTGCGTGGTCAAGTCGACCGTGACCGTATCGCCCGGCAGGTACACCGCTTTGTCGGTGCTGATCACCACGTCGATTTGCGGCGCGACCACTTTGATCCCGGCGTTCTGAAAGCTGTACTGACCGCTCTTGGTGTAGAGCACGGAGAAGGTCAGGTTCGGCGCGAAGTTGTCTTTCACCGCAATGCGCGCGCGGTACTGAGTGTCGCTGAGTTTTTCCAGCTTCAGCCAGTCGCCGCCCTTGGCCAGCAACGCGGTTGCTTCGACCTTGTCGCGCTCCAGCGAGAGCAGCGCATCGCTGACCGGCTCAGGGAAGGTGATCAGCGCCAGCGCTTCTTCGCCCGCCTTGTACTCGGGCTTGTCGAGGACGATTTCCACCGTACCCGGCACTGCTTTCACACCGTCGCCGGTGACCGAATGGCCGGTGGCGCCGAGGACGCGACCGTGTTGATCTTTCAAGGTCAGGTTGTAAGTGCCCGGGCGTTCGAAGGCCATGCTGAAGCCTTTGTCATTCGCCGCGAGTTTGCCCTCGCCTGTGCTCTGGTCTTCCAGACGTACCCAACCATACGTGATTGGGGTCACCGCTTTGCTTTGCTCGGTGCCGCCCTCGTTGGCGTAGCTGAACGCAACCTTGTCACCGACTGCACTGAAGCGTTGCGGCGCGTTCAGGCGGAAGCTCGCCGCGCCACGGTCGATGAGGATTTCCTTGGTGGTCTTGACCCGATAAGCCGCGCCGTCGCTGGCAAACACGGTGAGCATGTAGCGGCTTGGCTTGTCGGCGGCTGGCAGGTCGAGGGTTGCGTTGCCCTTGCTGTCGGTGGTCAGTTCGGTGCTGGTCAGCTCCACCGGGAATTGCCCGAGGTATTGCAGCTCGTTGTCGACCATCGACAGTTGCTGCGCGCGCAGGCTCAGGCTCAATTTCGCGTTGGCCACCGGTTTGCCGTCCGGGTACAACAGCACCAGACTGCCTTTGACCGGTTCGCCGGTACGGTAATCCTGCTTGGCCAGATTCAGCGAGATCTCGAAGTGCGGCTTGATGTACTCAGCCACACGAAAGGCGCTGCTGTAGGCCTGATCCTTGTAGTTGAAACGGATCTCGTAGCCGCCGGCCACGGCGTTATCCGGCAACTGGAAACGGCCCTGAGTACCGGCTCTGGAATCCAGTTTCAGAGCGAGGGTTTGCAGTTCGGTCCCCGTGGCATCAAACACACTGACACTGACATCCGCTGCGCCCGGCAGCACCGAATCCCGGGCATTCTTGAACTCGCGACCGACGATTTTCAGCGACACCCAATCGCCCGGACGATACAGCGGCCGGTCGGTGAAGGCGTAAAGTTTGGTGTCGTAGATTTCGCTGTCGTAGTAGAAGTTTTCCGAGACGAACACGCCGCCCTCTTCGTCCTCGCCGATGACGAACGAGCGCTCCGGGCTGACGTGCTTCAGACGCAGCAGACCGTCGGCATCGGTAGCTCCGCTGCTCATCACGCCGAGGCCATCGGTCCATAGCACATTGACCTTCGGCACCGAGCTGCCTTCGTGTTTGCGCGCGGCCCAGACCAGCAATTCGTCGCCGGCAATCTTGCTTACCGCGACGGTGTTGGAGACGAAAACCATGGTAGTTGCGCGGTACTTGCCGATCAGTGCTTCAACCAGATACAGCCCTGGCTTCAGGTTACCCAGCGGGATGTACACATTGCCCGGTGCGACGCTGACGAAGTCGCTGGACGAGCCGGCCAAATTGACCCCGGCCGGTGGCTGGATCGGTTTTGCTTGCCACAGCGGATAACGGAACTGGCTGACCACCGGCAGACCCGGAATCAGCGCGAATTGTGGCTGCGCGTCGTACGGCGTCGGCGCCACCATGGCCTCGCCCATTTTCAGCTCCGGCACTTCTTCGGTGACCTGCTTGCGCGACTCGTAAGAGAACGCACGCTGCATCACCCGCCGGGATTTGCGATACCAGTTGTCCCACAGATAGGCGAGAGTGTTGGACAAACCTTCGCCCTTGAACTGGCCGTCACTGACGACGCGGTGCAGGTTCTTCTGGCGCTTGAGGAAGTCCAGCGGCTTGTCGATGCGATACACGCGGATGTCGGCGCCACCGTACGGTCCCATGCGGAAACGCCGGTAGTCACGCCCCGGGGCTTCGAGGCGGACCATCGCCGGCTCGTCGCTGGCAAAACTGCTGTCGGCGAGCAGAAAGAAACTCTCACCAGCGACCGGCGTGTAATTGCTCGGCTCCACCGAGTCTTCGGCGTTGACGCAGGTAAACGGCAGGAACAACGCCAGCATCAATGCAATTCGAGAGCAGATTCGCAACATGCGGGCTCCGGTCATTGGGAGAGAAAGTTCAGTCGATAGACGCCGATGAAGTTGGGGTTGGCTGCGTCGGGTATCCATCGGGTGTCCTTCCATGTCATGAGTTGCTGCAGGCTTGCCGAACGCATGCCGTTGTCAGTGGGGGTGGTGGTGCCGGTGTGATAGGCGATGTAACGGCCCATCCAGATCATCAGGTGCTGGTCGTCGCCCTGATCGAAAAACATCAGGTCACCGGGCCGCGCCTGCGACACATCGCGGCCGACCAGATGGCTGTTGAACTGAATCAGTTTGATCGCGTTGACGTACGGCCCGACCTTGCCGCCGCCCTGCTGCCACTGTTGCGCGAGCTTGCGTTGCGCGTCGCTCAGCACCAGTTCCGGCGGCAGATAACGATTGGACAGGCCATTGCTGCGCAGCCATTTGTCGTCGTGGACTTTCAGCGCTTCGTTGGCGGCAAAGCGCACCAGCCCGGCGCAGTCCTGCTGATACCAGCGCGGGCTCGGGCCTTGGCTGAGCTGCTCTTGAGCGATGCGCACAAACCAGGCGCGGAATACCTGGGATTGCGCCGGATCAAGCGCTGGCGCTTCAACCGCACGGGCGCCTGCACTCAGCAGCAACGCGAGCAGGCCGAGGCTGCGGATCAGTGCGCTCACAGCGCTTTCCATTCCAGCGGCAGCCATTGCCAGTGGCCGTCAGGCTCGCTGCCTTCGGGCAGGGTCAGAGCATATTTGCCGTAGCCGCCGAGGGTGCGCAGTTTCGGCATCAGGTAGGTTTGCGCAGCGTTATAAAACACCGGCTCCATGTCCTGCGGCAGGCTGTCGAGGGTTTCGCGCTGCATCAGTTGCGCCATCGCGTCCGGGCCGAAGTAGATCGGCATCAGTACATCTTTTGGCAAAACGTCGGCCATCGGCGGGAAGCGCTTGTCGAGGGTGCCGAGGGCTTTATCGACGAGTTTGTCGTCGAGGGAAAACAGCAGCGTCGAGCCGTGACGGGCGAGGCTGACTTTCATGAAGGCCTTGCCGGAAATCGCCTCCGGTGTTTCAGCGGTCTTCGCCGCGTACGGACCAAAATTGGAACTGACCTGACGCTGCCACACGTGGCTCCGGCCTTCCTGCTTGTCGATCACCGGGAATACGCTTTCGGCGACGTTGGCTTCGAACGCGCCAACCATCGAACCGAACAACTTGCCCAGATCAGCGTCGAGTTTGCTGCTGTCTTCGTCTTTCAGGCTGGCGACCAGCAATGGCGTGTACAGCCGCGAATCGGCGTACCAGCACAGGCCCGCCGCACCGGCGACGTGTTCGGTGAGGGTCTGCGCCACCGCTTCGTCGGCGCCGAGTTTGATCAGGATCGGCTTCTGCGGTTCGGCCGCCACCGGCAGTGTCACGCAAGCGCTCGCCCCCAGCGGCATCGCTTGCCAGACCGGTTTGAAATCGAAATCCGGCTGGTTTTCCAGTTCGTCCATGGCCAGATAGCTGTGCCAGCCCTTGTCGTCCATGTCGAAACGCAGCCCGGCGAAATTCGGGATGAAGCGCTGATAGCCCATGGCGAGGACGCTGGAATTGACCGACAGACGCTGCTTGGTTTCCGGGCTTTTCGCCGGCAAGCCGAACGCTTCGGGGAAAAGTTTTTCACCGTTGAGCAACGCCGCCAGCGCTTGCGCGGAGACGCGGCCCGATTCTTCCGAGACGCCACTTTCCGGGTCGTAGTACTTCGCTGGATTGGACAACACCACCAGTTTGTCGCCGCGCGATGCAAACAGCAGCGATTTGCTGGCGTTGTAGCTGAGTTGATACAGCGGCACTTCGTCGCTGCCGACCTTGAGATTGCCGAAGACGCTGAGCTGGGTGTCATCCAGCGCCACTTTGGCCAATGGCTCGAGCAGCTTGGCCAACCCGCCGCGATCCATCACCAGCAGGAAATCCTTCAAGCGACCATCGGCGCCACGCCACAGCGCAACATCGGCCGGCTGATCGAAAAGCTGCTCGATCAGTCTGTCCTGCAACTTCAGGTCATGCTCGTAGATGATCCGGCGCAGGCTGCCGATCAGGCCGAGGCGATCGGCGTGGGTTTCGTAATAGAAGACGAAATCCTCGGTGAGCGTGGCCTTGAGGAACGGCACCGTCAGCAGATCCTTGGGCAACTGGCTCAGCGAACGGGTTTCGAGCAAGGCGTCCGGACGGCCGAGGCCGAGCTTGTCACTGGCAAGTGTCGCCGGCGGCGCTTTGGGCTTGAGCAGCAGCCAGCCGAAACCGCCCGCCACGCCGGCCACCAGGCACAGGCCGAGCACGACCAGCGGCCAGCGCCGCGAAGGTTTGGCCGC
This sequence comes from Pseudomonas sp. UF-293, assembly GCF_058245595.1. Lineage (NCBI taxonomy): Bacteria > Pseudomonadati > Pseudomonadota > Gammaproteobacteria > Pseudomonadales > Pseudomonadaceae > Pseudomonas > Pseudomonas sp. UF-293. Next base: position 88,273 of record NZ_JBSICA010000008.1, on the reverse strand, counting down.
CGGTGTCGCGGCAGTTGGAGTCACAGTGTTATCGCTCATGTTCACAACATCCGAGTTCATCCGTGGCGGGATGCTTAATAGTTGAAAGTCTTGACCAGCAGCAGATCACCGATCGCCCGCAGGGGCACGATGAAGGTTTCGCGTTTTTCGTCGACGGTGTTTTCGTTGAGCACCAGGGTGATTTGCGAGGTGATCACCTCGTTCTCATTGCTGGTCTCCTCGAAGTTATAGCCACCATCGCCGTAGTTGCCCCAATAGTTGACGTAGACCAGATAGGTGCCGTGCAGCGGCGCGGTCATGGTGAACATTTCCGGGCCGGGGCCGTCGACACCATCCGGGTCGAGGCCGCCGCCATTGCTCAGCGCCGGCCGCGCCCAGAACGCATGCTGACCGTCGGGGGTGACAATATGCAGATCCAGTTCGGCTTTCGGGTCGTCCCATCCCAAGACAAGACGAATCTTCGCCGGCGTGCGCAGATTATTTGCTTCATAAAATTGCACACGCTTGAGCGACTGGCCTTCGGCGCTGATCACTTCGACGCTGTTGGAGCCCGCACCGAATGCATAGGGTCGGGCAAAACGTCCCTGATCATCGGTGTACAGATTCAATGGATTGCCGTTGACGGCGAGGCTGTGCGGCGCACGCATGTGCCCCAGAGCCTTGAGCTGGCCCTGGATCATCGTGCGATTGCGCTGGATGCCGCGATCGATCGGCGGCGTCGGGTAGGCGACCTGCGGATTTTCCGAGCGATCGAGCAAGCCGTGATAACGCCAGCCGCCGACTGGCTCGGACAACTGCGCAGTCGGCGCCGCCCACAGCGCAGGCGCGCAGGCGAGGCCGATCAACAGCAAAAGAAATGAACGCATGTGACGCCTCCTGCCATGCCTTGAACGAAACCTTGCACCCGATCCTCGGTACTTCACAGCGGTGAACTGCGTTTCGTCTGAATGCCCCGCAACTGTCGGGGCCGTAGAAGCGGCGAAGATTAGCGATTCGGCAGTTTTTTAACAATCGGATACATGTGTGATTGCTGTAGGAATCGCGCTTTCGAGAGGGCGTGAGCCGAATAGCGAAGTTATTCGGCTCATAAAGTGAGCCGAATAAGCCTCAGCCCCGAAACTTCACATTAACTTTGTGACAAGGGGATTTATCCCAGCTCGGCTGCGCAGCAGTCGTAAACCGGCGACTTCGATTTTCCTGAGAGTATCGGTTGTCTGGTTTTAGGGTTGCTACGCAACCCAGCGGGGATAAATCCCCTCGCCACGGGGTCATGTGCGCGGCTTTGGGTGGGGCGTCTCATTTGCCCATACCCCCCCTATCTGCTAGTGTCGCGCCGGTTTAACGTCTACCGGAAATTGCCGCCATGGCCCGCAAAAAAGCTGCACTGGATTTCGAACAATCCCTCGCCGACCTGCAAACACTGGTCGAGCGTCTGGAGAACGGTGAATTGTCGCTGGAAGACTCGCTGACCGCTTTCGAGCAGGGCATCGGTCTGACCCGTGACTGCCAGGCGGCGCTGGCCCAGGCCGAGCAGAAAGTGCAGGTGCTGCTGGAGCGCGATGGCGAGCTCGCCGAGGAACCCTTCGACGCGGATGAGCCAGAATGATCGCGGCGTATTCGGCGAGCAGTCAGGCCCGGGTCAACGCGGCGCTGGAGACTCTGTTCAATGCGCCGCTGCCGGAACTGGCGCGGCTCTACGAAGCGATGCGCTACAGCGTGATGAACGGCGGCAAACGCGTGCGCCCGTTGCTGGCATACGCCGCGTGCGAAGCCCTCGGTGGCCAGGCTGAACAGGCCAGCGGCGCGGCCTGTGCGGTCGAGTTGATCCATGCCTATTCGCTGGTGCATGACGATTTGCCAGCGATGGACGACGACGACCTTCGTCGCGGCCAGCCGACTACCCACAAGAAATTCGACGAAGCCTGCGCGATCCTCGCCGGTGACGGCTTGCAGAGCCTGGCCTTCAGCGCCCTGCTCGACCCGCGCCTGAGCGATTGCAGCAGCGAAATCCGTCTGCAGATGGTGACTGCGCTGGCCCACGCCGCCGGTCCGGCGGGCATGGTCGGTGGTCAGGCCATTGATCTGGGTTCGGTCGGTCTCAAACTCGATCAAGCAGCTCTCGAACAGATGCACCGGCACAAGACCGGCGCGCTGATTGAAGTCAGCGTCAAGCTTGGTGCCCTGGCCAGCGGCCGCGCCCAGTCTGATCAACTGCAGGCATTGCAGACTTATGCACAGGCCATCGGCCTGGCCTTTCAGGTGCAGGACGACATCCTCGACGTGGAAAGCGATACCGCTACCCTCGGCAAACGCCAGGGCGCCGACATTGCCCGCGACAAACCGACCTACCCGGCCCTGCTCGGCCTCGACGCGGCCAAGGCCTACGCTTTGGAAATGCGCGATCAGGCCTTGCAGGCGCTGCGACCGTTTGACGCGGCTGCCGAGCCGTTGCGCGAGCTGGCGCGGTATATCGTCGAGCGGCGCAACTGACGGCGTATCGGCCAAAAAAGACCAACGCGTGGGCAGGGGCCGATGCATCAGGTAAACTGCCGCATCTTTTATACCTATAACGATTCGCCTGATGCCCACGACGTTTCATGAGATTCCCCGCAAGCGCCCGACCACGCCCCTGCTCGACCGCGCGAACACGCCGGACGGCCTGCGCCGGTTAGGCGAAGCCGAGCTGGAAACCCTGGCCGATGAGTTGCGCCTGGAATTGCTCTACACGGTCGGCCAGACCGGTGGGCATTTCGGTGCCGGCCTGGGCGTGATCGAGCTGACCATCGCGCTGCATTACGTCTTTGACACCCCGGACGACCGTCTGCTGTGGGATGTCGGGCATCAGGCGTATCCGCACAAGATCCTCACCGGTCGCCGCGAGCGCATGGCCAGCCTGCGTCAGAAGGACGGCATTGCCGCGTTCCCGCGCCGCTCCGAGAGCGAGTACGACACTTTTGGCGTCGGCCACTCCAGCACCTCGATCAGTGCCGCGCTGGGCATGGCCATTGCCGCCCGTCTGCAGGACAGCGATCGCAAGGCCATCGCCGTGATTGGCGACGGCGCGCTGACCGCCGGCATGGCTTTCGAGGCGCTCAACCATGCGCCGGAAGTCAACGCCAACATGCTGGTGATCCTCAACGACAACGACATGTCGATCTCGCGCAACGTCGGCGGGCTGTCGAATTATCTGGCGAAGATCCTTTCCAGCCGCACCTACGCGAGCATGCGCGAGGGCAGCAAGAAAGTCCTTTCGCGCCTGCCCGGCGCTTGGGAAATCGCCCGTCGCACCGAAGAATATGCCAAGGGCATGCTGGTCCCTGGCACCCTCTTCGAAGAGCTGGGCTGGAACTATATCGGCCCGATCGACGGCCACGACCTGCCAACCCTGATCGCCACGCTGCGCAACATGCGCGATCTCAAAGGCCCGCAGTTCCTGCACATCGTCACCAAGAAAGGCAAAGGCTTCGCCCCGGCGGAAGTCGACCCGATCGGTTACCACGCCATCACCAAACTCGAACCTCTGGACGCTCCGGCCGCTGCGCCGAAAGCCGCCAGCGGGCCGAAGTATTCGGCGGTGTTTGGCGAGTGGCTGTGCGACATGGCAGCGTCCGATCCGCGTCTGGTCGGGATCACCCCGGCGATGAAGGAAGGCTCGGATCTGGTGGCGTTCAGCGAGCGCTTCCCCGAGCGTTATTTCGACGTGGCGATTGCCGAGCAGCACGCCGTGACATTCGCTGCCGGCATGGCCTGCGAAGGCGCGAAACCGGTAGTGGCGATCTACTCGACGTTCCTGCAACGCGGTTACGACCAGTTGGTGCACGACGTCGCCGTGCAGAACCTCGACGTGCTGTTCGCCATCGACCGCGCCGGTCTGGTCGGCGAAGACGGCCCGACCCACGCTGGCAGCTACGACCTTTCGTACCTGCGCTGCATCCCGGGCATGGTCATCATGACCCCGAGCGATGAAAACGAACTGCGCAAGATGCTCACCACCGGCCACCTCTACAACGGCCCGGCGGCAGTGCGCTACCCACGCGGCAGCGGGCCGAATGCAGTCATCGAAAAAGATCTCGAAGCGATCGAAATCGGCAAGGGCATCGTCCGTCGTCAGGGCAGCAAAATCGCCATGTTGGTGTTCGGCGTGCAACTGAGCGAAGCCTTGAAAGTCGCCGAGAAGCTCGACGCCACTGTGGTCGACATGCGTTTCGTCAAACCGCTGGATGAAGCGCTGGTGCGCGAGATCGCCGGTGGCCACGAGTTGCTGGTGACCATCGAAGAGAACGCGATCATGGGCGGCGCCGGCGGCGCGGTCAGCGAATTCCTCGCCCGCGAGAACATCCTCAAGTCGATGCTGCATCTGGGCTTGCCGGATATCTATGTCGAGCATGCGAAGCCGGCGCAGATGCTCGCCGAATGCGGGCTCGATGAGGCCGGGATCGAAGCATCGATTCGCCAGCGGCTGGATTTGCTCAACAGCTGACGCAATCCCTTGTAGGAGCTGCCGAAGGCTGCGATCTTTTGATCTTGCTCTTCGGCAGCTCCGGAACCTTTAAAAAGCAAAATCAAAAGATCGCAGCCTTCGGCAGCTCCTACAGGGTTTTGCAAAGACCATAGATTGCCATGAACCTCTCGCGCCTCGCCCTGCCCTTCCTCCTGCTACCAACCGCCAGCGCCCTTGCCGATACATTCGAACGTGATCAGGCGCTGAAGCTGCCGGACACGCTGATCAGCGCCAATCGTCAGGTCGAGGCGCGCAACGACAGCAGCGCCGCCAACACTGTATTCACTCGCGAAGACATCGATCGCCTGCAACCAAGCGACGTGCCCGATCTGCTGCGGCGCGTGCCGGGCGTGCAAGTGGCGCAGACTGGCGGGCGCGGCAGCCTGCCGGGGATCTATATTCGCGGCACGCAGTCGGCGCAGAGCCTGGTGCTGGTCGATGGCCAGCGCATCGGCAACTCGACTTCCGGCGACAGCAACCTGCAGCACCTGAACATCGAGCAGATCGAGCGCGTCGAAGTGCTGCGCGGTTCGCGCTCGGTGATTTACGGCAGCGACGCGATTGGCGGGGTGATCCAGATTTTCACTCGGCGCGGCAGCGAGCAAGGCTTGCAGCCACGCCTGCATCTGGGCTTCGGCAGTCAGCAGACCTGGGAACGCAGCCTCGGCTTGTCCGGCGGCGACGAGAAAACCCGCTTCAACCTCGGCGCCAGCCTTGATGAAACTGCCGGGATCGACCGCACCCACGAGTCGTATCCAAGCGACGGCGACCATGACGCCTACCGCAACAAATCCCTGAGCCTGAGCCTCAGCCACGCGCTGACCGAAGACATCGAAATCGGCGCCAATCTGCTGGATAACCGTGGCAGGAGCGAATTCGACAACCCGTTCGGCCGCTTCGACATGAACACCTTCGAGTCGGTGCAACAGCAGCCCTACAGTGCTTTCAATGTCAGCAGCGTCAGCAGTTATGTCGATGCGCGGGTCAATGAAAGCTGGAAAACCCGTGTCGAATTCGGCCACAGCGAAAACCGCGAGAAGACTTTCGACAAGCTCAGCGACGAGCGCACGGTGTTCAACACCTATCGCGACTCGGTGAACTGGCAGAACGACCTGACGCTCAATGCGCGCAACAGCTTGATCGTGGGCGGTGACTGGTACGAAGACCGGGTCAACAGCAGCACTGCATTCGACGAGGACAGCCGCTGGAACCGCGCAGCGTTCATCCAGCATCGCTATCAGGCCGACAGCTTCTCCACCGAGATCGGCCTGCGCCACGACGACAATCAGCAGTTCGGCAGCCAGAACACCTGGAGCGGCACTTTCACCCTGCCGCTCAATCCGGATAACGACGTGCTGCTGAGCTACAGCGAAGGTTTCCGCGCGCCGACCTTCAACGACCTGTACTACCCGGATTTCAGCAATCCCGACCTGAAACCGGAAACTTCGAAAAGCTACGAACTGCAATGGCGCAGCCAGTTGAGCGACAGCGCGCGCCTGGAAGCCTCGATTTACCGCACCGACCTGGAAGACGCGATCATCTTCGGCAGCAACTCACGCCCGCAGAACGTTGCGTCAGCGCGCATCAACGGTTTTGAAGCAGCGCTGAAGCAGGAGCTGCTTGGCTGGCAGAGCAATCTTGGCGTGGCAATCATCGATCCACGTGATCGCGATACCGGGCATACGCTGGCGCGACGGGCGCGGCGCACGGCCAGTTGGGATGTCGACCGGCAGTTTGATCGCTTGGGGCTCGGCGCCAGTTGGCAATTGGTCAGCGGCAGTTACGATGACTTGAACAATACCCAGTCGCTGGGCGGCTATGGCACGCTCGGGCTGCGCAGCAGTTGGGCGCTGAATCGGGAGATCAAGCTGGATCTGAAGGTGGATAACTTGCTGGACAAGGGCTACAGCCGGGCGAATTACAGCTATGACGGCGCGCAGTATGGCTATCGCGAGGAAGGTCGGGCGTGGATGTTCGGGGTGACGTGGACCCCTGAAGTTCACTGATTCCCTGTAGGAGCTGCCGAAGGCTGCGATCTTTTGACCTTGCTTTTGAAGGTGCCAAGAGCGCTGAAGATCAAGATCAAAAGATCGCAGCCTTCGGCAGCTCCTACATGTCCGGCGCGATCAATTGGCAGAGCTTGGTGGTCGCACTGATCATCTGACCACTGGGCCTTTCCAGACCTTTGTCACTGACCAGCAACAACCGCCCCTGCCTGACCGCCGCCACCTGCGGCCAAGCCTTCCACGCCGCTAGCTGGGCCTGATCACCGGCGACAATCACTTCCGGATCACGCTGCAACACCGCCTCGATACTCACCTGCGGTGCCGGCAGATTCAGCTCGGCAAACACATTGCGCGCACCGCACACTTCAAGTGCATCGCTGATGATCTGCCCGCCACCGACGGTGTATAGCGGTTTGTCCCAGACTTGATAGAAAACCCGCAGCGGTTCGTCACGGCTATAACGCTGGCGCAGATCATTCAGTTGCTCGCGCAATTCGGCCGCTCGTTTCGCCCCACGTTCAGAACGCCCGAGCTGTTTGCTGATCGCTTCAATTTGCGTCGCCAGTTGCGCCAACGTATGCGGCTCGGCGACGAAGGTAGGAATGTTCAGGCGCTTGAGCTGATCGCGCTGCCCCGCGCCGACGCTGCCGGGCCAGAGCAGCAGCAAATCCGGTTTCAGGCTGAGCAAGCGCTCCATGTCGAGCTGGCCGTAGCGCCCCACTGATGGAACATCGGCAATCGCCGCCGGCCGCTCGCCCGCATCCAGCACGCCGACCAGCAGGTCAGCGGAATCCAGTTCAACAACGATTTCAGACAGCGAGGGGGCGAGGCTGACCACCCGCAATGCAGCCAGCACCGGGCCGCTCAGGGCGAGCAGCACAACCGCCAGCCACAGGCGAGGCATCAACCGAGTTGACGCGGAATACGGTAGAGGTAGAACAGCACGGCGGTGGACAGCGCCAGCAGCATCAACGGCACGGCTTCGAGGCCGACGAATACCGCCAGTGCGCCAATCCAGGCCGGCAAAGACGCCACCAGCAACGCCGCACGCCGACGCGCCGCAAGGGCAATCCAGGCGGCGGGTTCATCGGCGGTATCGAGGGCTTTTTGCGTGGCGATCAGTGCATGTTTGTAGCGAGAAAAATACTTCAGGCTGACAAACATCGAGGCGACGCCGGCGATGAACAAAGGCATCGCCAGCACTGGCAAGAGGCCCTGGCCTTCGCCGAACAGTGCGTTGAGCACGAACAGCGGCAACAGCGCCAGCGCCAGGTATTGCCACCAGGCCACCGCCAACCGCCGCCGCACCTGGCCACGGGTCACGAGCGGTCGACCTCGCCCTGATGTTCGTTGCCCATCATGTGGTCGAGCTTGCTGGCCTTGGTCGCCAAGTAGAGTTTGTTGTGCGGATTGTGGCCGGTGTGCAGCGGCACGCGCTCGGCGACGACGATGCCCATGTCGGTCAGCGCTTTGACCTTGCGCGGGTTGTTGGTCATCAAGCGCAGGGATTTCACGCCCAGGTGTTCGAGCATCGGCAGGCACATGGCGTAGTCGCGCTGATCGGCGGCGAAGCCCAGACGCTCGTTGGCTTCCACGGTGTCGGCGCCGCCGTCTTGCAACTCGTAGGCGCGAATCTTGTTCAGCAGCCCGATGCCACGCCCTTCCTGACGCAGATACAGCAGCACGCCACGGCCTTCGCGGGCAATCGCCTGCAGCGCAGCTTCCAGTTGCGAGCCGCAGTCGCAACGCTGGCTGAACAAGGCATCACCGGTCAGGCATTCGGAATGCAGGCGACCAAGTACCGGGGCGCCATCGGCAATTTCACCGAGGCTGAGCACGACGTGCTCACGCCCGGTGCTCTCATCGAGAAAGCCGTGCATGGTGAATTGCGCAAAAGGCGTTGGCAGCTTGGAAGCGGCGACGAAGACGACAGGCACCGATGTGCTCCTGATCTAGAAGACTGAAAATTCGCAGGCCGGCATTGTAACAGCAGGTTCCTGTGGACGCTTAGGCTGAATTATCGGGCATAACCATCAAAAAGTTTGATGACACTGGCGCCAGCACCGGCGCTCCCTGTAGGAGCTGTCGAGTGCAACGAGGCTGCGATCTTTTGATCTGGCTTGATATCAGGATCAAAAGATCGCAGCGTGCCGCAGCTCCTACAGGGATTTGCGTTGGGCTTCAGTTCGGGTTGAACGGATACGGCTGCTGCCACTTCTGGAAGACCGGCTTCAACTCCCCGCTCTTGACCAATTCCGCCATGCGCCGGTCATACAGCGCCATCAACGCGCGAGCCTGTGGGGTATCAGCGAAGCCGAGAAACAGCGGCAGTTCGGCCAGATGCGAATAGCGATATTGCGCCGGATCCGCAGCATCGCGCACGACCGCTTCAATCTCGGTCAGCGCATCGATGTAGTAATCCGCCCGGCCCTGCTTGAGCATCAGCAGAATGCCGGTGCGCCGCTCGATCTGGTTGAAGCGCTGGATGTTCGGCAAGTAGTTCTCGTAGCGGTAGCCGCGCACCCAGGCCAGACGGTATTTGCCCAGGGTCGCCTGGGTCGGCGGCGGGCTGCTCGCCAGGCCCAGCGCGTAGATGTGATCAGAATCGAACTTCAATTGCGGGTACAGCACATGCTCGGCTTCGTCGCGGTAGGAGCCGACCAGCGCGTCGACTTCCTTCAACTGCACCAGACCGATCGAACGGGTATACGGCACCGTGCGGATATCCAGTTTCACCCCGGCCGGCTCGAACACTTTGCGCAACACGTCCCAGGCCAGACCATGGCCATCGGCGGCGGTGTAATCCTCCCAGTCTTCGCTGGCCAGATGGATGACCGCAGGCACAGGCGCGGTGGCCTGCGCATGGGCGAACGTGCCCAGCAGAGCCAGAAGCAGCAGCGCCAACCCGCGTCGCAGCATTGCGTGTTTCCTCACGTGAGTCGAATCAGGCGAAAACCCAGACCAGCCCCTGCATCGCCAGCCAGGCGAACACACCGGCCAGCACGTCGTCGAGCATGATGCCGACGCCGCCATGCACATGCTTGTCGATCCAGCGGATCGGCCACGGCTTGAGAATATCGAAGAAGCGGAACACCAGAAAACCCGCGAGCAACCAGTACCAGCCTTCCGGCACCAGCCACAGGGTGATCCACATGCCGACCATTTCGTCCCAGACGATGCCTTCGTGGTCGTGCACACGCAAATCGTCAGCGACTTTGCCGCACAGCCAGAAGCCGAACAGCATGGTGATGCCGAGCATCAGCCAGTAGCCCCAGTCGGGCAGCATCTGCCACAACGGAATGAACGGCAGCGCCACCAGCGAGCCCCACGTGCCCGGCGCTTTTGGCAAGGTGCCAGAGCCGAAGCCGAACGCGAGGAAATGCCACGGATTGCGCCAGACCGAAGGAGGCACGAATTCGGCAGGGACCTGTTTCGGGTGATCTGTCACGGTGTCTCCTGAAAATGTTGGTAGCCGCGAATCTGCGGAGTGATGTCGCGTCGGTCGCGGTCCAGCAGCACCACGCCCTGGCCCGGCAGCACTCGCCCGATCACATGGATCGGCCAGCCGTCGGCCAGCAGTGCCGGCAACTCGGCGGACGGCAAGGTGAAGGCCAGTACGTAGTCATCCCCACCGCTCAAGGCCGCGCGCTCGGCACCGCGCTGACCGAGAAACGCGACTAAAGCATCCGACAACGGTACACGCTCGCGTTCAATCTCAAGTCGCACCTTCGACGCCAGCGCGATATGCCCGCAATCGGCGAGCAGGCCGTCGGAGATGTCCAGTGCCGCCGTGGCCTTGCCGCGCAGGGCCTGACCGAGGGCCAGTTGCGGCTGCGGCGACCAGTAATGCTCGAGCAGCGGCTGGGCGATATGCGCTTCGGCATCACGTTGAGCCAGCACCAGCGGCAAGGCGCCGGCGGCATTGCCCAATTCGCCGCCGACACAGAGCAGATCACCGGGCCGCGCACCGCTACGGGTCAAGGCCTGGCCAGCGGGTACGCGGCCGAACACGGTGACCGTCAGGCTCAACGGCCCGCGCGTGGTATCGCCGCCGACCAGTGCGACGCCGCAGCTTTGCGCCATGCGATTCAAACCCCGGGCATAGGCTTGCAGCCAATCGGCAGTCACCGTCGGTAGAGTCAGGGCAAGGGTAAAGGCAACGGGCGCGGCGCCCATGGCGGCCAGGTCACTGACCGCGACGGCCAGCGAGCGCTGACCGAGCAGAAACGGATCGCAGGGGTCGGCGAAATGCACACCGGCCACCAGCGTATCGGTGGAAACCGCCAGCTGTTCCCCTGCGGGAACCGCCAGCAAGGCGCAGTCGTCGCCGATCCCCAGAGCAACGCCTTCGCCGCCCTGCGCACAAGGCGCGGCGGCGAAGAAATTGCGGATCAGCTCAAACTCGCCCATGGCTGAGAAAAAGTATTCAAGCGCCGATCAGCGCTTGAACGCCTTCACTTCAGCTTCACGCAGGCGCGGGGCCAGCTTGTCGAGCACGCCGTTGACGAACTTGTGGCCGTCGGTCGAACCGAACACTTTGGCCAGCTCGATACCTTCGTTGATCACAACGCGGTAAGGCACGTCGACGCGCTTGAGCAGTTCCCAGGTCGACAGGCGCAGTACCGCCAGTTCAACCGGGTCCAGCTCTTCGATCGCCAGATCCAGGCAAGGCGTCAGGGCCGTGTCGATTTCGGTCTTGAACTGCGGAACCCCGTGAAGGATTTCACGGAAGTAGGCGCCGTCGACATCGGTGAAATCGTTATCAACGCGAAACTGCGCTTCGATCTCGTTCAGCGACTGCCGGGCCATGTGCCACTGGTACAGCGCTTGAGTCGCGAGCTGACGGGCTTCGCGACGCTTGGCGCTCTTCGACGGCTTGCCGGCATCCGCAGGTTTCGGATCGCGCGGGTTGAAACGATCGCTTTCGTCGCTAATCACTTGGCCTCCAACTGCGCCAGCAGGCTGACCATTTCCAGAGCGGACAGGGCAGCTTCGGCACCTTTGTTACCGGCCTTGGTGCCGGAACGTTCGATGGCTTGCTCAATGGAATCGACGGTCAGCACGCCGAATGCAACCGGTACGCCGAACTCCATGGAGACCTGGGCCAGGCCTTTGGTGCACTCGCCAGCCACGTATTCGAAGTGCGGAGTACCGCCACGAATGACCGCGCCAAGGGCGATGATTGCAGCGAACTCGCCTTTCTGGGCGACTTTCTGCGCAACCAGCGGGATTTCGAAGGCGCCCGGTGCGCGGATGATGGTGATGTCGCTTTCGCTCACGCCGTGGCGAACCAGGGCATCAACGGCACCGCTGACCAGGCTTTCAACCACGAAGCTGTTGAAGCGGCCCACTACCAGAGCGTAGCGGCCTTTAGGGGCGATGAAGGTACCTTCGATGGTCTTCAGGGTCATTCGTCAGTTCTCTTAAAGAGCCGGGACGCGTCTGCTACGCGTCCCTCAGTGATTATTTGCCGCGAATCGGAGTCCGGAAACAGCCGGTCATTATTCGGAGGGCACGTATTCTACAACTTCCAGATCGAAACCGGATATCGCATTGAACTTCATTGGTGCCGACATCAAGCGCATTTTGCGCACGCCGAGGTCACGCAGGATCTGCGAACCGGCACCGACAATGCTGTAAGTGGTCGGTTTTTTCGGCGCTGCCTGCTCGCCGGTTTCACGGATATGCGCCAGCAGCACGTCACCATCAAGCGGGTGACCGAGCAGCAGCACCACACCGCTGCCGGCCTCGGCGACCGCAGCCATGGCGGCGCGCAGGCTCCAGCGGCCCGGTTGCTTGACCATCAGCAGGTCGCGCAGCGGATCCATGTTGTGCACGCGAACCAGCGTCGGCTCCTCAGCGCAGACAGTGCCCAGCGTCAGGGCCATGTGCACGTCGCCTTCCACCGAATCACGATAGGTCACCAGGTTGAATTGGCCCAGTTCGCTGTCCAGCGGCTGCTCGGCAATCCGCTGAACGGTACGTTCGTGGATCATCCGGTAGTGAATCAGGTCGGCGATGGTGCCGATCTTGATGTTGTGTTCAGCGGCGAAAGCTTCGAGTTCAGCGCGACGGGACATGGTGCCGTCGTCGTTCATCACTTCGCAGATCACCCCGCTCGGCTCGAAACCGGCCATGCGCGCCAGGTCGCAAGCGGCTTCGGTGTGGCCGGCGCGAGCGAGGGTGCCGCCGGCCTGGGCCATCAGCGGAAAAATATGGCCCGGACTGACGATGTCTTCAGCCTTGGCGTCTTTGGCGGCAGCCGCTTGCACGGTGCGCGCGCGATCGGCGGCGGAGATGCCGGTGGTCACGCCTTCGGCAGCTTCGATCGAAACGGTGAACTTGGTGCCGAAACCGGAACCGTTGCGCGGCGCCATCAGCGGCAGCTTCAACAGTTCGCAGCGCTCGCGGCTCATCGGCATGCAGATCAGGCCACGGGCGTGCTTGGCCATGAAGTTGATGTGTTCGGCCTGGCAGCATTCGGCGGCCATGATCAGGTCGCCTTCATTCTCGCGGTCTTCGTCATCCATGAGGATGACCATCTTGCCTTGGCGGATGTCTTCAACCAGTTCTTCGATGCTATTGAGCGCCACAAGGCACCCCCTTCTTTTGAATTATTTGAGGTAGCCGTTTTGGGCCAGAAAGCTTTCGGTGATGGTGCTGCCGGCGGTCTTTTCTGCAGCCTTGTCACCCAGCAGCAAACGCTCCAGATAACGCGCCAGCAGGTCGACTTCCAGATTCACCCGGCGGCCCGGCTTGTAGGAAGCCATGATGGTTTCGCTGAGGGTATGCGGAATGATCGTCAGCATGAATTCGGCGCCATCGACTTCGTTCACCGTCAGGCTGGTGCCGTCGACGGTGATCGAGCCTTTGTGGGCGATGTACTTGGCCAGCTCTTTCGGCGCGCGGATGCGAAATTCCACGGCACGGGCATTGTCGCTGCGCGATACCACTTCACCGACGCCATCGACGTGGCCACTGACCAGATGCCCGCCGAGGCGAGTGGTCGGGGTCAGGGCTTTTTCCAGATTGACCGGGCTGCCGCTTTTCAGGTCATTCATGGCGGTGCAATCAAGGGTTTCGCGGCTGACGTCGGCGGCAAAGCCGTCACCCGGCAACTCGACAGCAGTCAGGCAAACGCCATTGACCGCGATGCTGTCGCCGAGTTTGACGTCGCTCAGGTCGAGCTTGCCGGTGTCGACGTGGACCCGCACATCACCGCCCTTTGGGGTCAGTGCGCGGATACTGCCGATGGATTCGATGATGCCGGTGAACATGGGGTTCTCCTTGAGAACAGGGCCAGCGCTTACGCAATGGCCGGGAATTATACGCGGGCCGAAGGGACAGGGATCGCAGTGACTCGCCAGTCATCGCCCACCGCGCGGATTTCAGTGATTTTCAGTTCCGGCGCATCTTTCATCTGCGCCAGCGGCCAGTCGAGCAGCGGACGCGCCGTGGAGCCGAGGAACTTGCCGGCAATGAAGATCACGAACTCGTCGACCAGCCCCAGTTGCGCAAAGGCTCCGGCCAGACGCGGGCCGGCCTCGACCAGCACCTCGTTGGTGCCACGGTGAGCCAGTTCGATGAGCAATTGATGCAGATCGACCTGGCCATCGTCACCCGGCACGATCAGGCATTCCGGGCCATTGGCGTATTGCTCTTCGACCGCGACGCAGGTGGCGACCAGCGCCGGCCCGGCCTTGAAAAACGGTGCATCCAGCGGCACCCGCAGGCGCCCATCGATCAACACGCGCAATGGCGGGCGACTCATGGCCAGTGCTGTTTGCTCGGTGTCCAGGCCCAATTCGTCCGCGCGCACGGTCAACCGCGCGCCGTCGGCCAGCACCGTGTCGGCGCCAGTCAGCACCACCGCCGCCTCAGCGCGCAAACGCTGTACCGCAGAACGCGCCGCCGGGCCGGTAATCCACTGGCTCTCGCCGCTTTCCATCGCTGTGCGACCGTCGAGGCTCATGGCCAATTTGACCCGCACGAACGGCAAGCCGTGTTCCATCCGTTTCAGAAAACCTTGATTGAGCTTGCGTGCCTCTGCTTCCAGCACCCCGCTTTCAGTGGCGATACCGGCGTCAGCCAGGCGCTGCAAACCGCGCCCGGCGACTTGCGGATTGGGATCACGCATCGCCGCCACGACCCGGGCAACGCCAGCGGTCACCAAGGCGTCGGCGCACGGCGGCGTGCGCCCGTGATGGCTGCAAGGCTCGAGGGTCACGTACGCCGTGGCGCCCCGGGCCTGCTCGCCGGCGGCGCGCAGGGCGTGGACTTCGGCATGGGGTTCGCCGGCGCGCTCATGCCAGCCTTCGCCGATAATCTGCCCGTCCCGCACCACCACGCAACCGACTCGCGGATTGGGATGGGTGGTGTAGTGGCCCTTGCGCGCCAGTTCCAGCGCGCGGGCCATGAAATGCGCGTCGAGGATCGCCTGCTCGGCGGCGGTGGTCATTCTTTCACCGGTTCGCGGGCGAGGCGGTCGATCTCTTCGCGGAATTCATTGAGGTCCTGAAAGCGCTTGTACACCGAGGCAAAACGGATATAGGCGACTTCATCAAGCTTTTGCAGCTCGGCCATCACCAGTTCGCCGACCACGAGGGACTTGACCTCGCGCTCGCCGGTGGCGCGCAGCTTGTGCTTGATGTGGACCAGAGAGGATTCGAGGCGCTCGACGCTGACCGGACGTTTCTCCAGCGCGCGTTGCATGCCGGCGCGGAGTTTTTCTTCGTCGAACGGTTGGCGGCTGCCGTCGGTTTTGATCAGGCGCGGCAACACCAGTTCGGCCGTCTCGAACGTCGTGAAACGTTCGCCGCAGGCCAGGCATTCACGCCGGCGGCGCACCTGTTCGCCCTCGGCGACCAGACGCGAGTCGATGACCTTGGTGTCGTTGGCACCGCAGAAGGGACAGTGCATGGTGGCTGGCAACAAAAAATGGGAGGGTCATGGTAGCGCATCCCCGTGGCAAGACAAGCCATAGGCTTTGCGGTATACAGAACGGCATGATCGTCTGATCCATGGAATTCATTCTGCCGGAGCCTCCAATGCCGTTACGTCCGCTCGTTCTGCTCAGTCTTTTCAGCCTGCTGGTGGCCTGTGGCAGCGACGCACCCAAGCCGCAACCGCCGACCCCAGGCCCCGCGCCGCAGCAGGCGCAGAAAAAAGCCAAAGAGGCCGCCGAACTCGGCCCGCTGCCGGCGCATCAGCGCGAACTGAGCGGCACCCTGCAAGGCGTGCCGGCCGGCGCCGAAGTCGAACTGGCGCTGCTGGTGATCGATGAAAAGGATCGCCCGCAACAATTGCTCGCCAGCTCCAGCCTGATCGGCAACAACCAGATCCTGCCGTTTCACCTGCGCTTCAACCCCGAGGCATTTCCGGCCGGCGCACGGGTTGAGCTGCGCGGTCGCGCCAGCCAGTCCGGGCAACTGATCCTGCACCTGCCGTCGCAGACCATCACTCAACCAACCACTCAGGCGTTGGGCCAGCTGCAATTCGTCAAAGCGCCATGACAGCACCGCTCGACCTGCAACAGGCCTTGGGGGAATTGCTCGGCGACGCCAGACTGAAAGCCTGCGCGTTGCCCGGCACTGATTTGCAGCTGTGGTTGATCGACGGCGACAACATGGCCCGCGAATTCAGCCAGGAAGAAACCCAGCGCATCCTGCATGAACCGCCCTATTGGAGTTTTTGCTGGGCCAGCGGCTTGGCCGTGGCGCGTTATCTGGCGCAGTTTCCAGAGTGGGTACGCGGCAAGCGCGTGCTGGATTTCGGCGCGGGTTCCGGGATTGCCGGGATCGCGGCGGTGAGGGCCGGGGCGCTGGAAGTGGTGGCCTGCGATCTTGATCCGTTGGCGATCGCCGCTTGCCGGGCAAATGCCGAGCTCAATGCTGTGCAGATGAGCTACTCGACGGATTTCTTTGCCGAGGCCGATCGCTTCGATCTGATTCTGGTGGCGGACGTGTTGTATGACCGGGCGAACTTGCCGCTGCTCGACGCGTTTCTCACTCGCGGACGCGAAGCGCTGGTGGCGGATTCGCGGGTGCGGGATTTTCGTCATCCGTTGTATGAGCGGATTGAAATGCTCGAGGCGATGACCTTGCCGGATCTGGCCGAGCCTGAGGAGTTCAGACATGTCAGCCTCTATCATGCGCGGCGTGATTGACGCCGCCAAAAGATCGCAGCCTTCGGCGGCTCCTACTCTGGATCGCGTTCCCCTGTAGGAGCTGCCGAAGGCTGCGATCTTTTGCGCCACCCCTTATAGTGCGTTCATTGACGCTTAGAGAGATCCCCCATGAGTCAGCAAACGCCGTATATCTTCGACGCCACGACTGCCGATTTCGACCAGTCGGTGATCGAAGCCTCCTTCAACAAACCGGTGCTGGTGGATTTCTGGGCCGAATGGTGTGCGCCGTGCAAGGCGTTGATGCCGATGCTGCAGGGCATTGCCGAGAGCTATCAGGGCGAGTTGCTGCTGGCCAAGGTCAACTGCGACATCGAGCAGGACATCGTCGCCCGCTTCGGCATTCGCAGCCTGCCGACCGTGGTGCTGTTTAAGGATGGTCAGCCGGTCGACGGCTTTGCCGGGGCACAACCGGAATCCGCCGTGCGCGCGCTGCTGGAACCGCATGTGCAGATGCCGCCACCGGCCGCTGCCGACCCGTTCGAACAGGCCCAGGCGATGTTCGACGAAGGACACTTCGCCGAGGCGGAAGCGGTGCTGGTGACCCTGCTCAATGAAGACAATACCAACACCAAGGCGCTGATCCTTTACGCACGCTGCCTGACCGAGCGCGGTGAGCTGGGCGAAGCGCAAACTGTGCTCGACGCGGTCAAGAGCGATGAGCACAAGGCCGCACTCGCCGGCGCCAAGGCGCAGATCCAGTTCCTCGGCCTCGCCCGGGATCTGCCGGACGCCGCCGACCTGAAGAGCCGCCTGGCGCAAAATCCGCAGGATGATGAAGCGGTGTACCAACTGGCGATCCAGCAACTGGCGCGCCAGCAATACGAAGCGGCGCTGGACGCCTTGCTCAAACTGTTCATCCGCAACCGCAGCTACGGCGAAGGCTTGCCGCACAAGACCCTGCTGCAGGTGTTCGAACTGCTGGGTAATGATCATCCGTTGGTGACGGTGTATCGCCGCAAGATGTTTGCTGCGCTTTATTAAGATCAAAAGATCGCAGCCTTCGGCAGCTCCTACAGGGGTGTACTCCATTCCAATGTAGGAGCTGCCGCAGGCTGCGATCTTTAGCGGTTCACCCGATCCAGCTATAGAGCGGCGTATCCCCGCCGCTCGCCACTTTCACATCGGAACTATGGCGCAGACGCACCAGCAAACGCTTGCCCGCCGCCGCACTGCCGGTGAGCGCCTCCAGCTGATCGAGCAGATCCGGCCCGCTAAGTTGCCCGGCGTTGCGCAATAAGTCTTTGGCCACCTGCCACAGCGCATCGTCCTGATTCACCGGCTTCGCCGCCGGGGCCGACGCCACTGCCTCAGACTGCGCGACCGGCGCCTGCCCGCTCAGCGCCGAACCCAGCCTCGCCCAATCGCTGTCATCCAGCTCCACCGTCAAATCCACCGGCAACTCGCCGACCGTTCCGCGTATCCGCAACATCAAGTTCGCTCCTGCATTTTTCTGACCTGCATGCTCCCACGGGACTTGTGCAACGCCAAGTAAAGGGCGCCAAACACATCTGGTAATTCCCGGTTAATCGGCTAAATTAATCTCTTTTTGCGGGAAGGATTCCCAATGTCTTCAGGACGAAAACTGGCCTCTAAAGGAGGCCCGACCTCTACAGGTGGCGTGATACTTGAAGGAAATGAGAACCTCAATATCGAAGGAAGAATAATCGCTTCCATTGGACAACTCGCCAGTTGTCCGGTCTGTGGGCCTGGCAAAGGCCCCATCGTAGCAGTGGGTGAAAGAACGCTGATTTTACCTGCCGGACCAGCTGCGCTAGAGGGTGACTACGTCGCCTGCGGTTGTCCGCCCATGACCAATAAGCTGCTCACTCAGCAACACAGTGGTTTCGCAGGAATTGGCCGGCCCGCTCCAATTGACATGGGGCCACCGATTGCTGCCCTGACCTCTTATCGCTACTTGCAGGTCATCATCGAACGCCTTGATGACACGGAAAAGCCAGGTTTGGCTTACAAACTCAAGGACAAGGCGAAGGTTGCCGTTTTACAAGACAGCACTTGCAACCTCACAGGCGAAGGCTGCGAACACCCGGTAAAAAACGCTTCGGATTACGACACCCTGTTGGTAGGGGAAGATTCCGAATGGACTTTCTATGCCTATGAAGAGCCCCTGACACAGGATTTGTCATGAAATCGGAAATCAAACTCATCTTTAAAGACTTTCTGATGCAGCCACCGCCAGGCGTAAAATTTCAGCTGCTTATCGACGGTCAGGTCGTAGATGACAACATCGTTCAAAACGATGACAGGCCTCGCATTTATTCATTGATATCCAAAAACGGCCAGATCGCTATAACGCTCGCGGGCAAGGAACTACCGTCGATCAAAACCCGAGACACCCACGAAGTGACGGTTCAGATTGTGGGGAACTCCGGTACAAAAAAAGGTATGCACACTGCTACGTTGAATCCAGGGAAGTCTCTTTCGATCGTAGCGATATCACCGTGGGTAAAAGTCCCGCTAACGACCAGCGGCGCTGTCTCGAACGACGCGTTCTACGAAGTCGAATATGGTGTGAAACGTACAAATGAAACCCGAACGGTGAAAGTCGTCATTCAGGACATGCCGCGCAAGATACTGATGGAGGCGCTGTCACACCGGGGATCAACACAGTGGGCAGGGAATAAAAGCAAAAAGTCGCTGCCACACCCTACTCTCAGGCAGAGCGTGGAATTTCCACCAAACACAAATAAATGCAATCTGTTCGTCTACGACGTGCTGACCGCAATTGGGGTCAACGTGGCGTTGATTGAACATGGCAAATCGAAATACCTGCCATATTTCTCCAAGGTTAGTCCTCCGCTCGCGGGTGAATGGGCGAATGGACAACGATTGCTCAACAGCTGGAAAGTCGAGCGCACGCCGTTGCCCGGGGACGTCGGCGCTTACGCAATGAATTATTCCGACGCCAGCGGCCATGTCGGCTTCGTTCTAACGAAGGGCGTATGCATTTCTGCAGGGTGGGAAAAAGTTGAAGTTAACGACGCAGGTTTTCGCCATGCGACCGGTAATGCAAATCCCAGCGACCATGACTTCACTATTTTCCGACGCTACAAACACAGCACGCCACAATGAAACGCCCTTATTCGCTCCTCCTCATAATTCCGTTTTTGCTCATCGTGGCATGGCGCATCTGGTTGCCTGCCGATCTTTCGGCTTGTCCCGCTGACGGGGAAACTGCAGGTCCACTGACCCTTGTTATTCGTGATTACTTTGAGCGCAATAGCCGGACCGACTGGCGAGACATGGATGATCGTTTCGACATACTTTCAACCCCCGAAGGCCAGAGCATAGCGAGTCAACCGAATTCACACACTTGCGAAGCATTGCGGGTACTGCAGAGTCCGGCGTTCAGTCAGAGTGAAAAAATCTTCACCATGGCACTTATGTTCAGACTGCCAATCGACCAGTACATGGCCCTGATGGATCGCAGTCATCAACTCTACACGCAGGGCAAAATGGATAAGGAGGTGCTGACTCTGGTGGTATTTCCGCGCGGAACAGCCATCAACTACTGGTGGCTTCCGGCTTGGCGACAGCGTTTCAGTCGCGATGCCCCGAGCGTGCTCGACGCAAATCTGATCAACGATGTTCTTTCGGGACACTATTGGTTCGACTATCCCGGCGCAGGCTTCTGATTCTGCAAGCATGACATCCAATCCCAGCACCGCCCGCGAACTCATCCCGGGCGGTGCTTAGCCATGTCTTGCGCAATCTCAAGCGCACGGGCACACTCTGCGCACTTTCGTTATAAGATTACATAACAAACCTTTCATTTTTCTCGGAGTTCGTCATGCGTCGTCTGTTGCTCGCTTTGCCGTTTGCCCTGTTGCCGCTGGCCGCTGCCCATGCGGTTGATGAGCACGATCATGATCATGAGCACGGCAGCCTCGGCGCTCACGAACATGGTGTGGGTCGGCTGAACGCCGCGCTCGATGGTCAGACCCTTGAGCTGGAGCTGGAAAGCCCGGCGATGAATCTGGTCGGTTTTGAACACGCCGCCACGTCGGATGCCGACAAGGCCAAAGTCGCTGCCGCTCGTGCGCAGCTGGAAAAACCATTGGCCCTGTTCAGCCTGCCCGCAGCGGCCGGCTGCAAGGTGGTCAGCCAGGAACTGGAAAGCCCGCTGTTCGGCGACAAACCGGACGCCGACGATCACGACGAAGCTGAAGCGGACAAGGACGGTCACGAGCATCACCACGACCACAGCGAAATCCATGCGCATTACCAGTTCAACTGCGCCACACCGGGGGCGCTGAACACGCTGAACCTGGCCAACATCTTCAAGACCTTCCCGGCGACGCAGAAGATTCAGGTACAACTGATCAGCGCCAGCGGCCAGCAAGGTACCGAAGTGACGGCGAAATCGGCTGCGCTGAAATTCTGAAGCGAATGAAGATCCCCTGTAGGAGCTGCCGAAGGCTGCGATCTTTTGATTGTGCAGATCAAGATCAAAAGATCGCAGCCTTCGGCAGCTCCTACAGGGGTCCGTGTCCAACCATGAAATCGGTGCCATGACCCAAGCACTCATCGAACTTTCCGACCTTGGCTTCAACTGGCCCGGTCACCCGACGCTGCTGGACATCCCGGCGTTTCGTCTGGAACCCGGCGAAACCCTGTTTCTCAAAGGCCCCAGCGGCAGCGGCAAGACCACCCTGCTCGGCCTGCTCGGCGGAGTGCAGAAACCTGCTCGCGGCAGCATTCGCCTGCTCGGTCAGGAGCTGACCGAACTGTCTGCCGGCAAGCGCGATACGTTTCGTGTCGATCACACCGGCTACATATTCCAGCAATTCAACCTGCTGCCGTTTCTCTCGGTGCGCGAGAACGTTGAGTTGCCGTGTCACTTCTCGAAACTGCGTGCGCAACGGGCGAAACAGCGCCACGGCAGCGTCGATCAAGCCGCCGCCACCCTGCTCGCGCACTTGGGTTTGAAGGATGAAAGCCTGCTCGGTCGCCGCGCCGACTCCTTGTCCATCGGCCAGCAACAACGGGTCGCTGCCGCCCGTGCGTTGATCGGCCAACCGGAACTGGTGATCGCCGACGAACCGACCTCGGCGCTGGATTACGACGCACGCGAGAACTTTATTCGCCTGCTGTTTGCCGAGTGCCGCGAGGCTGGATCGAGTCTGTTGTTCGTCAGCCACGATCAGAGCCTGGCACCGCTGTTCGACCGTCATCTGTCCCTGGCCGAACTCAATCGCGCCGCTACGTCCGCCGAGGTCTGAGATGTATCTGTTTCGTCTGGCCATGGCCAGCCTGGCCAACCGCCGTTTCACTGCATTGCTCACTGCTTTCGCCATTGCTCTTTCGGTGTGCCTGCTGCTCGCCGTCGAGCGCGTGCGCACCGAAGCCAGGGCCAGTTTCGCCAGCACCATCAGCGGCACTGACCTGATCGTCGGCGCTCGTTCGGGGTCGGTGAACCTGCTGCTGTATTCGGTTTTCCGCATCGGCAACGCTACCAACAACATTCGCTGGGACAGCTTTGAACACTTCGCCAACAACCCGAAAGTGAAGTGGGCGATCCCGATGTCCCTCGGCGATTCCCATCGCGGTTACCGCGTGATGGGCACCACCGAAGCCTATTTCGAGCACTATCAATATGGGCGCCAGCAACACCTGGCGCTGGCCGACGGTCGCGCGTTCGCGACCGATCCTTTCGAAGTGGTGCTCGGCGCCGAAGTCGCCGAAGCGCTGCACTACAAGCTCGGCGACAAACTGGTGCTGGCCCACGGTGTGGCGGCGATCAGCCTGGTCAAGCACGACGACAAACCGTTCACCGTGGTCGGCATCCTCCAGCGCACCGGCACCCCGGTGGACCGCACGCTGCACATCAGCCTCGGCGGCATGGAGGCGATTCACATTGATTGGCACAACGGTGTGCCAGCACGCGGCAACGGGCGGATCAGCGCCGATCAGGCGCGCAACATGGACCTCACGCCGCAAGCGATCACTGCGTTCATGCTCGGCCTCAACAGCAAGATTTCCACCTTCGCCTTGCAGCGCGAGATCAACGAATACCGTGGCGAACCGATGCTGGCGATTCTGCCGGGCGTGGCCTTGCAGGAATTGTGGAGCCTGATGAGCACCGCCGAAAAAGCGCTGTTCGTGGTCTCGCTGTTCGTCGTGCTGACCGGGTTGATCGGCATGCTCACAGCGATTCTCACCAGCCTCAACGAGCGTCGCCGCGAGATGGCGATTCTGCGTTCGGTAGGCGCACGACCGTGGCACATCGCAAGCCTGCTGGTGCTGGAAGCCTTCGCCCTGGCGCTGACCGGGGTGATTGCCGGGCTGGCGTTGCTGTACGTCGGCATCGCCGCTGCGCAAGGGTACGTGCAGGCCAATTACGGTTTGTACCTGCCACTGGCATGGCCGAGCGAGTATGAATGGACGCTGCTCGGTGGCATTCTGGCGGCCGCGCTGCTGATGGGCAGCGTGCCGGCCTGGCGCGCGTATCGCCAATCATTGGCCGATGGCCTGTCGATCCGTTTATGAGGATGCTCACCATGCCCCGCGCCCTGCTTGCGCTGCTGATGCTGGTCGCCCTGCCCGTGTGGGCGGCGGCGCCAAAAGACCTGACCTGGTCGGAAATGATCCCGCCGGACGCCGCGCCGGAAGTGCCAAACATGACGCCGCTGCACGATCTGTCGAAGATGGGCGACGCACTTTCCGCCGAGTCCGCACCAGCGGCCAAGCAGGACATGCCGAATGCGCCGGTAGTGAAGAGCCTCGATGGGCAGAACATTCGCCTGCCGGGTTACATCGTGCCGCTGGAAGTCAGTGAAGAGGGGCGCACCACGGACTTTTTGCTGGTGCCGTATTTCGGCGCCTGCATCCACGTACCGCCACCGCCGTCGAACCAGATCGTCCATGTCAAAAGCGAACTGGGCGTGAAGCTCGATGAGCTGTATCAGCCGTATTGGGTTGAAGGACCGTTGCAGGTGAAAGCCTCCAGCAGTGAGCTGGCCGATGCCGGGTATCAGATGGAGGCGGAGAAGATTTATGCGTATGAACTGCCGGAGTGAGTCCTGGTAGTTTTGTATTGGCTGATCTATCGTCTTCGCGAGCAGGCTCGCTCCCACAGGTGATCACATTCCAAGGTGGGAGCGAGCCTGCTCGCGGATAGGCCGGCACAGACCTCTCATCACTGTTTCATTGAGCTGAGTCAAAACACCGTATCAGACGGCTTCGTACCCTAGGACATCGAATTTTTATGTCCTTTCGGAGCCCCCATGAACAAGTCCTTGCTCAGCGCCTCGCTGTTTGCCCTCGCGCTTGCAGCCCCGCTCACCCACGCCCACGAAGCCGGTGACATTCTCGTGCGCGCTGGCGCGATCACCGTCAACCCGAAGGCCGACAGCTCCAGCGTCAAGGTCGATCAGGGTCCGCTGAGCGGCACCAATCTGGGCGGCAAGACGACCATGAGCAGCGACACCCAACTGGGTCTGAACTTCGCCTACATGCTCACCAACAACATCGGTATCGAACTGCTGGCAGCCACGCCGTTCGAGCATGACGTCAAGCTCAAGGGCACCGCCCTGCCCGCCGCCAATGGCAAGCTCGGCACCCTGAAACACCTGCCGCCGACCCTCAGCGTCGTCTACTACCCGCTGGATTCGAAATCGGCTTTCCAGCCCTATGTCGGCGGCGGCATCAACTACACCTGGATCTACGACGAACACGTTGGCAGCGAAGCCAGCGCCAACGGCTTCAGCAACTTCAAGGCGAAAAACTCCTGGGGCCTGGCCTGGCAGGTCGGCGCCGACTACATGATCACCGACAACATCATGCTCAACGCCCAGGTGCGCTACATCGATATCGACACCCGCGCGACCGTCGAGAACAACGCCGTCGCCCCCGGCACTCGTGCGCGGGTGAATGTGGACGTCGACCCGTTCATCTACATGGTTGGTTTGGGCTATAAGTTCTAAGCTGATTTTTTCCGAACGTTCACGTGGTGGTGAATGAGGCGTGGTGGCGGGCAGGCACAGACCTGACGACGACCGTACGCAGTTGATCCGGGGGATAACATTCCCTCGCCACAGGGATAGCGATATTCCGGCCGTGAAAAAGGCGCCTGATGAAGGGCGCCTTTTTCATGTCCGCTGTCCGACCGTTCGGAAGAAGGTTTCGGAGGAAAGCTTGTTTCATCCTCGCCCGAGCAAGCGCGCCAAGCCCACACTCATCGGCGTCTGCGGCGGCATTTCGAAGCGCTGCAGCAAGCGTCGGTTATCCGCTCGCGAATGGCGGATATCACCCGAACGCGCAGGCCCGTAACTCACGGGCGGCAGTTCACCGACCACTGACTTCAATGCTTCGAGCATCTGCTTCAGGCTCATCGCCTGATTCCAGCCAACGTTGACCGCGCCTTCCTGCACTTCGGGTTTTTCAAGCGCCTGCACCAACAAATCGACCAGTTCACCGACATAGAGAAAATCGCGGGTCTGCTCGCCATCGCCAAACACGGTGATCGGCAAACCTTTTGACGCGCGTTCGCTGAAGATACTGATCACCCCGGAATACGGCGAGGACGGATCCTGGCGGGGGCCGAAGATGTTGAAGAAGCGAAAAATCGCCGGTTCCAGGCCATGCTGGCGACGGTAGAAATCGAAGTACTGCTCACCGGCGAGTTTGTCCGAGGCATAGGGTGTCAGCGGGGCTTTCGGCGTGTCTTCGTCGATCGACTCGCCCTCGCCATTGTTGCCGTACACCGCCGCGCTGGAGGCGTACACCACACGCTTGACCCCGGTCAGGCGCATGGCTTCGCAGACGTTCAGGGTGCCGATGAAATTGCTCTGGTGGGTTTTCACCGGATCATCCACCGAGGCTTGCACCGAGGCCACGGCCGCCAGATGCGCGACAGCGTTGCAACCTTGCATGGCGCGGGCGACCAAAGCGGCATCGGCGACATCGCCGACCACCAGTTCAACCTTGGGATTGTCCAGCGGCAGGTTGCTGCGCTTGCCGGTCGACAGGTCGTCGAGCACGCGCACTGCGTAGCCCTTGGCGAGCAACGCGTCGGTCAGGTGCGAGCCGATGAATCCCGCGCCGCCAGTGATTAGAACCGTTTCTTCAGCCATGTCGATAGAACCTGTCCAGTAAGCCTGGGAGTGCGGCACGCCAGGCGCGCGGCTTGATCCCGAAAGTGTGGAGAATTTTCTTGCAGGCCAGCACCGCGTGTTGCGGTTCTTCGGCAGCGTCCGGGCGCGCGGCGTGGGCCTGCGCGGTCGGTGCTTCGATCGCCAGCGGATGCAGGCTGCGTGCTTCGGTGAGAATCGCCTGGCCCAGCGCCAGCGGTGTGGTCGCTTCGTGGCCGGCGTAATGGTAAGTGCCCCACAGCGGCGCGGCGCAGTCGAGTTGCTTGAGCACGGAGATGATCACTCGCGCGGCGTCATCGACCGGAGTCGGATTGCCGCGACGATCATCGGCCAGCAACAACTCTTCGGGTTTTTCCGCACGGGCGAGGAAGCGCCCGAGGGTGCCGTCCGGGCTGTCGTCGAGCAGCCAGCCAAAGCGCAGCAATACATGTTGCGGGCAGGTCGCGCGCACACTTTGCTCGATACGCCACAAGGCCTGACCGCGCAGGCCCAGCGGCACCGGTTCGTCTTTTTCGCTGTAGGCCGTGGCCCGCGAGCCGTCGAACACGCGATAGCTCGACGGCTGCACGAGGACAATGTTGTGGTGCTGGCACAGTTCGGCCAGACGCTCGATGGCGCGCTCCTGGCCGCTCATGCGACTTTCGCTGACGCTCTCGGCCTGGAACCAGTCGAAATAGTAGGCGAGGTTGATCAACGCATCGGGACGGGTGTCGTCGAGCAATTGGGTGAGGCTCGCGGCATCCCAGCCGTTTTCGGGCGGGCGGGGGGCGAGAAAACCGATGTCTTCTTCCGCACCGAGGCGAATCAGCGCCTGCCCAAGGGCATTTCCGCCGCCCAGTAACATAAGGCGCATTCGCATAGAGTCAGCAGGCCCAGTCTGATTGGAACGATGGCTTTGGCGACGGATCTCGTGGAACCGTCGTCGATAATTGCCGGAATCGTTGCATTTTGCGGGTTTAGTGCGCAACCGTCATCCGTAAAGTGTAGATCCGCGAATTTGCGGCGTCTTGACCGGCCCCTTCGCGAGCAGGCTCGCTCCCACAGGGGACCGGGTTCCAAGGTGGGAGCGAGCCTGCTCGCGAAGGCGTCCGAACGGTACTTGCATCTTCCCGCCCCCGCCCGCATAACTTCAGTCATGAATCTGCCCCTCCCCGCCAACAGCGCGCTGGCAGGCTTTCACCCCGCCGTCAGCGCCTGGTTCAACAAGACTTTCCCGGCGGTCACCGCCGCTCAGGCCCGTGCGTGGCCGTTGATCCGCCAGCGCCGTTCGACGCTGATCGCCGCGCCCACCGGCTCGGGGAAAACCCTGACCGCGTTCCTCGCCGTGCTCGATGAGCTGGTGCACCGAGGTGTGGAGCATCCTGACGGTTTGCCCGCCGAAACCCTGGTGGTCTATGTCTCGCCGTTGAAGGCACTGTCCAACGACATTCAGATCAACCTGCAGAATCCGCTGGCCGGCATCACTGGGCAACTGCGCGAAATGGGCCTGCCGGAGCTGACCATCACCACCGCCGTGCGCACGGGCGACACCCCGCAGAAAGACCGCGCCGCCATGCGCAAGATCGCGCCGCACATTCTGGTCACCACGCCGGAATCGCTGTACGTGCTGCTTGGCTCGGAATCCGGGCGCAGGATGCTCGGCACCACGCGCACGGTGATCATCGATGAAATCCACGCGATGGCCGCCGGCAAGCGTGGCAGTCATCTGTCCTTGAGCCTTGAACGGCTGCAAGCGTTGTGCGCCGAACCGCTGACCCGCATCGGCCTGTCCGCCACGCAGAAACCGGTGGAAGCCGTGGCGCGGTTTCTGGTCGGTCATGCCCGCCCCTGCGAAATCGTCGACATTGGCCACGCCCGCCCACGAGACCTGGGTATCGAAGTGCCGCCGGTGCCGTTGTCGGCAGTGATGGCCAACGATGTCTGGGAACTTGTGTACGAGCGCCTCGCCGAACTCGCCCGCGAGCATCGCACCACGCTGATTTTCGTCAACACCCGACGCCTTGCTGAACGCCTTAGCCGGCATCTGAGCGAACGCCTCGGCAAGCAGGCGGTGGCGGCGCACCACGGCAGCCTGGCCAAAGAGTTTCGCCTCGATGCGGAACAACGGCTCAAGCGCGGCGAGCTGCAGGTGCTGATCGCCACTGCATCACTGGAACTGGGCATCGATATCGGTGAAGTCGACCTGGTCTGCCAGATCAGTTCGCCGCGCTCGATCGCCGCGTTTCTGCAAAGAGTCGGTCGCTCCGGACACCAGGTCGGCGGCACGCCCAAGGGTCGTTTGTTCGCCACCACCCGCGACGACCTGATCGAGTGCGCCGCCCTGCTCGACTGCGTGCGACGGGGCGAGCTCGATACGCTGCACATTCCGGAAAAACCGCTGGACGTGCTGGCGCAGCAGATCATTGCCGAGGTCAGTTGCCAGGAATGGTCGAAGGACGCGTTGCTGGCGATGTTCCGCCGAGCCTGGCCGTATCGCGATCTCGACGAAAAACACTATCAGGCCCTGCTGAGCATGCTCGCCGAAGGCTACAACGGTCGCCAGGGCATCCGCAGCGCCTACCTGCACCGCGATGCCGTCAGTCGCACCTTGCGTGGCCGGCGTGGCGCGCAACTGACCGCCGTGACCAGTGGCGGCACGATTCCGGACAACGCCGACTACAGCGTGCTGCTCGAACCCCAGGGCTTGAACATCGGCAGCGTCAACGAAGACTTCGCCGTGGAAAGTATCGCCGGCGACGTGTTCCAGCTCGGCAATACCTCGTACCGCATCCTGCGGGTGGAAAGCGGCAAAGTGCGCGTCGAGGATGCGCAGGGCATGCCGCCGACCATTCCGTTCTGGCTCGGCGAAGCGCCGGGGCGCAGTGATGAACTGTCGGCGGCCGTCGCGCGCCTGCAAGCGCAACTCGATGAGCTGCTCAGCGCCAGCCCCGGGAATCTGCAACCGGCGCTCGACTGGCTGACCGCCACACTCGGCCTCAACCTCGCCAGCGCCGAGCAACTGGTCGAATATCTCGCACGCGCGCGGCAGACCCTCGGCGCCCTGCCCTCGCAGGACACGCTGTTGATGGAGCGGTTTTTCGACGAGTCCGGCGGCACCCAACTGATCATCCACACACCGTTCGGCAGTCGCATCAACCGCGCCTGGGGGTTGGCCTTGCGCAAGCGTTTCTGCCGCACCTTCAACTTCGAGTTGCAGGCCGCCGCCAGCGAAGACGCGATCGTGCTGTCGCTGTCCACCAGTCACAGCTTCGAGCTCGACGAGGTCTGGCGTTATCTGCACAGCAACAGCGCTGAACACACGCTCATTCAAGCGGTGCTCGATGCGCCACTGTTCGGCGTGCGCTGGCGCTGGAATGCCGGGGTGGCGCTGGCGTTGCCGCGCTTCACCGGCGGGCGCAAAGTCGCTCCGCAACTGCAACGGATGAAAAGCGAAGACCTCATCGCCAGTGTGTTTCCCGACCAGATCGCCTGCCTGGAAAACCTCGCCGGCGAGCGCGAAGTCCCCGAACATCCGCTGGTGGAACAGACCCTCGACGATTGCCTGCACGAAGCGATGGACAGCGAAGGCTGGCTGACCCTGCTGCGGCGCATGGAGCGTGGCGAGGTGCGCCTGATCGCCCGGGATTTGCCGGCGCCGTCGCCGCTGGCGGCAGAAATTCTCAGCGCCCGGCCGTACACGTTTCTCGACGACGCGCCGCTGGAGGAACGCCGCACGCAAGCGGTGATCAACCGGCGCTGGAGCGATCCGCAGTCGACCGATGACCTCGGCGCGCTCGATGCCGGCGCGATCACCGCAGTGCGCGAAGAAGCCTGGCCGTCGCCCAATTCGATGGATGAAATGCACGAGGCGCTGATGAGCCTCGCCTGCATCAGCGACACCGAAGCGCGCGCCAACGCGGGCTGGCCGGACTGGCTGCAAACACTGATGACCAGCGGGCGCGCCTGCCGGTTGCAGATCGACGCCGAGCATCAGTTATGGCTGGCTCGCGAACGCCTGAGTTGTCTGCAGGCACTTTATCCACAGGCCACGTTGCTGACTGAAGCGGTGACGCTGACCGGTTTCGACGACGCATGGGCATTCGATGAGGCACTGGTCGAAGTGATCCGCACCCGCCTCGGCGCCTTTGGGCCAATCCCGTTGCCCGCCATCGCCGAACCGCTCGCCCTGCCAGTCGCACAAGTCAATCAGGCCCTCGCGCAACTGGAACGCGAAGGCTATGTGTTGCGCGGCCAGTTCACGCCGAACAGCGCGATTGAAGAATGGTGCGAACGCCATCTGCTGGCGCGCATCCATCGCTACACGGTCAAGCGCCTGCGCCGGGAAATCGAACCGGTGGCATTGCAGGACTTCATGCGCTTTCTGTTCGACTGGCAGCATCTGACGCCAGCCACCCAAGGCCAGGGCAGCGCGGTGTTGCCGGCGATTGTCGGCCAGTTCGAAGGCTACCCGGCGGCAGCTTCGGCGTGGGACAGCGACATCCTGCCGGCCCGCCTCAAGGACTATTCGCCGAGCTGGCTGGACGAGCTATGTCGCAACGGCAAACTGGTGTGGACGCGCATCAGTGCGCGGCAGAAGGTCAGCGGCTCGGCATTGCGCAGTACACCGATTGTGCTGCTGCCGCGTAGCCAGGTGGGTTTGTGGAGTGCATTGGCAGAACAGACGCCGGTGAGTGAGTTATCGCCCAAAACACAGAAAGTCTTCGAGGCGCTGAGTCAGCATGGCGCGCTGTTTTTCGATGAGTTGATTCATGAAGCGCGCCTGCTGCGCAGCGAACTGGAAATCGCCTTGCAGGAACTGGTCGCCGCAGGTTTGGTGAACGCCGACAGCTTCGCCGGTCTGCGCGCGCTGATCACTCCCGCAAGCAAGCGCCAGCAGCGCAGCAGTCGACGCGGACGCGGGGCGTTTATCGGCGGCATGGACGATGCCGGACGCTGGGCATTGCTGCGCCGTGGATCGACCGTGGATGCGGGCGAGACGCTCGAACATGTGGCCATGACCCTGCTGCGCCGCTACGGTGTGGTGTTCTGGCGTCTGCTGGAACGCGAAGCGGACTGGTTGCCGAGCTGGCGGGAATTGCTGCGCACCTTTCATCGTCTGGAGGCGCGGGGCGAGATTCGTGGCGGGCGGTTTGTCAGTGGTCTGGCAGGCGAGCAGTTTGCCCTGCCCGAAGCCATTCCCTTGCTGCGCGAAGTACGCCGACGCCCGCAGGACGGCAGCCTGGTGGCGGTGTGTGGGGTTGATCCATTGAATCTGGCCGGGACGTTGTTGCCCGGGGTGAAAGTGCCGGCGCTGGTGAGCAATCGGCTGGTGTATCGCGATGGGGTGCCGGTGGCGGCGGTGATTGCCGGCAAGCAGCAGGTTTGGGTAGAGCTGGATCCGATAGCCATGGGACAACTGCATGCCAAGCTGATCCGGCATTGAGAGTGTTCGCACCGGCGTCTTCGCGAGCAGGCTCGCTCCCACAGTTCAATCCCGTTTCCCCTGTGGGAGCGAGCCTGCTCGCGAATGGCCGGCCCTGCACCCCAAAATCATGCTTCAGGTCCGCGACTCCTGCGGCACCTCACCCGTAACCACCGCCCCCTCCTCCTGTCGCTTCGGCAACAGAACCTGCTGTGGATAAGTCTGCGCAAAATGCACATTCGCTGTGTTATCCACAAGCTTCTTCAAGCGCTGGTTGAACGCGCGGCTCACCGCATACTGCCCGCCGGACACCGTGCGAAATTGCGCCGTCAGCACCACGCCGTTGAGATCCATTTTGTCCACGCCAAACACATCCAGCGGCCCTTGCAGGTTGTATTTGAGGAACGGGTCTTCGCGGATCGAATCGCCGGCCTCGCGGATCAGCTCGATGGCCTTGTCGACGTCGGTGTCGTAAGTGAACTGCACCGAGAAAAACGCGAAGGCGAACTGGCGTGATTGGTTGGTCACAGCCTTGATCTGACCGAACGGCACCGAGTGCACAAAACCCTTGCCGTCGCGCAGACGCAAGGTGCGGATGGTCAAACCCTCTACCGTGCCGGCGTGGCCGGAGTCGAGCACCACCCAGTCGCCGATCGACAAAGTGTCTTCGATGATGATGAACAGCCCGGTGATGACGTCCTGCACCAGTTGCTGCGAACCGAAACCGATCGCCAGACCGACCACGCCCGCACCGGCCAGTAGCGGCGCGACGTTGATGCCGAGGTTGGCCATGGTGGTAATCGCGCAGATCACCACGAGGATGATTTTGATCGCGTTGCGCAGCAGCGGCAGGATGGTTTTCACCCGCGTGCTCGGCTGGCGTGCCGCGCGTTTGCTCAGCGGCGGTTTCAGCGCTTCCTGAATCGCCGTGTCGAGCACCACCCACAGCAGCCACGTCACCAGGAAGATCAGACCGATGCTGCTCAAGGCATTGCTGATCGCTCGACCGACGGTGCTGCTCTGGGCAAAATCGAGCAACGACACGCCCCAGATCCGCCCGAGAATATCGATGAACACAATCGCCATGACGATACGCAACAATGCATGCAACAGGCTGAGGAAACGTTCCTTGTAGGCACTGCTGCGCTGGATTGCCTCGACTTTGCGCGACTTGAACAGGTGCTGCAACACAGTGCTGAGAAACACCGTGGCGATCAGCAGCACGGTGGTCAACAAGGCACAGCGCAAGGCTTTCTGATTGTCCTCGCCGATGCCAATCAGACTGACCGCCGAAACCAGCACCATCAGCACGATCGGCCAGTACCACAGCCCGGAAAATATCCGCAGCGACTCCTGCAGCGACGGTTGTTTCAAACGCTGACTGAGCGGGCGATTGCGGATCAGGTGCGCCACCGGCCGGCGCAGGCGAATCACCAGCAAACCGAAAATCACCGAGGCAATCAGCCCGGTGAACACGGCGATGCTGCTGGTGATATTGCCGCCCAGTTGCCGGGCGATCTGCGGGCTGGTCAGGGCATCGCTGAGGGCGGCGAGAAAGCCGATCAGGAACAGCGGGCGCGGGCAGTACTCACGGATGATTCGCGCAGCGGTGCGCTTGTGGCCGACGTTGAACATCACCACCACGCACAACAACATCGAGGTGGAAAAAATGCCGCTGCTGGTGGCGTAGGCCAGGCACAGCGCCAGCGCACGGCCCACCGAAGCTTGCAGAAAATGACTGACATACAGCGTCAGCGGCAGGCAGATCAGCGCCGGCACGGTGTACGGCAACACGTAGCCGAGCAGATCCTGACTGCGCTGGCGGGTGCGCAACCAGCGCCCCTCACGCAGACGCTTGGCCAGCAAACTGCCGAGCACGGTCAGCAGGGCGAAACTGCCCAGCCATACGCCCGACAACGTGAGGAAATCCCCGGCCACGCTCCAGCCCGAGCGGTTCGACGGCTGCTTGACCAGCCTGTCGACCTCATCCGCCGCGCGATCGGCACGCAGCCGCCAAGCGTCGACCAAGTGTTCATTGAGATCGAGTTTTTCCTGCACATCGTCAATGCTCGTACTGATCGCCCCGAGCAGACCGCCCTGCACCAGCGGTTCCGGTTCGGCGGGTTTTTCCGTCGTCTCAGCGGCAGCCGGAACGCCCGGTAGCGCGGCGGCTTGCGATGTGTTGACGCCGAAGCACAGCAGCGCTCCCAGCAAAATGGCGATCCTGAAATGGCGCAAAACTCCGATCTCCCGTGGCTGACCCTGGTAAGGAACTGATCGGTAATTGCGCGGCAAGTTCAGCTATCAGGCCCACACACATCCACTGGAAGCGAGCCTGCTCGCGAAAGCGCTGGGTCAGTCGATGGATCGTCTACTGACAGTCCGCATTCGCGAGCAGGCTCGCTCCCACAATGAATCGGCGGCAATCGCCAATCGCGACCGTCCGTAACGCCACCGAAACTTTCCCGTCCCCGCCGCAGTCATCACAGAACATCGGCAACACGAGGACTTTCTACGGGAGGATGGGATGGCGACGATTCACATCGGTATTTCAGGCTGGCGCTACGCCCCGTGGCGCGGGGATTTCTACCCGAAGGGCCTGGCGCAGAAGCGCGAATTGCAGTTCGCCTCCCGCGCGGTCAACAGCATCGAAATCAATGGATCGTTCTACGCCCTGCAACGACCTGAACGATACGCCCAGTGGTACGCCGAAACTCCCGATGACTTCGTGTTCAGCGTCAAGGCGCCGCGCTTCATCACCCATGTGCGCCGTTTGCGCGAAATCGAAAAACCGCTGGCGAACTTCTTTGCCTCGGGCGTTTTGGAGCTGAAGGAAAAACTCGGGCCGATCCTCTGGCAGTTTCCGCCGAACTTCAAATTCGATGCCGAGCGCTTCGACCAGTTTCTCGCGCAACTGCCCCACGATACCCAAGCCGCAGCCGCCCTCGCCCGTCAGCACGACTCGCATCTGCCCGGCCACGCCAGCGTCAAAGCCTGGCGCAAAAAGCCGCTGCGCCATGCCGTGGAAATCCGCCATGAAAGTTTCATCGACCCGGAGTTCGTGCGCCTGCTCAAACGCCACAACACTGCACTGGTCATTGCCGACACCGCCGGCAAATGGCCGTACCGCGAAGACCTCACCAGCGATTTCGTCTATCTGCGCCTGCACGGCGCCGAAGAGCTCTACGCCAGCGGCTATTCCGAGCAAGCGCTCAAGCGCTGGGCCGAGCGCATCGACGCCTGGCATCACGGTAAACAGCCAGAGGACGCCCACCTGATAGCGCCACGCCTGAAACCCCGCGCACGCAAATCCCGCGAAGTGTTTTGCTACTTCGACAACGACATCAAAGTCCGCGCGCCCTACGACGCACGCAACCTCTTGCAGCGCTTCGACCTCGACAAAGACCTGGCCACGACTCCCGGGCAAGTTGCCGCAGAAGGAGTTCTGTCATGAGTATTCCCGAACCGGTCGGTTTCACCGACGAAGGCTCAGTAGTCTCACCCTCGGTGCGCACCTTCACCGTACTGACCGTAAACACCCACAAGGGCTTCACCGCGCTGAACCGGCGTTTCATTCTCCCGGAGCTGCGCGAAGCGGTGCGCAGCGTCGCCGCCGACGTGGTGTTTCTGCAGGAAGTGCACGGCACGCACGAGCAGCATCCGAAACGCTACGACAACTGGCCGACGATGCCGCAATACGAATTTCTCGCCGACAGCCTCTGGCCGCAGTTCGCCTACGGCCGCAACGCGGTGTACCCGGCGGGCGATCACGGCAATGCGCTGCTGTCGAAATTCCAGATCATCCGCCACGACAACCTCGACGTGTCGATCAGCGGCCATGAAAACCGTGGCCTGCTGCATTGCGTGCTGCGCCTGCCTGGCGACGGCACCGAAGTGCACGCGATCTGCGTGCATCTGGGCCTGCGCGAGAGCCATCGCAATGCGCAACTGGATCTGCTGCTGCAACGCCTCGCCGAACTGCCCGCCGATGCCCCGGTGATCGTCGCTGGCGATTTCAACGACTGGCGCCAGCGTGCCGATGCGCAGCTCAAGCCCTGTGGCCTGCGCGAAGTGTTCGCCGAGCACTACGGCAAACCGGCGCGCAGTTTTCCCGCGCGGCTGCCAGCGCTACGACTCGACCGCATCTACGTACGCAACCTCAAGGCCAGCCGGCCGAAAGTATTGACCAACCGGCCCTGGTCCCACCTTTCCGACCACGCACCGTTATCGGTGGAGATTGAACTATGAACAGTGCGCCACTGGAAAAATCCGCCGTCGACCCGGTTCCGCTGAACCCGCCGGTGCGCGAGCCCGGGCATGTTGACGTCGAGTATCAATGGCACAGCA
This sequence comes from Pseudomonas sp. UF-293, assembly GCF_058245595.1. NCBI lineage: Bacteria > Pseudomonadati > Pseudomonadota > Gammaproteobacteria > Pseudomonadales > Pseudomonadaceae > Pseudomonas > Pseudomonas sp. UF-293. The sequence goes on along the minus strand of NZ_JBSICA010000008.1, from coordinate 52,722 downwards.
ACAACCGCGTGCAATTGCTGGAAAACGGCGAGGAGTATTTCCCCCGTGTATTCGAAGCGATGCGCGCAGCCAAGAGTGAGATTCTGCTGGAGACTTTCATCGTCTTCGAAGACAAGGTCGGCGCCGAGTTGCAGCAGATCCTCATTGAAGCCGCCCAGCGTGGCGTGCGCACCACGGTCAGCCTCGACGGCTTCGGCTGTGGCGAGCTGAGCACCGGCTATCTGTCGGCACTCAGCGATGCCGGCGTGCACCTGCAGATCTTCGATCCGGCGCCCAAGCATCTGGGCATTCGCACCAACTGGTTCCGCCGTCTGCACCGCAAGATCGTGGTGGTCGACGGCTTGATAGCGTTCATTGGCGGGATCAATTTTTCGGGCGATCATCTGGCCGATTTCGGCCCTGAAGCCAAGCAGGATTATTCGGTGGAGATCCAGGGCCCGGTGGTCGCCGATATCCATCACTTCGCCCTGCTGCAAAGCGGTCGTCCCGGACGCGCGCGGTTCTGGTGGCAGCGCCGTCGCCAGCGTCTGGAGGAAATGGCCTTCACCGATCACGACGGCCAGGTACGCCTGGTGTTCCGTGACAACGATCAACATAACACCGATATCGAAGACGTCTATCTGCAGGTGCTGCGCAAGGCCAAGCGCCGGGTGATCATCGCCAACGCCTACTTCTTCCCCGGCTACCGCCTGCTGCGCGAAATCCGCAACGCCGCCCGCCGTGGCGTCGAGGTACGGTTGATCCTGCAAGGCCAGCCGGACATGCTCGTAGCCAAACTGGCAGCGCGCATGACCTACGATTATCTGCTGCGCGCCGGTGTACAGATTCACGAATATTGCCAGCGCCCGCTGCACGGCAAGGTCGCGCTGGTCGACGATGACTGGAGCACCGTGGGCTCGAGCAATCTGGACCCGCTGAGCCTGTCGCTGAACCTGGAAGCCAACGTGCTGATCCGTGATCGCGCATTCAATCAGCACCTGTACGAACGCCTCGAAGATCTCAGCCAGAACCACTGCAAAGCCATGGACGCCAAACTCTTGCCGCGTGGGCGCATCTGGCACATGACCGTAGGCTTTCTGGTGTTCCACTTCCTGCGGCACTTCCCGGCCATGGCCGGTTGGCTGCCGGCGCATAAACCGCGTCTGAAGCCTTTCCGAGGTGCGCGTCCATGAGTCATTCCGAAGCCCATTCGAGCAGCCATTCGGCGCAGGCGGCGCCGTCAAAATGGAGTCGCTGGAAACGTCCGCTGACTATCCTGTTTTTCCTCGCGCTGATCGTCCTGCTGACGATGTTCGCCACCCGCATCGAATGGGCCGAGGTGCTGGAGACCCTTGCCGATTTCAAGGTGCGCACGCTGATCATCGCCGCCAGCCTGACCCTGCTGAGCTTTCTGGTGTACGCCAGTTTCGACCTGATCGGCCGCACTTACATTCGGCAGGACCTGACCTGGAAGCAGATCCTGCCGGTGGGCATCATCAGCTACGCCTTCAACCTCAACCTCAGCGCCTGGGTCGGCGGCATCGCCATGCGTTATCGCCTGTATTCGCGGCTGGGCGTAAGCAAAGGCAACATCGCCAAGATTCTCGGCCTGAGTCTGGCGACCAACTGGTTCGGCTACATGACCATCGCCGGCGTGGTATTCAGCAGCGGTCTGGTGAGTATGCCGCCGGGGTGGAAGCTCAGCAGTTCGGCCTTGCAACTGGTCGGCGTGTTATTGCTGTTGGTCAGTGCCGGCTATCTGGCGGCGTGTCAGTTTTCCAAACGCCGCGAGTGGTCGATTCGCGGCGTGGAAATCAACCTGCCGTCGCTGCGCATGGCGGTGCTGCAATTGCTCTTGGGCGCCTTGAACTGGTCGCTGATGGCGGCGGTGATCTTCACTCTGCTGCCAAGCAAACTGGATTATCCGCTGGTACTCGGCGTGCTGTTGATCAGCGCGATTGCCGGGGTCATCACGCATATTCCGGCGGGGCTGGGGGTGCTGGAAGCTGTGTTTGTGGCGTTGCTGCAGCACGAGGCGTCGCGTGGCAGTCTGGTCGCGGGATTGCTGGCGTATCGGGCGATTTATTTTCTGCTGCCCTTGTTGATTACGGTGGTGATGTATCTGGTGGTGGAAGCCAAGGCCAAGGCGTTGCGGATCGAGAAGAAACCCACACATTAGAATCAAGATCAAAAGATCGCAGCCTTCGGCAGCTCCTACAGTTGAAATGCGTTCAACCTGTGGGAGCGAGCCTGCTCGCGAAGGGGCCGGTACACGCGACAGATCATCTGGATTGGATAATGCTCAACCGCTCCCCCACCACCATCTCGGTAATCCAGTCCACCAGAATCGACGTATACGCCTGCTGCGACACTGGATCACTCAACGCGTGATCCGCGCCATCGATGATCCGGTGCGTCAGCGAGTGGGTCTGCTGACAGGCGGCGCGGTAACTCATGATCGTCGCGTGCGGCACGAAGTCGTCGGTTTCCGATTCCACCAACAGCACGTCGCCGGTGAATTGCGAACAGGCATGCAGGGCGCGATTGCTGTCGGCGCGCACCAGAGTGCCGCGATAATCGCGCAGGTCGGCCTTGTCCAGATCGCGTTTGGGCGTGTGCCATTGCTCGTCGCGGTACAGCGCCGGCACGCGCAGCGCCAACCAGCGCACCGGGCGCAATGACGTCAGGATCGAGGCCAGATAGCCGCCATAACTGGTGCCGACCACAGCGATCGCCGAGGTATCCAGCGCCGGGTGCGCCAACAGGCGATCATAGGCCGCCAGCAAGTCACGCAGATTGTCTTCACGGGTCACGCGGGTCAGCGGGATTCCGGTGCCGCCGGTATGCCCGCGCAGGTCGAAGGTCAGGCACACGCAACCCAGGCCGGCGATGCCTTTGGCCCGTTCCAGATCACGTTCCTGACTGCCGCCCCAACCGTGAACAAACAACACCCCCGGGACTTTCGATTTGGGACTGAGAAAAGTCCCGCTCATCTGTTCGTCATCAATGTCGATTTGAATGCTTTCGCTTCTAGCCGTCATAGGATTGGACCGTCACATATTTGAGAAGAAACGCGCTGTTTTCCGCCGGACCGCGATAGACCTCGATGGCGTCCGCCGGCAGCGCCTGATCGGTGTAGGTTTCCACCGATGACACGCGAATCGCGCGCATCTGTGGATCGTTGACGAAGCTTTGCAGCGCCGCCACTTCGGCGCTGCTGGCACCGCCCATGCGCCAGGATTGTTCGAGGACGCCGCTGCGCGGGTTGCCGCTGGCGTCCAGACCTTGGGCGATATCGTAATTGCGCCGCGAGGCGAAGAAGCGCGGGTAGGCTTCGTTGGCGGCGCTATCGAACACCTGTGCCTGCTCAATGGCCAGACGCACATCGTCAGGCAGATCCAGCGCGAGCAATTGGTCATAACCGCCCTGCACCACCAGCAGATTCGAACCGCCGTAGACCTCTTCGCCCTGGCCATCCTCGGTCAAGTATTGATCACCGCAGTAGCTCAGCACTTTGCCGCCGATGAACGACTGGCCGACGCTATGGGTGACGACGTTGCTCAAGTCCTGCTCCAGCACTACGCCGTCCTTGAACAGATTTTGCGCCTCGGGCCGCGCGAGGATCTCATCGAACGCGTCGAGGCTTTTGATCACTTCCTGACCGCGACCGGCGCAAGCGTGAACCGGCTTCAAGCGAATCGGCCCGGCGTACAGCAGATGTTCGGCGGCGGGCCGTGCATCTTCCAGGGCAAATACGCTGAGACCGTCGAGCACAACGTTGCGCACCCGCTCCGAAAACAGCGGCGACCAGCCTTGCGGCGCGTGTGCCAGGTGGCTGCGCAAGCCGTGGCTGATGGCTTTGGTGCAGATGAAATCGTATTCGACGTAACCGCCCCACAAGTCATCGGGGCCGTTGATGCCAAGTGCTTGCGCGTGGGCTGCGCCGACGATGGTTTGTGTCGGCAGCAGATAGAGGTCGCGGCCCGAATGTTTGGCCGGGTCGTAACTGCCGCCGAACTTGCAACCGAGAATCTGCGCCAACCAGCGCGCCAGAGCCTTGTTGGTCTCGACTTCATGTTGCGGTGCCTCGGTACGCACCGAATGAGCAACGACGATTTTCTTGCTGGGTGTCGGGGTCATGCGTTCCCCTTTTCATGAGTCGATGGGTTCACTCAGAGAAATTGCAGAGATTAGGCCAATCATCGATCTCCCCAAACCGCCCGGTAATCGGGTGGTTGCCGCTGAAGTGCTGGCATCACGCCTGTTTCAAACTGCACGACGGCGCGCAAAATTCCGGCAAATTGCACGATCCCTGGTCGAACTGAAATTCCAGTGTGGGAGCGAGCCTGCTCGCGAAGGCGTAGTGTCAGCCGACTACAATTTTGCAGATCCAGCGCTTTCGCGAGCAGGCTCGCTCCCACATCAGGTCATCGTCGTTCTGGGAGCGGGATTCACTCCAAACCGCCCACGATACTCACTCGGCCCCAGCCCGGTAATCTTCTTGAAAATCACGCGAAACGCCCCCGGATCCTGATAGCCCACCGTCCAGGCAATGTGGTCGATCGTGCCATTGGAGTACTCGAGCATTTCTCGCGCTTTGCCAACCCGCAGATGCTGGCAGTACTCGGTCGGCTTCAAGCCTGTGGCGGTGCGGAATCGGCGCAGGAAGGTGCGCTCCTCAAGTCCCGCGCGCTCGGCCATCGCGTTCAGCGAAACATCCGTCGCCCCGGTGCTTTGCAACCAGTGCTGGACCTTGAGAATCGCCGCGTCGCCATGGCTGAGGATCGGCGCGAAATTGCTTCCGCATTCACTGGCGCTGTCGCTGTGTTCCATCACCAGAAAACGTGCGGTCGCGGTGGCGATGCTCGGGCCGAGCAAGCGATCGACCAGACGTAATCCCAGTTCCGACCAGGCCATCAGCCCGGCCGTGGTGATCAGGTCACCGTCGTCGACAATCGGCGTGTCGGCCTTCAGTTTGATCTTCGGGTAACGCTCGGCAAAAGCCTGGGCCGAGGTCCAGTGGGTGGTCGCGCTGCGACCGTCGAGCAAGCCGCTTTCGGCAAGCATCAACGAGCCCACACAGACACCGCCAAGCGTTGCGCCATGCGCATGCTGATCGCGCAGCCATTGCGTCAGGCTCGGAGTCATCTGCGCCGCATCGAACCCGCCGAGGGACGGCGGAATCAGCACGGCGAGCAAAGCGCCATCGGTACCGGGATGACTGTCGTACACCCGCGTCGGCAGTTGCTCGCCCTCGACCTGCCAGTGACTGACTCGCAGCAAGGGCAGTTGCACAGCCTGATACTCGGCGGCAATGCGGTTGGCCACGGCGAACAGATCGGTCAGACCGTGCACCGCCGCCAGTTGCGCGCCGGGATAAATCAGCACGCCCAGTTCAGCGGTGGCGGCTCTTTGTGCAGCCATTGTCAGTTTTCCCCCATCTATTGTCGGTGCGGCCAATCCTCGAATCCTCGGCCAGCGCCAATACTGAGGCCACACCCAATCACTGCCTCGAGGACAATCCCATGGCCAAGCAAGCGCTCATCGTAGTCGATATCCAGAACGACTACTTCCCCCAAGGCAAGTGGCCGCTGGTCGGCGCCGACGCCGCTGCCGACAACGCCGCGCGGCTGATCGCAGCCTTTCGCGAAGCGGGCGATCCGGTGGTGCACATTCGGCATGAATTCACCTCCGACGATGCGCCGTTTTTCACTCCTGGCTCAGAGGGCGCGAAACTGCATCCGAAAGTGCTCAACCGCGCGGATGAGCCGGTGGTGCTCAAGCACTTCGTCAACTCCTTCCGTGAAACCGAACTGAAATCGGTGCTCGACGAACAGGCCATCACCGACCTGGTCGTGGTCGGCAGCATGAGCCATATGTGCGTCGATGGCATCACCCGTGCGGCGGCGGACCTGGGGTATGCGGTCACGGTGGTTCACGATGCCTGCGCCAGCCGTGACCTGGAATTCAATGGCCTGACGGTGCCCGCCGCCCATGTGCACGCAGCATTCATGGCGGCGCTGGGTTTCGCCTATGCCAACGTGGTATCGACTGAGCAGTTGCTGCACAGCAACGCCTAGCAACAACTGCACAATCCACTGGCCCGCCAAGTTGCGGGCCTTTTTGCGTCTGTCATGAAAATCTCACGCGTGAGTCATTGATGGCACTTTGCATTGGTTGTAGTGTGGCCCACGCGTGAGACGCTCATAACCGGATTACAGCCATGACAAGCCGCACTCAGACGACTGCCGCAGCTAGCCCCAAGGGCGAGCGTGGCAAGGCGTCGGCAAAAAAACCGTCGAGCTTCTACATGAAGCAGATGCGCGCAGGCCTGGCCGCCGCCGGTTATGTGAAACACGAAACTTGGGTGCTTCCGGAAAACCGAAGCTTGCTCAAGCAAATGGAGCAACAGCTACGCCAACCGATTCTGGCTGGCTCTTTCATGTCGGAGAAACACATGAGCGCAGGCAACAACTGGACCATCGACAGCCTCTTCAATGCCCTCAAGGCGCTGGACGAGGTGGCTTCCCAAGAGATTTCGCTGTCCCTGATCCAGAGCTCCGAGCCGAGCATCAAGCTGCAAATGAACGAATTCGGCGGTCTGCCGATTCACATCGCCCTGGCCGGCCAACAGATCATCGTCGACACCGTGCTGGTCGACATCGATTCGATCAGCGATGTCCAGGCGTTCAACGATGCCGTACTGCGCAGCCGCGAGATGTTCCCGCTGTCGTCGATCGGGATCGAATCGATGCCGAACGGGCAGACCGTCTACAACATGTTCGGCGCCCTCAGTGCTGATTCGAGCCTGACCAACGTCGTCACCGAGGTGAAAACCCTGGTCGACAACGTGCAGCGCGCCAGCGAAGCCTTCGAACACTTCTTCAAGTAATCAACAGGGAATATCCAATGACTCAGTCCATCTGGAGCAAGTTGTTCACCGCACTGCGTGGCGGCGCCAATGAAGTCGGCGAAGCCATCGCCGACCAGCAGGCCCTGCGCATCCTCGATCAGGAAATCCGCGAAGCCGACAGCGCGTTGTCGAACGCCCGCCGCGAACTGGTGACGATCATGGCCAAGCATAAACTGGCCGCCGACCGCGTCAGCGAGTACGACGCCAAGATCAAGGATCTCGAAGCCAAGGCTGTTGCTGCACTGAATGCCGGCCGTGAAGACCTGGCGCTGGAAGTGGCCGAAGCGATTTCGACCTTGACCAATGACCTCGCTGCCGAGAAGAAACTCAGCGATGAATTCGGCGCCTACGCCGATAACATGCGCAAAGACATCAGCAAAGCCGAATCGCGGATCAAGAGCCTGCGCCAGCAAGTGGACATGGCCAAGGCCCGCGACAGCGTACAGAAAGCCCAGGTCAGCGCCTCGATTGCCAGCGGCGGCGCCAACGGCAAACTGGAAACTGCGGTCGGCACCCTGAACCGCCTGCAAGCCAAGCAGCAGCAACGCGCTGCCGAACTGAGCGCCGCAGACGAACTGGCCGACGCCTCCACCGGCAACGACCTGGAACGCAAACTGCGCGACGCCGGCATCACGCCGAACGAAGGCAGCGCCAATGCGATCCTTGAGCGGCTGAAGCAGAAGTCCGCGCAGTAATCACTGAACGGTAACCCGTGGGAGCGAGCCTGCTCACGAAAGCGTCGTGACAGTCAAATAATCTAGTGACTGACACAACCCATTCGCGAGCAGGCTCGCTCCCACATGGTTTTGCGGCGTAATTGCCTCTGCTCGTACACCCCTGCGCCCGGTACACTACCGCCACTTTTTCACCCGAACACCTCCACCCGCTTCAAGGAACGTACCCATGGGATGGTTTAAAGACTTGCTCGGCACCAGCAACTGGCAGACCGCTGCGCCAACGCCAACCGGCGCCAGTGGCCCCCTGGGCATGGCACAAGGTAAAGGCGTGCGCTTTGACACGACCCTGGCGCTGCTGCTGGAAGGCTCGACTTCGGTGCGGGTGCCATTCGATCAAGCGGTGTGGAGCGCCGGTTGGGTCGATCTCGGCCAGTCCAACAAACTGCATCGCTATTACATGAACGACGAGGATTTCTGGGTGCAGATCCACGTCACCGGTGAAGACCAGATCGAGTCGGTCACCCTGTTCAATTACCTCAGCTACGTGACGGTCAACAGTGACGCCGAATTGCAGCGTCTGGCCGGCCCGAACAGCCTGATCGGTTTGCCGACCTACACCCACAATGGTGTCGAATACGCGCGCGAGTGGGGCACCGAACTGCAGCAGACCGAACTGGTGCCAATGACCGAGCACGTGGTCAATCCGGACGAGTCCTACACCATCAAGCACCACGCCATGCTGTACGCCCGCGACACCGGCCTGACCGATCGCCGCGAACTGCTGCTGTTCTCCGTCGAACAGGATGAAGAAGGCACCGTCAGCCTGAGCACCTCGCTGGGCATCTCGCTGTACACGACTGATTTGAGCGCCATCTAAAAAAGGAAGTTTTTCATGCTGGAAGTCTTGGCCGTTTCCCTGAACAAAACCGCGCTGGTCGGTTTTGTCGTCTACCTGATCGGCGCCGTGTTGCTGTTCATGCTGTTTCAATTCGTCTACACGCGCATCACTACGCACAAGGAATTCGAGCTGATCCGCGCCGGCAACACTGCCGCCGCCATTGCCCTGTCCGGGGCGATCATCGGTTTCGCGATTCCGGCGAGCAACGTGATCGCCTACTCGGTCAACGTGCTCGACTTCGTCCTCTGGGCGGTCATCGCCGCCGTCGTGCAATTGCTGGCGTTCGTCGCTACCGGGCTGGTGCTCAAGGGCACGTCCCAGCGCATCGCCAACGGCGAAGTCGCCGCCGGCATTTATGTCGCCGCCGTGGCGATCAGCGTCGGCATGCTCAATGCCGCGTGCATGACCCCGTCCCACTGATCGGCAGGAAGCCTCTCGATGAAACGCAGCAAATACGTGCAGTTGTCCCTCGCCGCGTCGGTGGCGATGGCGATTTCCGGTGAAGCAGCGGCGCTGGATCAGCCGCGCAATTTCCAGAGCGTTGAACAGTGTGTCGACGCCGAAGTGGCCGCCGATCTCTGCTCCAGCGCCTACGTCGCCGCCCTCAACGAACACCGACGCATCGCCCCGGCCTACAGCGACAAAGCCAAGTGCGACGCAGACTTTGCCGCTGGCTGGTGTCAGAAAAATTCCGATGGCCTCTTCGTGCCGAAACTCGGCGGCTTCAAGGTGCCGGGCAATGCCGAGACGCCGCAAGATCTCGATGCCATCGCCAATTCGCAAATGCCGGCGGGGGACACCACGAGCAGCAGCGCCAGCCACGGCGGCTCGCACTATTCCGGCAGTTCGGGTGGCGGCGGCAATGGCTGGCTGACCGGCTGGCTGATCGGCAACGCAATGAGCAACAACGCCGAACGTACCGTTTACCGTGATCGCGAAACGCGTCAGCCGTACAACACCTCAACGCAGTACCGCCGAGCTGACACAACCTCGCGCAGCCAGTCGGATTACGAGAGCAGCAAGAGCAAACCGGTGAACGTTGCGTCGTCGACTTCGCGCGGCGGTTTCGGCAGCCAGTCCAGCGCCCGCAGCGGTTGGGGCGGCTGGGGCAGCAGTTCCGGACGCTCGAGCAGCTGACATGAAAAAGATCCACTGCGCCGAGCGCCCCGACTGGAAACACACCGCCGAAAGCCTCGGTTTCCTGTTCCACACCATCGACGACGAACCGTACTGGGACGAAAGCGCCTACTACCAGTTCAGCCTCGCGCAGATCGAAAACGATCTCGAAGACCCGACTACCGAACTGCACGAGATGTGCATGGATCTGGTTGAGCGCGTGGTCAACAGCGAGCAGTTGCTCGATCGCCTGAGTATCCCGGCGGCGTACTACGACATGATCCGCACCTCCTGGCGCGAGGGGCATCCGCATCTGTACGGTCGCATGGACTTTTCTTACAGCGGCAACGGGCCGGCGAAACTGCTGGAGCTCAACTACGACACGCCGACCAGCCTCTATGAAGCGGCGGCATTTCAGTGGGGCTGGCTGGAACAATGCATCGAGCGCGGCACGCTGCCCGGGCATGCCGACCAGTTCAACAGCATCGACACCAAGCTGCACCAGGCCTTCGCCGAATTGCAGTTGAAGCGGCCGTTCTACTTTGCCTCGATGAAGGACTCGGTCGAGGACAAAGGCACCACCGATTACCTGCGGCTGATCGCGGAAAAGGCCGGCATCGAATCACGCCACATCGATATCGAAGACATCGGTCTGACAGCTGAAGGCCGGTTCGTCGATCTGCAGGATCGCTGGATCCCGCACCTGTTCAAGCTGCACGCCTGGGAATTCATCTTCCACGAACCGTTCGGTGGAGCGATAGCCGAATGCGATACGCAGTTTTTCGAACCGGCGTGGAAGGCGATTCTGTCGAACAAAGGTGCGCTGCCTTTGCTGTGGGAGTTGCACCAAGGCCATCCGAATCTGCTGGCTGCGCACCTTGATCCGAATCCGCAAAGTGCCGTGCCGAAAGGCTGGGTGCGCAAGCCGTACTTTTCCCGCGAAGGCGCCAACATCGAGCTGCAAACGACGGAAGGTCTGATCGTCAAAGAGGACGGACCCTACACCGATGCGCCATTCATCCTGCAGGAGTTTGCGCCGCTGCCGAAGTTTGGCGAAAGCTACACGCTGATTGGCTCGTGGGTGATTGGTGATGAGGCGGCGGGGATTGGTGTGCGCGAAGACAACAGTTTGATCACCAAGGACTCCAGCCGCTTCCTGCCGCATCTGATCCTCGACTGAAACAATTCCCCATGTAGGAGCTGACGAGTGAAATGAGGCTGCGATCTTTTGATCTTCAGAAGCAACGTCAAACGATCGCAGCCTCGTTGCACTCGTCAGCTCCTACAGGTGATTGGGGGCGCGCTGAAATTGCCTCACAACAAAGGCCCGTCGTTTAAGCGACGGGCCTTTTTCATTTAAAGCGGTTACAGCGGCAAATCAGAACGGAATATCGTCATCAAAGCTATCGAAATCCGGAGCCGGTTGCGGAGCGGCCTGCTGAGGCGCTGGAGCCGAGCGCTGCTGTGGAGCGGACTGCTGCGGGCGTGGAGCCTGCTGACGTGGCGCCTGCTGCTGATAGTTATTGCCGCCGCCTTGCTGATCGCCCTGTTGTGGACGGCCGCCGAGCAGTTGCATGGTGCCTTGCATGTCGACCACGATTTCAGTGGTGTAACGCTTGATGCCGTCCTTTTCCCACTCGCGGGTCTGCAGCTTGCCTTCGATGTAGACCTGCGAACCCTTGCGCAGGTATTCACCGGCGATCTCGGCAACCTTGCCGAACATCGACACACGGTGCCACTCGGTCTTCTCGACCTTCTGACCGGTCTGCTTGTCGGTCCATTGTTCGCTGGTGGCCAGACTCAGGTTGGTCACGGCGTTACCGTTAGGCAGGTAGCGAACTTCGGGATCCTGGCCGCAAGTGCCGACCAATATGACTTTGTTAACCCCACGGGCCATAACGTTCTCCTAAGCGTCGCACGCAGCCCCGGCCGGGTTGTTGACCAGGCGTTCGAGGGTGGTGCGATCCACTAATTCTTTGTCCAGTTTGATGTAAACAGCCGCCTCTTCGGCGACTATCACTGCATCTGTTACCCCTACCAGGGCCTTGAGGCGCTCGACCAGACCCGCTTCGCGGATCGCTTCGGGCGACAACGGCAAGCGCAGGCTCGTCACGTAGGGAGGTTCGCGCATGGTAACAGCAAAGGCCAGCCAAAGTGCAGCCAGCGCGGCGCATCCGAGGAACACAACCGACAGACCGCCATGCTGGAACAACCAGCCGCCGAGTATCCCGCCGAGTGCCGAGCCGAGGAACTGGCTGGTGGAGTACACGCCCATCGCCGTGCCCTTGCCGCCTGCCGGTGAAACCTTGCTGATCAGCGACGGCAACGATGCCTCGAGCAGATTGAACGCGGTGAAAAACACCACCGTGCCGATCACCAGAGCACGCAGGCTGTCGCCGAACTGCCAGAAGAATAGTTCAGTCAGCATCAGAGTCATGACGGCGCCGAGCAAAACTCGTTTCATTTTGCGTCGCTTCTCGCCATAGATGATGAAAGGGATCATGGCGAAGAACGAAATCAGCAGCGCGGTGAGGTAAACCCACCAGTGCTGTTCCTTGGGCAGCCCGGCTTTTTCCACCAGTGCCAGGGGCAAAGCGACGAAGCTCGACATCAACATGGCATGTAACACAAAGATGCCCAGATCCAGGCGCAACAGGTCCGGGTGCTTGAGCGTAGGCATCAGCGCCTGCCGAGCCACGCCGGATTCCCGGTGCTGCAATGGCCCGGTGGATTGCGGCACCATGAACATGATGATCAGGATGCCGACCAGCGCCATGGCGCCAGTGGCGAGGAACAGCCCGGACAGCCCGAACGCACTGGTCAGTAACGGCCCCACCACCATGGCCACGGCGAATGACAGGCCGATGGTCATGCCGATCATCGCCATGGCCTTGGTGCGATGCTGCTCGCGGGTCAGGTCGGACAGCAACGCCATGACGGCCGCAGAAATCGCCCCGGCGCCCTGCAGGATCCGCCCGGCGATCACGCCCCAGATCGAATCGGCCTGCGAAGCCAGAACACTGCCAAGAGCGAAGACGATCAGGCCGAGGTAGATCACCGGCCGGCGGCCGATGCGGTCGGAAATGATCCCGAACGGAATCTGGAAAATCGCCTGGGTCAGACCGTAAGCGCCAATCGCCAGCCCGATCAGGGCCGGGGTCGCTCCCGCCAGATCCATGCCGTAGGTCGCCAGCACCGGCAACACCATGAACATGCCAAGCATACGGAAGGCGAACACCAGGGCCAGACCGCTCGCCGCGCGGGTCTCGCTGCCACTCATGCGTTCGCTGTGGGGATCGTGCATGGAAAAACCTCGTGTGAACCGGCGGCGATTCTACCAGTCCCATCGGAAGACGGGGTATATCGCGACGCTATGACGCGTATAGATGAAACTCTCTTCATGAACGGCAAAACGCCCTTCGTTTGATAGTGTGCATCCATCCAGTATTTGCCCGTATACTCCTACGTTTTCGACGCCCGCCAAGCGAGGCCACTTTGGACAAGATCCTGATACGTGGGGCCCGTACCCACAACCTGAAGAACATCGACCTGACCCTGCCACGGGACAAACTGATCGTCATCACCGGCCTGTCCGGATCCGGCAAGTCGTCCCTGGCGTTCGACACGCTGTATGCCGAAGGTCAGCGCCGCTATGTCGAATCCCTGTCGGCCTATGCCCGGCAGTTCCTGTCGATGATGGAAAAACCCGACGTCGACACCATCGAAGGCCTGTCGCCGGCGATCTCCATCGAACAGAAGTCGACCTCGCACAACCCGCGTTCGACGGTTGGCACCATCACCGAAATCTACGACTACTTGCGCTTGCTCTATGCCCGCGTGGGTACGCCGCGTTGCCCGGATCACGACATTCCACTGGAAGCGCAGACCGTCAGCCAGATGGTCGATCTGGTGCTGGCGCAGCCGGAAGGCAGCAAACTGATGTTGCTGGCACCGGTGATCCGCGAACGCAAAGGCGAACACCTGTCGGTCTTCGAAGAATTGCGTGCGCAGGGTTTCGTCCGCGCGCGGGTCAACGGACGCATTTGCGAGCTCGACGAGCTGCCGAAGCTGGATAAACAGAAGAAGCATTCGATCGATGTGATCGTTGACCGCTTCAAGGTCCGCGCCGATCTGCAGCAGCGCCTCGCCGAGTCTTTCGAGACTGCGCTGAAACTCGCCGACGGCATTGCCCTGGTCGCGCCGATGGACGACGAGCCCGGCGAAGAAATGATCTTTTCCGCACGCTTCGCCTGCCCGATCTGCGGCCATGCGATCAGCGAGCTGGAACCCAAGCTGTTTTCCTTCAACAACCCGGCCGGCGCCTGCCCGACCTGCGATGGCCTGGGCGTGAAGCAGTTCTTCGACATCAAGCGTCTGGTCAATGGCGAGCTAACGCTTGCCGAAGGTGCAATACGCGGCTGGGACCGACGCAACGTTTATTACTTCCAGATGCTCGGCTCACTCGCCTCGCACTACAAGTTCAGCCTGGACAAGCCCTTCAACGACCTCAGCGCCGAGCAGCAGAAATTCATCCTGCATGGCAGCGGCTCGCAGAACGTCGACTTCAAATACCTGAACGACCGTGGCGACATCGTCAAACGCTCGCACCCTTTCGAGGGCATCGTGCCGAATCTTGAGCGACGCTATCGCGAAACCGAATCGGCAAGCGTGCGCGAAGAGCTGGCCAAGTTCCTCAGCCATCAGGCCTGCCCGGATTGCCGTGGCACGCGTCTGCGTCGCGAAGCACGACACGTCTGGGTCGGCGAGAAAACCTTGCCGGCAGTGACCAATCTGCCGATCGGTGATGCCTGCGAATATTTCGGTGCGCTGAAGATGACCGGTCGGCGTGGCGAGATCGCTGACAAGATTCTCAAGGAGATTCGCGAGCGCCTGCAGTTCCTGGTCAACGTCGGTCTCGACTATCTGTCGCTGGATCGCAGTGCCGACACGCTGTCCGGTGGCGAGGCGCAACGGATTCGTCTGGCCAGCCAGATTGGCGCCGGTCTGGTCGGCGTTCTGTATATCCTCGACGAACCGTCCATTGGCCTGCATCAACGCGACAACGACCGGCTGCTCGGCACGCTCAAGCATTTGCGCGATATCGGCAACACGGTGATCGTGGTCGAGCACGATGAAGACGCGATTCGCCTGGCTGACTATGTAGTCGATATCGGCCCGGGCGCTGGCGTGCACGGCGGGCAGATCGTTGCCGAAGGCACACCGGACGAAGTCATGGCACACCCTGATTCGCTGACCGGCAAATACCTGTCCGGCCGGGTGAAGATCGAAGTGCCGGCCAAACGCACGCCACGCAACAAGAAGCTCAACCTGTCGCTCAAGGGTGCGCGCGGCAACAATCTGCGCAATGTCGATCTGGACATCCCGATCGGCCTGCTGACGTGCGTGACCGGCGTGTCCGGCTCGGGTAAATCGACTCTGATCAACAACACGCTGTTCCCGCTGAGCGCCACAGCCCTTAACGGCGCGACTACGCTGGAAGCGGCCGCCCATGACAGCATCAAGGGCCTGGAACATCTCGACAAGGTCGTCGATATCGACCAAAGCCCGATCGGCCGTACGCCGCGCTCCAATCCGGCGACCTACACCGGGCTGTTCACGCCGATCCGCGAATTGTTTGCCGGCGTGCCCGAGTCGCGCTCCCGTGGTTACGGCCCGGGGCGTTTCTCGTTCAACGTCAAGGGCGGTCGCTGCGAAGCGTGCCAGGGCGACGGCCTGATCAAGGTGGAAATGCACTTCCTGCCGGACATCTACGTGCCCTGCGATGTGTGCAAGAGCAAGCGCTACAACCGCGAAACCCTTGAAATCAAGTACAAGGGCAAGAGCATCCACGAGACCCTCGAAATGACCATCGAGGAAGCTCGGGAGTTCTTCGATGCAGTGCCGGCACTGGCGCGCAAGCTGCAAACGCTGATGGATGTTGGCCTGTCGTACATCAAGCTCGGGCAGTCGGCAACGACCCTGTCCGGCGGTGAAGCACAGAGGGTCAAGTTGTCGCGCGAACTGTCCAAACGCGATACCGGCAAGACCCTTTACATCCTCGATGAGCCAACCACTGGTCTGCACTTCGCCGATATCCAGCAACTGCTCGATGTGCTGCACCGCTTGCGTGATCACGGCAACACCGTGGTGGTGATCGAGCACAACCTTGATGTGATCAAGACCGCCGACTGGCTGGTGGACCTCGGTCCTGAAGGCGGTTCCAAGGGCGGGCAGATCATCGCCACCGGTACCCCGGAAGAAGTGGCCGAGATGAAGCAATCTCACACCGGCCATTACCTCAAGCCGCTGCTGATCCGCGATCGGGCCTGACCGCCAGGCATGAAAAAGCCCCTGTCACCGTTGAAGTGACAGGGGCTTTTTTGTAGCCATCGCAATCAGGACGCGTGGGATTGCAGGTAGTTCTCGAGACCGATCAGCTTGATCAGGCCCAGCTGCTTTTCCAGCCAGTAGGTGTGATCTTCTTCGGTGTCATTGAGTTGAACGCGCAGAATCTCACGGCTGACGTAATCCTGATGCTGCTCGCAAAGCTCGATGCCTTTGCACAGAGCAGCGCGGACTTTGTATTCGAGGCGCAGATCGGCTTCGAGCATCGAAGGTACCGTGGTGCCGACATCCAGATCATCCGGACGCATGCGCGGCGTTCCTTCGAGCATCAGAATCCGCCGCATCAGCGCATCAGCGTGGCCGGCTTCTTCTTCCATTTCGTGGTTGATTCGCTCGTAGAGCTTGGTGAACCCCCAGTCCTCATACATCCGCGAATGAACGAAATATTGGTCACGCGCGGCCAGTTCGCCGGTCAGCAACGTATTGAGGTAATCGATTACATCTGGGTGGCCTTGCATCGCCCTACATCTCCCTTCCTGAAAGTCTGTAGTTTGAACCAACCTGACCGGAAGGTCACTCGCTTCGCGCAATAAAAGCGAAGATATTCTGAGAAAAACAGGCCAAATAACGCAAAAACCGCCCAAATGAGGGCGGTTCTGCTTCTCGTTTAGACTTCGTTAAGCCGTTAGTTGAGCAGCTTTGCGATTGCTTCTCCGTACGCCGGATCGGCTTTGTAGAAATGCTGCAACTGGCGATCTACGACATCGCTCGAAACACCTGCCATGGCACCAGCGATGTTGCTGACCAGCAGTGCTTTCTGCTCGTCGCTCATCAAGCGGAACAACGCACCGGCATGGCTGTAGTAATCGGTGTCTTCGCGATGATCGTAGCGATCTGCGGCACCGCTCAAGGCCAGCGCTGGCTCGGCATAGTGTGGCGCTTGTTTCGGCGATTCAACGTAGCTGTTCGGTTCATAGTTCGGCGCCGCGCCACCATTGCTGCCGAACGCCATTGCGCCGTCACGCTGGTAAGTGTTCACCGGGCTGCGGGGAGCGTTCACCGGCAATTGCTGGTGGTTGGTACCCACACGGTAGCGGTGCGCGTCAGCGTAGGCGAACACACGACCTTGCAGCATGCGGTCCGACGACAGACCTACGCCTGGCACCATGTTGCTCGGGCCAAATGCAGCCTGCTCGACTTCAGCGAAGTAGTTCAGCGGGTTGCGGTTTAATTCCAGTTCACCGACTTCGATCAGCGGAAACTCCTTCTGCGACCAGGTTTTGGTCACGTCAAACGGATTTTCGTAATGAGCCGCTGCCTGGGCTTCAGTCATGATCTGAATGCACACGCGCCATTTCGGGAAATCACCGCGCTCGATCGCTTCGAACAGATCGCGCTGAGCGTAGTCTGGATCGGTACCGGCCAAACGAGCGGCGTCGGCAGGCGCCAGGTTCTTGATGCCCTGCTGGGTCTTGTAGTGCCACTTCACCCAGTGACGCTCGCCTTTGGCGTTGATCAGGCTATAGGTGTGACTGCCGAAGCCGTGCATGTGGCGATAGCCGTCAGGGATGCCACGATCAGAAAACAGGATGGTCACCTGATGCAGCGCTTCAGGCGAATGCGACCAGAAATCCCACATCATCTGCGCGCTTTTCAGGTTGCTCTGCGGCAGACGTTTTTGCGTGTGGATAAAGTCAGGAAACTTCAGCGGATCACGGATGAAGAACACTGGCGTGTTGTTGCCAACGATGTCCCAGTTGCCTTCTTCTGTGTAGAACTTCAAGGCGAAACCGCGCGGATCGCGCTCGGTGTCGGCCGAACCACGCTCGCCCCCCACGGTAGAGAAACGCAGAAAGGTTGGCGTTTGCTTGCCTACAGACTCGAACAACTTTGCACTGGTGTATTCAGTGATGTCACGGGTAACGGTGAACGTACCGTAAGCGCCCGAGCCCTTAGCGTGGACACGGCGTTCAGGAATGTTTTCACGATTGAAGTGCGCGAGCTTTTCGATCAGATGGAAATCGTCGAGCAGCAGCGGACCGCGTGGGCCGGCGGAGCGGGAATTCTGGTTATCAGCGACTGGCGCGCCACTCGCGGTTGTAAGCGTCTTGGTCTGGCTCATGCGGTCTTCTTCCTCTGTCAGTCTTGAACTGCCGGCTAATGGGCTTGGCGGGAAGTATTGATCATCGACGTTACAGCTACAAATTCATTAACTTGCAAGCATCGATAGATAATTACTAATTATGTTTCCCCGGCACATAGTGGCAGTTCAACCATGTCAGAAACTTGTACGGACGACGCATTTCTTACAGGCACAAAAAACCGGGCACTAGGCCCGGTTTTTCGTTTCAGACTGACGTCTTACTCGGCGGATACAGCTTCGCCAGCAGTAGCACGATCAACCAACTCGACGTACGCCATAGGCGCGTTGTCGCCAGCGCGGAAACCGCACTTGAGGATGCGCAGGTAGCCACCCTCACGGGTAGCGTAACGCTTGCCCAGGTCGTTGAAGAGCTTACCAACGATAGCTTTCGAACGAGTACGGTCGAAAGCCAGACGGCGGTTAGCCAGGCTGTCTGTCTTGGCCAGAGTGATCAGCGGCTCGGCAACGCGGCGCAGTTCTTTGGCTTTTGGCAGAGTAGTTTTGATCAGCTCGTGCTCGAACAGCGACACCGCCATGTTTTGGAACATGGCCTTGCGGTGCGAGCTGGTGCGGCTCAGGTGACGACCACTTTTACGATGACGCATGGTTCATTCCTTACCAAACACTACGTTCGGTGATTACGACGATCAGGCAGTCGCCTTGTCGTCCTTCTTAAGACTTGCAGGCGGCCAGTTGTCGAGGCGCATGCCGAGGGACAGACCGCGGGAGGCCAGAACGTCCTTGATTTCAGTCAAGGATTTCTTGCCAAGGTTCGGAGTCTTCAACAGCTCTACTTCGGTACGCTGAATCAGGTCGCCGATGTAGTAGATGTTTTCCGCCTTAAGGCAGTTAGCCGAACGTACAGTCAGTTCCAGATCGTCAACCGGGCGAAGCAGGATCGGATCGATCTCGTCTTCCTGCTCGACAACCAGCGGCTCACTTTCACCTTTGAGGTCGACGAACGCAGCCAGCTGCTGTTGCAGGATGGTTGCAGCGCGACGGATTGCCTCTTCAGGATCCAGAGTACCGTTGGTTTCCAGATCAATAACCAGCTTGTCCAGGTTGGTACGCTGCTCGACACGGGCGTTTTCCACCACGTAAGCGATACGGCGAACCGGGCTGAACGAAGAGTCAAGCTGCAAGCGACCGATGCTGCGGCTTTCGTCTTCATCGCTCTGACGCGAGTCGGCTGGTTCATAACCACGACCACGAGCTACGGTGAGCTTCATGTTCAGGGCGCCGTTAGACGCCAGGTTAGCGATTACGTGATCGGGATTAACGATCTCGACATCATGATCCAGCTGAATATCGGCAGCGGTAACCACCCCCGAACCCTTCTTCGACAAGGTCAGCGTAACTTCGTCACGACCGTGCAGCTTGATGGCCAGACCTTTAAGGTTCAACAGGATTTCAATTACGTCTTCCTGTACACCTTCGATGGCGCTGTACTCGTGGAGCACACCGTCAATCTCGGCCTCGACTACTGCGCAGCCGGGCATTGAGGACAACAGGATGCGGCGCAGCGCGTTGCCCAGGGTGTGGCCAAAACCACGCTCGAGAGGCTCGAGAGTGATCTTGGCGCGGGTTGGACTGACAACCTGCACATCAATGTGGCGGGGTGTCAGGAACTCATTTACCGAAATCTGCATGGATGCACCTATTTTCTAGCCCTTACTTGGAGTAGAGCTCGACAATCAGGCTTTCGTTGATGTCGGCGGACAGATCACTGCGAGCAGGAACGTTCTTGAAAACGCCCGACTTCTTCTCAGTGTCTACTTCTACCCATTCTACGCGGCCACGTTGGGCACACAGATCGAGAGCTTGGACAATGCGAAGCTGGTTTTTTGCTTTCTCGCGAACTGCAACCACGTCACCAGCACGAACCTGATACGACGGAACGTTTACGGTCTGACCGTTAACGCTGATCGACTTGTGCGATACCAGTTGACGGGATTCGGCACGAGTCGAACCAAAGCCCATACGGTATACAACGTTGTCCAGACGGCATTCGAGCAGTTGCAGCAGGTTTTCACCGGTTGCACCTTTCTTGCCAGCAGCTTCTTTGTAGTAGCCGCTGAACTGACGCTCGAGAACGCCGTAGATACGACGGACCTTCTGCTTTTCACGCAGTTGGGTGCCGTAGTCGGACTGGCGACCGCGGCGCTGGCCGTGGATACCAGGTGCTGCTTCAATGTTGCACTTCGATTCGATCGCGCGCACGCCGCTCTTCAGGAAGAGATCGGTGCCTTCGCGACGAGCGAGTTTGCATTTTGGACCAATGTAACGAGCCATTCTTTACAATCTCCTGGATTACACGCGGCGCTTCTTCGGCGGACGGCACCCGTTGTGCGGGATTGGCGTCACGTCGGTGATGCTGGCGATCTTGTAGCCACAGCCGTTCAAAGCGCGGACTGCGGATTCACGACCTGGACCTGGACCCTTGACGTTTACGTCGAGGTTTTTCAGGCCGTATTCCAGCGCAGCTTGACCAGCACGTTCAGCAGCTACTTGAGCAGCGAACGGGGTGGACTTGCGGGAACCGCGGAAACCCGAACCACCGGAGGTAGCCCAGGAAAGAGCGTTACCTTGACGGTCGGTAATGGTCACGATGGTGTTGTTAAAAGATGCATGGATGTGGGCGATGCCATCAACCACTGTCTTTTTAACTTTTTTACGAGGACGAGCAGCAGGTTTTGCCATGATTAAATTCCTGTCGATTCGCTGGGGCGATTACTTGCGGATCGGCTTACGCGGACCTTTACGGGTACGCGCGTTGGTCTTGGTACGCTGACCGCGTACTGGCAGACCACGACGATGACGCAGACCGCGATAGCAACCGAGGTCCATCAAGCGCTTGATTTTCATGTTGATTTCGCGACGCAGGTCACCTTCAGTGGTGAACTTCGCCACTTCGCCACGCAGCTGTTCAATTTGCTCGTCGCTCAGATCTTTGATCTTTGCTGCTGGGTTTACCCCAGTCACTGCACAGATCTTCTGCGCAGTAGTGCGACCAACACCATAGATGTAGGTCAGCGAGATAACAGTATGCTTGTTATCTGGAATGTTAACGCCTGCAATACGGGCCATTCAGTGGGACTCCAATTGACAGCTACCTACGCCCCGGAAGCCAAGAAATAGGGCGCGAGATAATATCGCTGTAATAACAAATAATCAACCCGGTAGCGCACTAGCTACCGGGCTTGAAGCACAATCACACTCAGCCTTGGCGCTGTTTGTGACGCGGTTCCGCGCTGCAAATTACTCGAACAACACCTTCGCGGCGAATAATCTTGCAGTTACGGCACAGCTTTTTCACCGATGCACGAACTTTCATCACCAACTCCTCGAACCTTATGGGTACTCAGCGCAACATGCCGCTGCCGTAACCCTTCAGGTTGGCTTTCTTCATCAGGGATTCGTACTGGTGCGAAACGAGGTGCGATTGTACTTGGGACATGAAGTCCATCACAACCACGACCACGATCAGCAACGAGGTCCCGCCAAGGTAGAACGGAACGTTTGCTGCAACCACCAGGAATTGGGGCAACAGGCACACGGCCGTCATGTAAAGAGCACCGAACAGGGTCAAGCGGGTCAGAACGCCATCAATATAGCGCGCAGACTGCTCACCTGGACGGATGCCCGGAATAAAGGCACCGGACTTCTTCAGGTTTTCCGCTACGTCTTTCGGATTGAACATCAACGCCGTATAGAAGAAGCAGAAGAAAATAATCCCTGCACTAAACAGCAGAATATTCAACGGCTGACCAGGAGCGATCGACTGCGAGATGTCCTGCAACCAGCCCATACCTTCAGACTGACCGAACCAGGCACCCAACGAAGCCGGAAACAGCAAAATGCTGCTTGCGAAAATAGCCGGAATAACACCGGCCATGTTCACCTTCAGCGGCAAGTGGCTTGTCTGCGCAGCAAAAACCTTGCGGCCCTGCTGACGCTTGGCGTAGTGAACAGCGATACGACGCTGGCCACGCTCAATGAACACCACGAAACCGATAATCGCTACTGCCAGCAAACCGATGGCAACCAGGGCGAAGATGTTGATATCACCCTGACGCGCAGACTCGAAAGACTGCCCGATTGCTCTCGGAAGACCGGCGACGATACCCGAAAAAATCAACATCGAGATACCGTTGCCAACACCACGCTCAGTAATCTGCTCACCCAGCCACATCATGAACATCGCACCAGCCACAAATGTGGTTACCGCGACGAAATGGAAGCCAAAGTCACCAGTGAACGCGACGCCCTGCCCGGCCAGACCAATGGACATGCCAATAGCCTGGACCAGAGCGAGAGCGACGGTGAGGTAGCGGGTGTACTGGCTAATCTTGCGACGGCCAGCTTCACCTTCCTTCTTCAACTGCTCCAGCTGCGGGCTGACGGCGGTCATCAGTTGCATGATGATTGATGCCGAAATGTACGGCATGATCCCCAGTGCAAAGATGCTCATCCGTTCCAGCGCGCCGCCGGAGAACATGTTGAACAAGCTAAGAATGGTCCCCTCATTCTGTCGAAACAGGTCTGCGAGTCGGTCCGGGTTGATACCTGGAACCGGGATGTGTGCGCCTATTCGGTAGACGATAATCGCCAGGAACAGAAAACGCAGACGAGCCCAGAGTTCAGACATACCGCCTTTGCCGAGCGCAGAGAGAGCACCTTGCTTAGCCATTTATTCCTCGAACTTGCCGCCAGCTGCTTCGATAGCCGCACGCGCACCTTTGGTGGCGCCGATTCCCTTGCCGATAGTGACAGCGCGAGTCACTTCACCGGACAGCATGATTTTCACACGCTGTACGTTGACGTTGATCACGTTGGCATCTTTCAGGGACTGCACAGTAACGATGTCGCCTTCCACTTTGGCCAGCTCGGACAAACGCACTTCTGCGCGATCCATGGCTTTCAAGGAAACGAAACCGAACTTAGGCAGGCGACGATGCAGCGGCTGTTGACCGCCTTCAAAGCCTGGAGCGATGGTGCCACCGGAGCGGGAGGTCTGACCTTTGTGACCACGGCCACCAGTCTTGCCCAAACCACTACCGATACCACGGCCCGGACGATGCTTTTCGCGACGGGAACCCGGCGCTGGACTCAGATCATTGAGTTTCATCGATTAACCCTCGACACGCAGCATGTAGTAAGCCTTGTTGATCATCCCGCGATTCTCGGGAGTATCCTGGACTTCTACAGTGTGACCGATGCGACGCAGACCCAGACCCTTAACGCACAGTTTGTGGTTAGGGATGCGGCCGGTCATGCTTTTGATCAGCGTAACTTTAACGGTAGCCATGATTACTTGATCTCCTCAACACGCAGGCCACGCTTGGCAGCGATGGACTCAGGAGACTGCATAGCCTTCAGACCCTTGAAAGTGGCGTGAACCACGTTTACCGGGTTAGTCGAGCCGTAGCACTTGGCCAGAACGTTCTGAACGCCAGCAACTTCGAGGACAGCACGCATAGCGCCGCCAGCGATGATACCGGTACCTTCAGAAGCAGGCTGCATGTACACCTTCGAAGCGCCGTGAGCGGACTTCATTGCGTACTGCAGAGTTGTGCCGTTCAGGTCAACTTGAATCATGTTGCGGCGAGCAGCTTCCATTGCCTTCTGGATCGCAGCAGGCACTTCACGCGACTTGCCACGGCCGAAGCCAACACGCCCTTTACCATCACCAACCACGGTCAACGCGGTGAAAGTGAAGATACGGCCGCCTTTAACGGTTTTGGCTACGCGGTTAACTTGAACCAGCTTCTCAATGTAGCCTTCGTCGCGCTTTTGGTCGTTATTTGACATAACTTAGAACTCCAGCCCAGCTTCACGAGCAGCATCAGCCAGCGCTTTAACGCGGCCGTGGTACTTGAAGCCAGAGCGGTCGAAAGCCACTTGCGATACGCCAGCGGCCTTAGCACGCGTAGCGACCAGCTGGCCAACCTTTGTGGCCGCGTCGATGTTGCCAGTGGCACCATCACGCAGTTCTTTATCCAAAGTCGAGGCACTTGCCAGGACTTTGTTGCCGTCGGCCGAGATGACCTGGGCGTAGATGTGCTGCGACGAGCGGAACACGCAGAGACGCACGACTTCGAGTTCGTGCATTTTCAGGCGTGCTTTGCGAGCGCGACGCAGTCGAGTAACTTTTTTGTCGGTCATTTGCTATGCCCTACTTCTTCTTGGCTTCTTTACGACGGACGACTTCGTCCGCGTAGCGCACACCTTTGCCTTTGTACGGCTCTGGTGGACGGAAGTCGCGGATCTCGGCGGCCACTTGACCTACCAGCTGCTTGTCGATGCCCTTGATCAGGATATCGGTCTGGCTAGGAGTCTCAGCGGTGATGCCTTCCGGCAGTTCGTAATCCACTGGGTGCGAGAAGCCAAGAGCCAGGTTCAGAACCTGACCTTTTGCTTGCGCTTTGTAACCAACACCGACCAGCTGGAGCTTGCGCTCGAAGCCTTGGCTTACGCCCTGGACCATGTTGTTTACCAACGCACGCGTGGTACCGGCCATTGCGCGAGTTTGTTGATCGCCATTGCGAGCAGCGAAACGCAGCTCACCAGCTTCTTCAACGATCTCAACGGACGAATGGATGTTCAGTTCAAGAGTACCCTTGGCACCCTTCACCGAAAGCTGTTGGCCTGCGAATTTGACTTCGACACCGGCTGGCAGCTTAACGGGGTTCTTAGCGACGCGAGACATGCTTATCCCCCCTTAGAACACAGTGCAAAGAACTTCGCCGCCGACACCGGCAGCGCGCGCAGCACGATCCGTCATCACACCTTTGTTGGTGGAGACGATAGACACGCCAAGACCGCCACGAACTTTCGGCAGATCTTCAACGGACTTGTACTGACGCAGGCCTGGACGACTAACGCGCTTCACTTCTTCGATAACCGGACGGCCTTCGAAGTACTTCAGCGAGATGGACAGCGACGGCTTGGCGTCGGTGGTGATCTGAAAATCCGCGATGTAACCTTCGTCCTTCAGGACTTTTGCTACAGCTGCCTTCAACGTGGAAGACGGCATGCTTACGACAGACTTTTCAGCCATCTGGGCATTACGGATTCGAGTTAGCATGTCCGCTAACGGGTCCTGCATACTCATGGGCTAGACGCTCCTAATACAAAAAAATTAGCCTTGCGGCTACTACTTGTCGCCGAGAACTTCCGGGCAGAAAAACACGGGCTCAGGCGAGCCGGTCATTCTAGACACACCCCAGAAATGAATCAAGCCCCAAAAGGGGCTTGATTCAGATTCAAGGCCACCGATGGTCAGGTTCTTGCGAACCCGAACACCGAGACTTTGACAACTATTACCAGCTGGCTTTAACCAGACCTGGCACGTCACCACGCATTGCAGCTTGACGCAGCATGTTACGGCCGAGGCCGAACTTGCGGTACACGCCGTGCGGACGACCAGTCAGGCGGCAACGGTTACGCATGCGCGAAGCGCTTGCGTCACGTGGTTGCTTCTGCAGAGCTACGGTAGCTTCCCAACGCGCTTCTGGACTTGCGTTCAGATCGACGATGATAGCTTTCAGCGCTGCACGCTTGGTGGCGTACTTGGCAACGGTGAGCTGACGCTTCAGCTCACGGTTTTTCATGCTCTTCTTGGCCATTTTCCTACTCCAATCAGTTGCGGAACGGGAATTTGAAAGCACGCAGCAGAGCGCGGCCTTCATCATCGTTCTTGGCAGTGGTGGTCAGGGTAATGTCCAGACCGCGGAGAGCATCGATCTTGTCGTAGTCGATTTCCGGGAAAATGATCTGCTCTTTCACGCCCATGCTGTAGTTGCCACGACCATCGAAGGACTTGGCATTCAGGCCGCGGAAGTCGCGAACCCGAGGCAGGGAGATCGACAGCAGACGATCCAGGAACTCGTACATACGCTCACGGCGCAGGGTCACTTTGACGCCGATCGGCCATCCTTCGCGGACTTTGAAGCCAGCGATGGATTTACGAGCGTAGGTCACAACGACTTTCTGGCCGGTGATCTTTTCCAGGTCAGCAACAGCGTGCTCGATGACTTTTTTGTCGCCGATCGCTTCGCCCAGACCCATGTTCAGGGTGATTTTGGTAACGCGCGGAACTTCCATCACGTTCGAAAGCTTAAGTTCTTCCTTAAGTTTCGGAGCGATTTCCTTCCGGTAAATCTCTTTTAGTCGTGCCATGGTCTTCTACCTAGCAGTGTTCAAGCATCAACCGCTTTTTGGGTCGACTTGAAGACACGAATTTTCTTACCGTCTTCTACTTTGAAACCAACGCGGTCAGCCTTGTTGGTTTCGCCGTTGAAGATGGCGACGTTGGAAGCGTGCAGTGGCGCTTCTTTCTCGACGATACCGCCCTGTACGCCCGACATCGGGTTAGGCTTGGTATGACGCTTGACCAGGTTCAGACCACCAACAACCAGACGGTTGTCAGCAAGAACCTTCAGCACCTTACCGCGCTTACCTTTGTCTTTGCCGGCGATCACGATGATCTCGTCGTCACGACGAATCTTTTGCATGTCGGATCTCCTTACAGCACTTCTGGGGCGAGCGAGACGATCTTCATGAACTTCTCAGTACGAAGTTCACGGGTCACTGGCCCAAAGATACGGGTGCCGATCGGCTCTTGCTTGTTGTTCAGAAGAACAGCAGCGTTGCCATCAAAGCGGATAATGGAGCCATCAGCACGACGTACGCCGTGACGAGTGCGGACTACAACAGCAGTCATCACTTGGCCTTTTTTCACCTTACCGCGAGGAATTGCTTCCTTGACGGTAACTTTGATGATGTCACCGATACCAGCGTAACGACGATGGGAGCCACCCAGCACCTTGATGCACATAACACGGCGAGCGCCGCTGTTATCGGCCACATCGAGCATGGATTGAGTCTGAATCATATAATTTCTCCGACCCCTAGCCCTTAGACTTCCACAGCGCGTTCGAGAACATCAACCAGCGCCCAAGACTTGGTCTTGGCCATCGGACGAGTTTCACGAATAGTGACTTTGTCGCCGATGTGGCACTGATTGGTTTCGTCGTGCGCGTGCAGCTTAGTCGAACGCTTAACGTATTTACCGTAGATCGGGTGCTTTACGCGACGCTCGATCAGAACGGTGATGGTTTTGTCCATCTTGTCGCTGACAACACGGCCAGTCAGCGTACGGACAGTTTTTTCGGCTTCAGCCATGATCACTTACCTGCCTGCTGGTTGAGCACAGTCTTCACGCGAGCGATGTCACGCTTAACTTGCGAGAGCAGATGAGACTGCCCCAACTGGCCAGTTGCTTTCTGCATGCGCAGATTGAACTGGTCGCGCAGCAAGCCGAGCAGTTGCTCGTTCAGCTGCTGTGCGGATTTTTCACGAAGTTCATTCGCTTTCATCACATCACCGTCCGTTTAACAAAGGAGGTGGCGAGCGGCAGCTTTGCAGCAGCCAGGGCGAAAGCCTCACGCGCCAGCTCTTCAGAAACACCCTCGATTTCATACAGGACTTTGCCTGGCTGAATCTGGGCAACCCAGTACTCCACGTTACCCTTACCTTTACCCATACGAACCTCGAGAGGCTTCTTGGAGATCGGCTTGTCCGGGAATACACGGATCCAGATCTTGCCGCCACGTTTTACGTGACGGGTCAGAGCACGACGCGCTGACTCGATCTGACGAGCGGTGAGACGACCACGAGCAACAGACTTCAGCGCGAACTCGCCGAAGCTGACTTTGCTACCGCGCAGTGCCAGACCACGGTTGTGGCCGGTCATCTGCTTGCGGAACTTCGTACGCTTTGGTTGCAACATTTGGCGTACCCCTTACTTAGCAGCTTTTTTACGAGGCGCTGGTGCTTGTGGTTTCAGTTCTTCTTGGCGACCACCAATAACTTCGCCTTTGAAGATCCAAACCTTTACACCGATCACACCATAAGTGGTGTGAGCTTCGTAGTTGGCATAGTCGATGTCGGCACGCAGGGTGTGCAGTGGCACACGACCTTCGCGATACCATTCAGTACGTGCGATTTCAGCACCGCCGAGACGACCGCTCACTTGGATTTTGATGCCTTTGGCACCAATGCGCATGGCGTTCTGTACAGCGCGCTTCATAGCGCGACGGAACATTACACGACGCTCCAGCTGCTGAGCTACGCTCTGCGCAACCAGCATACCGTCGAGCTCCGGCTTGCGGATCTCTTCGATATTGATGTGCACAGGCACACCCATTTGCTTGGTCAGGTCCTGACGCAGTTTCTCAACATCTTCACCTTTCTTCCCGATAACGATACCTGGACGAGCGGTGTGGATGGTGATGCGTGCAGTTTGGGCCGGACGATGGATATCGATACGGCTTACGGACGCGCTTTTTAGTTTGTCTTGGAGATACTCACGCACTTTCAGATCTGCGAACAAGTAGTCCGCATAAGTCCGACCGTCTGCGTACCAGACGGAGGTGTGCTCCTTGACGATTCCCAGGCGAATGCCAATGGGATGTACTTTCTGACCCATCTCTTCGACTCCGTTACTTGTCAGCAACCTTGACAGTGATATGGCAAGACCGCTTGACGATGCGATCAGCACGGCCTTTGGCACGCGGCATGATGCGCTTCAGCGAACGCCCTTCGTTGACGAAAACGGTGCTGACCTTCAGGTCATCAACGTCTGCGCCTTCGTTATGCTCGGCGTTGGCTACGGCCGACTCCAGCACTTTCTTCATGATCTCGGCGGCTTTCTTACTGCTGAAAGCCAACAGGTTGAGCGCTTCGCCCACCTTCTTCCCGCGGATCTGGTCGGCGACCAAGCGGGCTTTCTGGGCGGAGATTCGAGCGCCCGACAACTTAGCGGCTACTTCCATTTCCTTACCCCTTAACGCTTGGCTTTCTTGTCAGCCACGTGCCCGCGATAGTTGCGGGTACCGGCGAACTCGCCCAGTTTGTGGCCGACCATGTCTTCGTTAACGAGAACTGGGACGTGCTGACGACCGTTGTGTACTGCGATGGTCAGACCGACCATTTGTGGCAGGATCATCGAACGACGCGACCAGGTTTTAATTGGTTTGCGATCGTTCTTTTCCGCCGCCACTTCGATCTTCTTCAGTAGGTGAAGATCAATAAAAGGACCTTTTTTCAGAGAACGTGGCACTGTCGTATCCCTCTATTTACTTGCGACGACGGACGATCATTTTGTCGGTACGCTTATTACCACGAGTCTTCGCGCCCTTAGTCGGGAAGCCCCATGGCGATACCGGATGACGACCACCAGAGGTACGACCTTCACCACCACCATGTGGGTGGTCAACCGGGTTCATGGCAACACCACGAACGGTTGGGCGAACGCCACGCCAGCGTTTGGCACCAGCTTTACCCAGCGAACGCAGGCTGTGCTCGGAGTTCGAGACTTCACCCAGGGTCGCACGGCATTCAGCCAGGACTTTACGCATTTCACCGGAACGCAGACGCAGGGTCACGTAGACACCTTCACGAGCGATCAGCTGAGCCGAAGCACCAGCGGAACGAGCGATCTGTGCACCTTTACCTGGCTTCAATTCGATGCCGTGTACGGTAGAACCGACTGGAATGTTGCGCAGTTGCAGAGCGTTGCCTGGCTTGATTGGAGCCAGAGCGCCTGCGATCAGCTGGTCGCCAGCACTCACGCCTTTAGGGGCGATGATGTAGCGGCGCTCGCCGTCTGCGTAGCAGAGCAGTGCGATGTGAGCAGTACGGTTTGGATCGTATTCGATACGCTCGACAGTGGCGACGATGCCATCTTTGTCGTTGCGACGGAAATCGACCATACGGTAATGCTGCTTATGACCACCACCGATGTGACGAGTGGTAATACGGCCATTGTTGTTACGACCACCAGACTTCGATTTTTTCTCGAGCAGCGGTGCGTGAGGAGCGCCTTTATGCAGCTCCTGGTTGACCACCTTGACCACAAAACGGCGGCCAGGGGAAGTCGGTTTGCATTTAACGATTGCCATGATGCACCCCTTCCTTACTCAGCACTGCTGCTGAAATCGAGATCTTGGCCTGGCTGAAGGGAGATAACTGCCTTCTTCCAGTCATTACGCTTGCCCAGACCGCGAGCAGTGCGCTTGCTCTTACCCAGAACGTTCAGGGTAGTGACGCGCTCTACTTTCACGCTGAACAGGCTTTCGACGGCCTTCTTGATTTCCAGCTTGGTTGCATCGGTAGCAACCTTGAAAACGAACTGGCCTTTCTTGTCTGCCAGAACCGTAGCCTTCTCGGAAACGTGCGGGCCAAGCAGAACTTTAAATACGCGTTCCTGGTTCATCCCAGCAGCTCCTCGAATTTCTTCACGGCCGACACGGTGATCAACACCTTGTCGTATGCGATCAGACTAACTGGATCGGAACCTTGCACATCACGTACATCTACGTGCGGCAGGTTGCGAGCAGCCAGGTACAGGTTCTGATCAACAGCGTCCGACACGATCAGAACGTCGGTCAGGCTCATGTTGTTCAGTTTGCCCAGCAGATCTTTGGTTTTCGGAGTTTCAACAGCGAAATCCTGAACCACGACCAGACGATCAGTACGCACCAGCTCAGCAAGGATGGAACGCATTGCTGCGCGATACATCTTCTTGTTCAGCTTCTGGGAGTGATCCTGTGGACGAGCTGCGAAAGTGGTACCGCCGCCACGCCAGATTGGGCTACGGATAGTACCGGCACGAGCACGGCCAGTACCTTTCTGACGCCATGGGCGCTTGCCGCCACCACGAACGTCGGAACGGGTCTTCTGCTGCTTGCTACCTTGACGGCCGCCGGCCATGTAGGCCACGACTGCTTGGTGAACCAGCGTCTCGTTGAATTCGCCGCCAAATGTCAGTTCGGAAACTTCGATCGCTTGAGCGTCATTTACATTTAATTGCATGTCAGCTTCCCCTTAACCGCGAGCCTTGGCTGCTGGACGTACAACCAGGTTGCCGCCAGTAGCGCCAGGAACAGCACCCTTGACCAACAACAGATTGCGTTCAGCGTCCACGCGCACTACTTCCAGGGACTGCACGGTCACGCGCTCAGCGCCCATATGACCGGACATTTTTTTGCCCTTGAATACACGACCAGGAGTCTGGCACTGGCCGATAGAGCCTGGGACGCGGTGGGATACGGAGTTACCGTGGGTGTTATCTTGCCCGCGGAAATTCCAACGCTTGATCGTACCCTGGAAGCCTTTACCCTTGGACTGACCGGTTACATCAACCAGTTGACCAGCGGCGAAGATTTCAGCGTTGATCAGATCGCCTGCCTGGTACTCGCCTTCTTCAAGACGGAATTCCATGGTGGTGCGACCAGCGGCAACATTCGCTTTAGCGAAGTGGCCAGCCTGAGCTGCTGTTACACGCGAAGCACGACGCTCGCCGACAGTGACTTGCACTGCACGATAGCCATCGGTCTCTTCAGTTTTGAACTGGGTGACGCGATTCGGCTCGATCTCAATGACCGTGACCGGAATGGAGACACCTTCTTCGGTGAAAATACGGGTCATACCGCATTTACGACCGACTACACCAATAGTCATGTTGTAAACCTCATGAGTGTACGGGGCTTTCACCCGCTATGGCCGCCCATTTCAGAGCGTTACACGACCAAGACCGAGTCTTAGCCGAGGCTGATCTGCACTTCCACACCGGCCGCAAGATCAAGCTTCATCAGCGCATCAACGGTTTTATCCGTTGGCTGGACGATGTCCAGAACACGCTTATGAGTGCGGATCTCGTACTGGTCACGCGCGTCTTTGTTGACGTGCGGGGAAACCAGAACGGTGAACCGCTCTTTACGGGTAGGCAGTGGAATTGGACCACGCACTTGAGCACCAGTACGTTTCGCGGTTTCCACGATTTCCTGGGTTGATTGGTCGATCAGGCGATGGTCAAAAGCCTTTAACCTGATACGGATTTGCTGATTTTGCATTGGATTTCAGACTCCGGCTGCTATTCCCACCGGGCGCAATACGCCCGTTAAAAGGAGGCGCAATTCTATAGACGCCCCCGATAGGTGTCAACCCAATAAAAAAGCCCCCGCTGAGCGGGGGCTTTTTCAATCCATCAAGCTGACTTTAAAAGTCTTACTCGATGATTTTGGCTACGACGCCGGCGCCGACGGTACGACCGCCTTCACGGATAGCGAAACGCAGACCATCTTCCATCGCGATGGTTTTGATCAGGGTAACAGTCATCTGAATGTTGTCACCTGGCATTACCATTTCAACGCCTTCTGGCAGCTCGCAGTTACCAGTCACGTCAGTAGTACGGAAGTAGAACTGTGGACGGTAGCCTTTGAAGAACGGAGTATGACGGCCGCCTTCTTCCTTGCTCAGAACGTAAACTTCTGCGGTGAACTTGGTGTGCGGCTTGACCGAACCTGGCTTGACCAGAACCTGGCCACGCTCAACGTCGTCACGCTTGGTACCACGCAGCAGAACGCCGCAGTTCTCGCCAGCACGACCTTCGTCGAGCAGCTTGCGGAACATTTCAACACCGGTGCAAGTAGTAACGGTGGTGTCACGCAGACCAACGATTTCCAGCGGATCCTGAACGCGAACGATACCGCGCTCGATACGACCAGTCACAACAGTACCGCGACCCGAGATCGAGAATACGTCTTCGATTGGCATCAGGAATGGCTTGTCGATCATACGAACTGGTTCTGGGATGTAGGCATCCAGAGTTTCAACCAGTTTCTTGACGGCAGTGGTGCCCATCTCGTTGTCGTCTTTGCCTTCCAGCGCCATACGAGCCGAACCGATGATGATCGGAGTGTCGTCGCCCGGGAAGTCGTAAGTCGACAGCAGGTCACGAACTTCCATCTCAACCAGTTCCAGCAGCTCAGCGTCGTCTACCAGGTCAGCCTTGTTCAGGAAGACCACGATGTACGGAACGCCAACCTGACGGGACAGCAGGATGTGCTCACGGGTTTGTGGCATCGGACCATCAGCGGCCGAGCAAACCAGGATAGCGCCGTCCATTTGAGCAGCACCGGTGATCATGTTCTTCACGTAGTCAGCGTGACCTGGGCAGTCAACGTGAGCGTAGTGACGGATCTTCGAGTTGTACTCAACGTGCGCGGTGTTGATGGTGATACCGCGAGCTTTTTCTTCTGGTGCGCTGTCGATCTTGTCGAAGTCAACGATTGCAGAACCGAAAACTTCGGAGCAAACGCGAGTCAGAGCAGCAGTCAGAGTGGTTTTACCGTGGTCAACGTGACCAATGGTGCCAACGTTGACGTGCGGTAGGGAACGATCAAATTTTTCTTTAGCCACGACAATTAACTCCTAGCCTAAAGGGGCTGAATCAGCCTTGTTTTTTGGTTACGGATTCGACGATGTGCGACGGAGCCGTATCGTATTTTTTGAATTCCATAGAGTAGCTTGCGCGACCCTGGGACATGGAACGAACGTCGGTTGCATAACCGAACATCTCACCCAGTGGAACCTCGGCACGGATAACCTTGCCGGACACTGTGTCTTCCATACCCTGGATCATGCCGCGACGACGGTTAAGGTCGCCCATCACATCACCCATATAGTCTTCAGGCGTAACAACCTCTACCGCCATGATCGGCTCGAGCAACTCACCACCGCCCTTCTGGGCCAGTTGCTTGGTCGCCATGGAAGCAGCCACCTTGAACGCCATCTCGTTGGAGTCGACGTCGTGGTAAGAACCATCGAACACGGTAGCCTTCAGGCCGATCAGCGGATAGCCGGCAACAACGCCGTTCTTCATCTGCTCTTCGATACCCTTCTGGATAGCCGGGATGTATTCCTTAGGAACCACACCACCTACAACTTCGTTCACGAATTGCAGACCTTCCTGACCTTCGTCAGCAGGCGCAAAACGGATCCAGCAGTGACCGAACTGGCCGCGACCACCGGACTGACGAACGAACTTGCCTTCGATTTCACAGTTCTTCGTGATGCGCTCACGATACGAAACCTGAGGCTTGCCGATGTTGGCTTCGACGTTGAACTCACGGCGCATCCGGTCAACCAGGATGTCCAGGTGCAGCTCGCCCATGCCGGAGATGATCGTCTGACCAGTCTCTTCATCAGTTTTAACGCGGAAAGACGGGTCTTCCTGAGCCAGTTTGCCCAGAGCGATACCCATTTTTTCCTGGTCATCCTTGGTCTTAGGCTCTACGGCAACCGAAATAACCGGCTCCGGGAAGTCCATGCGAACCAGGATGATTGGCTTGTCAGCGTTGCAGAGGGTTTCACCAGTGGTGACGTCCTTCATGCCGATCAGGGCCGCGATGTCGCCAGCGCGCACTTCCTTGATCTCTTCACGGGCGTTCGCATGCATTTGCACCATACGACCCACGCGCTCTTTCTTGCCTTTGACCGAGTTGATCACGCCGTCGCCGGAGTTCAACACGCCCGAGTAAACGCGGACGAAGGTCAGAGTACCCACGAATGGGTCGGTAGCGATCTTGAACGCCAGAGCCGCGAAAGGCTCGTTGTCGTCTGCATGACGCTCCATCTCTTCTTCCTCGTTATCAGGGTTGGAACCCTTGATAGCAGGAATGTCGGTCGGAGCAGGCAGGTAGTCGATAACGGCGTCGAGAACCAGGGGAACGCCCTTGTTCTTGAACGAAGAACCGCAAACGGCCAGAACGATTTCGCCGGCGATAGTACGCTGACGCAAAGCAGCCTTGATCTCTTCGATCGACAGCTCTTCGCCTTCCAGGTACTTGTTCATCAGCTCTTCGTTGGCTTCGGCAGCAGCCTCAACCATGTTGTTGCGCCACTCTTCGGCCAGCTCTTGGAGCTCGGCAGGAATGTCCTTGCGAACAGGGACCATACCTTTGTCGGAGTCGTTCCAGTAGACAGCTTGCATGTTGATCAGATCGATCTGACCCTGGAAGTTGTCTTCGGAACCGATGGCCAACTGGATCGGCACCGGAGTGTGACCCAGACGCTGCTTGATCTGACCGATCACGCGCAGGAAGTTGGCGCCGGCACGGTCCATCTTGTTTACGTAAACAAGACGTGGAACGCCGTATTTGTTGGCTTGACGCCATACGGTTTCCGACTGCGGCTCAACACCCGAAGTACCGCAGAACACAACGACAGCGCCGTCGAGTACGCGCAGGGAACGCTCAACTTCAATAGTGAAGTCTACGTGGCCTGGGGTATCGATTACGTTGAAACGGTGCTCGTGAGAGTACTGCTTCTCGGAACCTTTCCAGAAGGCGGTAATGGCAGCAGAAGTAATGGTGATACCACGCTCCTGCTCCTGAACCATCCAGTCTGTGGTCGCGGCGCCATCATGCACCTCGCCCATTTTGTGACTTTTGCCGGTGTAAAACAGTACGCGCTCGGTGGTGGTGGTTTTACCAGCATCCACGTGAGCGACGATACCGATGTTACGGTAGCGGCTAATCGGAGTAGTACGAGCCATAAAGCCCTCGCAAAATTAGTGAAGCTAAAATTAGAAGCGGTAGTGCGAGAAAGCTTTGTTAGCTTCGGCCATACGGTGCACGTCTTCACGCTTCTTAACAGCAGCACCTTTACCTTCAGCAGCATCCAGCAGTTCGCCAGCCAAACGCAGAGCCATAGACTTCTCGCCGCGCTTACGGGCGAAGTCTACCAACCAGCGCATTGCCAGAGCGTTACGACGGGAAGGACGAACCTCGACCGGAACCTGGTAAGTAGCACCACCAACGCGGCGCGACTTCACTTCGACCAGCGGAGCGATGGCGTCGAGTGCTTTTTCGAAGAGTTCCAGGGGATCGGTGCCAGCCTTACGGGCCGCAACGGTTTCCAGGGCACCATAAACGATACGCTCGGCAACGGCTTTCTTGCCGCTTTCCATAACGTGGTTCATGAATTTGGCGAGGATCTGGCTTCCGTATTTCGGATCGTCCAGAATCTCACGCTTTGCTGCTACGCGACGTCTTGGCATGATAAGCCCTCAAGCGGTCTTCAGGTTAGCTCGGGACAGATCCAGAGGATGCGTGCCCGACCTTACTCTTATCGACTCAATAAAATAAAAATCTGCAAAACGGCCGATTACTTCGGACGCTTGGTACCGTACTTCGAACGACCCTGGTTACGGCCTTTAACGCCGGAAGTATCCAAGGAGCCGCGAACGGTGTGGTAACGAACACCTGGCAAGTCTTTTACACGACCGCCGCGGATCAGTACCACGCTGTGCTCTTGCAGGTTGTGGCCTTCACCACCGATGTACGAGGAAACCTCGAAACCGTTGGTCAGACGCACACGGCATACTTTACGCAGTGCCGAGTTAGGTTTTTTCGGCGTGGTGGTGTACACACGGGTGCACACGCCACGACGTTGCGGGCAGTTCTGCAGCGCAGGTACGTCGGATTTCTCGACGATACGCTTACGCGGCTGACGTACCAGCTGGTTGATAGTTGCCATCTACTAGCTCCACTGTTGTCTTGCGACGCTATTGTCTTGCAAGAAAAGCAAAATGGCAGGAACGAATTCCCGCCAAATTTAGGGGATCAAGAGTCTAAAGAGGATCTTGATTCCAGTCAAGGCAAGGCCCCGACCTCCCCGCCCATCGAACCTTGACTTGATGTCTCGATTCGACGAACGGAGCGATCAGGGCCTCACGCTCGTTTATCGCAGAACTCAGTTACCGCTCGAGTTCAGCGCTTCGGTCAGTGCAGCTTCCACTTCACTGGCGCTTACGCGCAACGGCTTGTCGGCATCACGGCGACGCTTGCGCTCGCTGTGATAGGCAAGACCGGTAC
This sequence comes from Pseudomonas sp. UF-293, assembly GCF_058245595.1. Classification (NCBI taxonomy): domain Bacteria; kingdom Pseudomonadati; phylum Pseudomonadota; class Gammaproteobacteria; order Pseudomonadales; family Pseudomonadaceae; genus Pseudomonas; species Pseudomonas sp. UF-293. The sequence continues at coordinate 15,926 of NZ_JBSICA010000008.1, read as the reverse complement.
CGGCCGGGATCAGACGACCCACGACTACGTTTTCTTTCAGGCCGCGCAGGTAATCGCGCTTGCCGGTGACTGCCGCCTCGGTCAGTACGCGGGTGGTTTCCTGGAAGGAAGCCGCCGAGATGAACGATTCGGTGGACAACGACGCCTTGGTAATACCCAGCAGAACGCGAGTGAACTTGGAGACAAACTTGTCTTCCGCGCCCAGACGCTCGTTTTCTACCAGTACGTGAGTCAGTTCCATCTGGTCGCCCTTGATGAAGCTGGAATCGCCGGACTCGGAGATCTCAACTTTACGCAGCATCTGACGCAGGATGGTCTCGATGTGCTTGTCGTTGATCTTCACGCCTTGCAGACGATAAACGTCCTGGATCTCGTTGACGATGTACTTGGCCAGCGCGCTTACACCCAGCAGACGCAGGATGTCGTGCGGATCGCTTGGGCCGTCGGAGATAACTTCGCCGCGGTTTACCTGTTCGCCTTCGAAGACGTTCAGGTGACGCCACTTCGGAATCAGCTCTTCGTACGGATCGCTACCGTCGTTCGGGGTAATGACCAGACGGCGCTTGCCCTTGGTCTCTTTACCGAACGCGATGGTGCCGCTGACTTCAGCCAGAATCGACGCTTCTTTCGGACGACGGGCTTCGAACAGGTCGGCAACACGCGGCAGACCACCGGTGATGTCACGGGTCTTCGAAGTTTCCTGCGGGATACGAGCGATAACGTCACCGATCGCAATCTTCGCACCGTCAGCCACACCGACCAGGGCGTTGGCTGGCAGGAAGTACTGAGCGATAACGTCAGTGCCTGGCAGCAACAGATCCTTGCCGTTGTCGTCGACCATCTTCACTGCAGGACGAATTTCTTTGCCCGCTGCAGGACGATCTTTCGCGTCGAGTACTTCAATGTTGGTCATACCGGTCAATTCGTCAGTCTGACGCTTGATCGTGATGCCTTCTTCCATGCCCACGTAGGTCACGGTACCTTTCATTTCGGTAACGATCGGGTGAGTGTGCGGATCCCACTTGGCCACGATTGCGCCAGCGTCGACCTTGTCACCTTCCTTAACCGAAATCACAGCACCGTACGGCAGCTTGTAACGCTCGCGCTCACGACCGAAGTCGTCCGCGATTGCCAGCTCACCGGAACGGGACACAGCAACCAGGTGGCCATCCACTCGCTCAACGTGCTTCAGGTTGTGCAGACGGACGGTACCGCCATTCTTCACCTGAACGCTGTCGGCTGCGGAAGTACGGCTTGCCGCACCACCGATGTGGAACGTACGCATGGTCAGCTGGGTACCCGGCTCACCGATGGACTGGGCAGCGATAACGCCGACCGCTTCACCGATGTTCACCTGGTGACCACGAGCCAGATCACGGCCATAGCACTTGGCGCAGATGCCGTAGCGGGTTTCGCAGCTGATCGGCGAACGCACGATCACTTCGTCGATGCTGTTCAGCTCGATGAATTCGACCCACTTCTCGTCAACCAGAGTGCCAGCAGGAACGATAACGTCCTCGGTACCCGGCTTGAACACGTCACGGGCAATCACACGACCCAATACGCGCTCACCCAACGGCTCTACAACGTCACCGCCTTCAATGTGCGGAGTCATCAGCAGACCGTGTTCGGTGCCGCAATCGATCTCGGTAACCACCAGATCCTGCGCCACGTCCACCAGACGACGAGTCAGGTAACCGGAGTTAGCGGTTTTCAACGCGGTATCCGCCAGACCTTTACGAGCACCGTGAGTCGAGATGAAGTACTGAAGTACGCTCAGACCTTCACGGAAGTTCGCCGTAATCGGCGTTTCAATGATGGAACCGTCCGGCTTGGCCATCAGACCACGCATACCGGCCAGCTGACGAATCTGTGCTGCGGAACCCCGCGCACCCGAGTCGGCCATCATGTACATCGAGTTGAAAGACTCTTGGTCGACTTCGTCGCCGTGACGGTCGATGACTTTCTCTTTCGAGAGGTTGGCCATCATCGCCTTGGAAACTTCGTCGTTCGCTTTCGACCAGAGGTCGATCACTTTGTTGTACTTCTCGCCCTGGGTTACCAGGCCGGAGGCGTACTGGCTCTCGATCTCTTTCACTTCGTCGGTGGCTGCACCGATGATGCGGGCTTTTTCATCCGGGATAACGAAGTCGTTAACACCGATGGAAACGCCGGAGATGGTCGAGTAAGCGAAACCGGTGTACATCAACTGGTCAGCGAAGATCACGGTCTCTTTCAGACCAACCACGCGATAGCACTGGTTGATCAGCTTGGAGATCGCCTTTTTCTTCATCGGCAGGTTGACGACATCGAACGACAGACCTTTTGGCACAACCTGGAACAGCAGCGCACGGCCGACAGTAGTGTCAACGATACGGGTACCGCTCACGCTGTTGCCGTCACGGTCGTTGACGGTTTCGTTGATACGAACCTTGACCTTGGCGTGCAGTGCGGCTTCGCCGGCACGGAACACACGGTCAACTTCCTGCAGATCCGCGAATACACGACCTTCGCCTTTGGCGTTGATCGCCTCACGGGTCATGTAGTACAGACCCAGTACAACGTCCTGCGACGGAACGATGATTGGCTCACCGTTGGCTGGCGACAGGATGTTGTTGGTCGACATCATCAACGCACGCGCTTCGAGCTGGGCTTCCAGCGTCAGCGGTACGTGCACGGCCATTTGGTCGCCGTCGAAGTCGGCGTTGTACGCGGCGCAGACCAGTGGGTGCAGCTGGATAGCCTTACCTTCGATCAGTACCGGTTCAAACGCCTGGATGCCCAGACGGTGAAGGGTCGGTGCACGGTTGAGAAGAACCGGGTGTTCGCGAATCACTTCGGCGAGAACGTCCCAAACCTCTGGCAGTTCGCGCTCGACCATTTTCTTGGCCGCTTTGATGGTGGTCGCCAGACCACGCATTTCCAGCTTGCCGAAAATGAACGGCTTGAACAGCTCGAGAGCCATCTTCTTCGGCAGACCGCACTGGTGCAGACGCAGGGTCGGGCCTACGGTAATTACCGAACGACCGGAGTAGTCAACACGCTTACCGAGCAAGTTCTGACGGAAACGGCCCTGCTTACCCTTGATCATGTCAGCCAGGGATTTCAGAGGACGCTTGTTGGAACCGGTGATAGCGCGGCCACGACGACCGTTGTCGAGCAGAGCATCGACAGCTTCCTGCAACATACGCTTTTCGTTGCGCACGATGATGTCCGGCGCGGACAGATCCAGCAGGCGCTTCAAACGGTTGTTACGGTTGATCACTCGACGATACAGATCGTTGAGGTCGGAGGTCGCGAAACGACCGCCATCCAGCGGGACCAGTGGACGCAGATCTGGCGGCAGAACCGGCAGAACGGTCAGCACCATCCACTCTGGCAGGTTGCCGGAACCCTGGAAGGCTTCCATCAACTTCAGACGCTTGGACAGCTTCTTGATCTTGGTTTCCGAGTTGGTTTGCGGAATCTCTTCGCGCAGACGGCCAATCTCATGCTCCAGGTCGATAGCGTGCAGCAGTTCACGGACAGCTTCAGCACCCATGCGGGCATCGAAATCGTCACCGAACTCTTCAAGCGCTTCGAAGTACTGCTCGTCGTTCAGCAGCTGACCTTTTTCAAGGGTGGTCATGCCTGGATCGATAACGACATAGCTCTCGAAGTAGAGAACGCGTTCGATATCACGCAGTGTCATGTCCATCAGCAGGCCGATACGCGACGGCAGCGATTTCAGGAACCAGATGTGGGCAACCGGCGAAGCCAGTTCGATGTGCGCCATGCGCTCACGACGAACCTTGGCCAGTGCAACTTCAACGCCGCACTTCTCGCAGATCACACCACGGTGCTTCAAGCGCTTGTACTTACCGCACAGGCACTCGTAATCCTTTACCGGGCCAAAGATCTTGGCGCAGAACAGGCCGTCACGCTCAGGTTTGAACGTACGGTAGTTGATGGTTTCCGGCTTTTTAACTTCACCGAACGACCACGAACGGATCATCTCCGGCGAGGCCAATCCGATACGGATGGCGTCGAACTCTTCGACTTGACCCTGGTTTTTCAGCAAATTCAGTAGGTCTTTCAAGGCCTTTCCTCCTGGCGGAGCAGAGAGCGGGCAATCCTGCCCCGCTCTCGATTCGCGTCACGTGTTATTCGGTTTCCAGATCGATATCGATGCCGAGGGAACGAATTTCCTTGATCAACACGTTGAAGGACTCGGGCATGCCCGGCTCCATACGGTGATCGCCATCCACGATGTTCTTGTACATCTTGGTACGGCCGTTCACATCGTCCGACTTCACTGTGAGCATTTCTTGCAGAGTGTAAGCAGCACCGTATGCTTCCAGTGCCCAGACCTCCATCTCCCCGAAACGCTGACCACCGAACTGCGCCTTACCACCCAGCGGCTGCTGGGTAACCAGGCTGTAAGAACCGGTAGAACGCGCGTGCATCTTGTCGTCTACCAAGTGGTTCAGCTTCAGCATGTACATGTAGCCAACGGTAACTGGACGCTCGAACTTGTTGCCGGTACGGCCGTCGGTCAGCTGCATCTGGCCGCTTTCCGGCAGGTCTGCCAGTTTCAGCATGGCCTTGATTTCGCTTTCCTTGGCACCGTCGAACACTGGAGTGGCCATTGGAACGCCGCCACGCAGGTTGTTCGCCAGATCGAGGATTTCCTGATCGGAGAAGCTGTCCAGATCTTCGTTACGACCGCCGATCTGGTTGTAGATCTCGTCCAGGAAGGTGCGCAGTTCAGCGACTTTACGCTGCTCTTCGACCATCCGGTTGATCTTCTCGCCCAGACCTTTGGCCGCGAGGCCCAGGTGGGTTTCGAGGATCTGACCAACGTTCATACGCGAAGGTACGCCCAGCGGGTTGAGGACCACGTCGACCGGGGTGCCATTGGCATCGTGCGGCATGTCTTCAACCGGCATGATCACGGAGACCACACCCTTGTTACCGTGACGACCGGCCATCTTGTCGCCCGGCTGGATGCGGCGACGGATTGCCAGGTAAACCTTGACGATTTTCAGCACGCCTGGAGCCAGGTCATCGCCCTGCTGCAGTTTGCGCTTCTTGTCTTCGAACTTGTCGTCCAGCAGACGGCGACGATCAACGATGTAGGCCTGAGCCTTCTCGAGCTGCTCGTTCAGAGCATCTTCAGCCATGCGCAGTTTGAACCACTGGCCGTGCTCAAGACCGTCGAGTACTTCGTCGGTGATGTCCTGACCTTTCTTCAGGCCGGCGCCGCCTTCGGCCTTGTGGCCTACCAGTGCGGAACGCAGACGCTCGAAAGTCGCGCCTTCAACGATGCGGAACTCTTCGTTCAGATCCTTGCGGATCTCGTCCAGCTGGGACTTCTCGATCGACAGTGCACGAGCATCACGCTCAACGCCGTCACGGGTGAAGACCTGTACGTCGATGACAGTACCTTTGGTGCCGGTTGGCACGCGCAGGGAAGTGTCTTTAACGTCACTGGCTTTTTCACCGAAGATTGCACGCAGCAGTTTTTCTTCCGGAGTCAGTTGGGTCTCGCCTTTCGGAGTGACCTTACCCACCAGGATGTCGCCTGCGCCTACTTCAGCACCTACGTAAACGATACCGGCTTCGTCCAGCTTGTTCAGTGCAGCTTCACCCACGTTCGGGATGTCCGCAGTGATTTCCTCTGGGCCAAGCTTGGTGTCACGGGCCACACAGGTCAGTTCCTGAATGTGGATCGTGGTGAAACGGTCTTCCTGAACCACACGCTCGGACAGGCAGATGGAGTCTTCGAAGTTGAAGCCGTTCCATGCCATGAACGCGATGCGCATGTTCTGACCCAGTGCCAGTTCACCCATGTCGGTGGACGGGCCGTCGGCCATGATGTCGCTACGCTGAACGCGATCGCCTTTACGCACCAGCGGACGCTGGTTGATGCAGGTGTTCTGGTTCGAGCGGGTGTACTTGGTCAGGTTGTAGATGTCGACACCGGCTTCACCGGTTTCAACTTCGTCATCGGCAACACGAACCACGATACGGCTGGCATCGACGGAATCGATCACGCCACCACGACGAGCCACGACGCAAACGCCGGAGTCACGGGCTACGTTACGCTCCATGCCGGTACCTACCAGCGGCTTGTCAGCGCGCAGAGTCGGTACAGCCTGACGCTGCATGTTCGAACCCATCAACGCACGGTTGGCGTCGTCGTGCTCGAGGAACGGAATCAGCGACGCTGCAACCGAGACAACCTGCTTCGGCGAAACGTCCATCAGGGTGACGTCTTCCGGCGCCTTGACGGTGAATTCGTTCAGGTGACGCACGGCAACCAGTTCGTCGATCAGAACTTTCTGCTCGTTCATGGTCGCCGAAGCCTGAGCGATCACGTGATCGGCTTCTTCAATAGCGGACAGGAACACGATCTCGTCGGTGACCACACCCTCTTTCACCACGCGGTACGGGCTTTCCAGGAAGCCGTACTGGTTGGTGCGAGCGTACGCAGCCAGGGAGTTGATCAGACCGATGTTCGGACCTTCCGGCGTTTCAATCGGGCAGACACGACCGTAGTGAGTCGGGTGTACGTCACGGACTTCAAAGCCTGCGCGCTCACGAGTCAGACCGCCAGGGCCGAGTGCAGAGACACGACGCTTGTGGGTGATCTCGGACAGCGGGTTGTTCTGGTCCATGAACTGCGACAGCTGGCTGGAACCGAAGAACTCTTTCACCGCCGCAGCCACGGGCTTGGCGTTGATCAGGTCTTGCGGCATCAGGCCTTCGCTTTCAGCCATCGACAGACGCTCTTTGACCGCACGCTCAACACGTACCAGGCCAACGCGGAACTGGTTTTCGGCCATTTCGCCTACGCAGCGAACACGACGGTTACCCAGGTGGTCGATGTCATCGACGATGCCTTTACCGTTACGGATGTCGACCAGAGTCTTCAGTACCGCGACGATATCTTCCTTGCACAGCACACCCGAACCTTCGATCTCGGTACGACCGATACGACGGTTGAACTTCATCCGGCCGACCGCAGACAGGTCATAACGCTCAGGGCTGAAGAACAGGTTGTTGAACAGGGTTTCGGCAGCGTCTTTGGTTGGCGGCTCGCCTGGACGCATCATGCGATAGATCTCGACCAGCGCTTCCAATTGGTTGCTGGTGGAGTCGATCTTCAGCGTGTCGGAGACGAACGGACCGCAGTCGATGTCGTTGGTGTACAGGGTCTCGATGCGAACGACCTGAGCCTTGGCGATTTTTGCCAGGACTTCAGTGTTCAGCTCGGTGTTGCATTCGGCCAGGATTTCGCCGGTAGCCGGGTGCACGATAGCCTTGGCGGTGGTGCGGCCGAGGACGTAGTCCAGTGGCACATCCAGCGTCTTGATACCGGCTTTTTCGATCTGGTTGATGTGGCGCGCGGTAATACGGCGGCCTTGCTCAACGATGACCTTGCCCTTCTCGTCCTGGATGTCCAGAACCGCAACTTCACCACGCAGGCGCGATGGCACCAGTTCCAGGCTGAGGGTTTCGCCGCTCAGGTGGAAGACGTTGGTGGTGTAGAACGCGTCCAGCACTTCTTCGGTGGTGTAACCGAGCGCGCGCAGCAGTACCGAGGCCGGCAGCTTGCGACGACGGTCGATACGCACGAAGACGCAATCTTTCGGGTCGAATTCGAAGTCCAGCCACGAACCGCGGTAAGGAATGATGCGAGCCGAGTACAGCAGTTTGCCGGAGCTGTGCGTCTTGCCGCGGTCGTGGTCGAAGAACACGCCCGGGGAACGGTGCAGCTGGGAAACGATAACACGCTCGGTACCGTTGATTACGAAGGTACCGTTTTCAGTCATCAGGGGGATTTCACCCATGTAGACTTCTTGCTCTTTGATGTCCTTGATCGCTTTGTTCGACGATTCTTTGTCGAAAATGATCAGGCGCACTTTTACCCGCAAAGGTACGGCGAAAGTTACACCGCGCAATACGCATTCTTTGACATCAAATGCCGGTTCGCCCAGGCGATAACCGACGTACTCCAGCGCAGCATTGCCGGAGTAGCTGATGATCGGGAAAACGGATTTGAAGGCCGCATGCAGGCCCACGTCGCGGAACTGATCTTTAGTCGCTCCCGCTTGCAAGAATTCACGATACGAATCCAGCTGGATGGCCAGGAGGTAAGGCACATCCATGACGTCCGGCAACTTGCTAAAGTCCTTGCGGATACGTTTTTTCTCAGTATATGAGTAAGCCATCAGCGTTCCCCAGCTTGGTCACCTGCTTGTTTGGCCCCTCCCGACGGGAGCAGCCAGAAAATCGTGCAAACCCCATGGTTTGCGCCACCGCATCGGGTGGTACAGCGCCTTTACCGGCACCGACCCAGTCGGCTGCCAATAACGGAAAAAGGCCGGTGGCAAGAGCCACCAGCCATCAGCCTGTCGCTTGACGCTCGGGCTGGAGGAGCAAAGTCGATGCTTACTTCAGCTCGACTTTAGCGCCTGCTTCTTCCAGCTTCTTCTTGGCGTCTTCAGCCGCTTCTTTCGAAACGCCTTCAGCTACAACCTGAGGAGCGCCGTCTACTTTCTCTTTGGCTTCTTTCAGGCCCAGACCGGTCAGTTCACGAACTGCCTTGATCACGTTAACCTTCTTCTCGCCAGCTTCCAGCAGAACAACGTTGAACTCGGTTTGCTCTTCAACAGCAGCAGCAGCTACAGCTGGGCCAGCCGAAGCGGCAGCAGCGGTAACACCGAAGGTTTCTTCCATCGCTTTGATCAGCTCAACGATTTCCACTACGGATTTCTGGCCGATTGCTTCGATGATTTGTTCGTTAGTCAGAGACATGACTCAATTCCTGAATTGGGGGACGGCCTACGCGACCATCGAAATAAACAAAAAACGCGAGAAGTGACGAGCCTTAGGCTGCGGCAGCTTCTTTCTGGTCGCGAATTGCCGCCAGAGTACGAGCCAATTTGCTGGTAGCGCCTTGAATCACGCTCATCAGCTGGGAAATTGCTTCGTCACGGGTCGGCAGGGTTGCCAGTACGTCGATCTGATTAGCTGCGAGGAACTTGCCCTCGAACGCAGCTGCCTTGATCTCGAACTTGTCCTGACCCTTGGCAAACTCTTTGAAGATACGGGCTGCAGCGCCCGGATGTTCGTTCGAAAATGCAATCAGGGTCGGGCCGGTGAACACGTCGTTGAGGACACTGTATTGAGTGTCAGCAACAGCGCGCTTGAGCAGGGTGTTACGTACAACACGTACGTAAACGCCAGCTTCACGAGCCTCTTTACGGAGTCCGGTCATTGCGCCTACTGTTACGCCACGTGCATCAACCACGACAGCGGACAGAGCGACTTTGGCAGCCTCGTTGACTTCAGCGACGATGGCCTTCTTGTCTTCGAGATTAATTGCCACGGGTTTAACTCCTGCTTGTTACCGTTTCATTCGATCGGAACCGAATGTCGTTTTGGTGTCTGATTCGGTAAGGAACCGGGAGCACCATCTGCGTAGGCTTGAGGTTTAAGGCTTGCGCCGCCTACGGTCTTGGATAGCCCCCGCCAGGCAGGGACCCCAATCTTTCAATTGGCGCGGCAATCCGCGCCAACCTTTGTCTTAAGCGTCGAGCGAGCTCTGATCGATAACCAGACCTGGGCCCATAGTGGTGCTCAGGGTAACGCGCTTGACGTAAATGCCTTTCGAGGAAGCTGGCTTGATACGCTTCAGATCAGCGATCAGGGCTTCAACGTTTTCCTTCAGCTTGACGGCGTCGAAGCCGATCTTGCCAACGGAAGTGTGGATGATGCCGTTTTTGTCGGTGCGATAACGAACCTGACCAGCCTTGGCGTTCTTGACCGCGTTGGCTACGTCTGGAGTTACGGTGCCGACTTTCGGGTTAGGCATCAGGCCACGTGGACCGAGGATCTGACCCAACTGACCAACAACGCGCATGGCATCGGGGGATGCGATCACTACGTCATAGTTCAGGTCGCCGCCTTTCATTTCGGCAGCCAGGTCGTCCATACCTACACGGTCAGCGCCGGCAGCCAGAGCGGCCTCAGCAGCTGGACCCTGGGTGAACACAGCAACGCGAACGGTCTTGCCAGTGCCGTGTGGCAGCACAGTAGCGCTACGAACAACCTGGTCGGATTTACGCGGGTCTACACCCAGGTTTACAGCAACGTCGAACGACTCGCTGAACTTGACAGTCGACAGCTCGGCCAGCAGAGCAGCGGCGTCTACAATGTTGTAGGCCTTGCCTGCTTCGATTTTGCCGGCGATAGCCTTTTGACGCTTGGTCAGCTTAGCCATTACACACCCTCCACGTTAAGGCCCATGCTACGAGCAGAACCGGCGATAGTACGCACGGCTGCATCCATATCAGCTGCAGTCAGATCCGCGTTTTTGGTTTTCGCGATTTCTTCCAGCTGAGCACGGGTAACGGTGCCAACCTTAACGGTGTTCGGACGAGCGGAACCGCTGGTCAGACCGGCCGCCTTCTTCAGCAGAACCGAAGCAGGGGTGGATTTGGTTTCGAAAGTGAAGCTACGGTCGCTGTAGACAGTGATGATCACTGGAGTCGGCAGACCTGGCTCAAGACCCTGAGTACGGGCGTTGAAAGCCTTGCAGAATTCCATGATGTTCACGCCGTGCTGACCCAGAGCAGGACCAACCGGTGGACTTGGGTTAGCCTGAGCGGCCTTCACTTGCAGCTTGATGTAAGCGGTAATCTTCTTGGCCATGAGGCACTCCAATTACGGGTTCGAACGCCTCGAAAGGCTCCCCGGTTACTTGCGCGTTTATCCCAGTGACGACAAAACCCCACAGCCTAAGGCTGCGGGGTTGGGATTGCTTGCCCAGTTAGACCTTCTCGACCTGACTGAACTCGAGCTCCACCGGAGTAGAGCGACCGAAAATGAGCACCGCCACTTGGATCCGGCTCTTTTCGTAGTTAACTTCTTCCACAACGCCATTGAAATCAGCGAATGGACCGTCGTTGACACGTACCGTCTCACCTGGCTCGAACAACGTCTTCGGCTTAGGCTTGTCGCTACCATCAGCAACGCGACGCAGAATTGCTTCTGCCTCTTTATCAGTAATTGGCGCAGGCTTGTCGGCAGTACCGCCGATGAAACCCATCACCCGAGGAGTATCCTTGACCAAGTGCCAGGTACCCTCGTTCATATCCATCTGGACCAGCACATAGCCCGGGAAGAACTTACGCTCGCTTTTGCGCTTCTGGCCGTTACGCATTTCAACCACTTCTTCAGTGGGAACCAGAATCTCGCCGAAGCCATCTTCCATGCCAGCCAGCTTTACGCGCTCGATCAGCGAGCGCATCACATGCTTCTCGTAACCCGAGTAAGCATGCACAACATACCAACGCTTAGCCACGGGACACCCTTAGCCGACAATCAAGGAAACAAGCCAGCCGAGCAGGGAATCAAGACCCCACAACAGCAACGCCATAACCAGAACAACAGCCACGACAATCAGCGTGGTCTGCGTGGTTTCTTGGCGAGTTGGCCAAACGACTTTACGAATCTCGGTGCGAGCTTCCTTAACCAGTACAAAGAAAGACTTGCCCTTCGCGGTCTGCAGGCCTACAAAGGCAGCTACAGCAGCAATGGCAAGCAAAGCGAGTACACGGTACAGGATCGGCGAAGCAGCGTAATACTGATTGCCAACAACGCCAACAACCACCAAAGCGACTACTACAAGCCACTTGAGCAGATCGAAGCGAGAGCCTTGAGCTTCAGCTTTAGGAGTCATCTATGAAGATCCTGTGAAAAGAAAGCCAGATACACCGAGTGAATCTGGCAGGTCAGGAGGGAATCGAACCCCCAACCTACGGTTTTGGAGACCGTCGCTCTGCCAATTGAGCTACTGACCTAAAACAAAATCAGGCCGACCATTATGCCGGCCCGAAAAATACATTACAACCGCTTATTCGATGATTTTAGCTACGACGCCGGCGCCAACGGTACGACCGCCTTCACGGATAGCGAAACGCAGACCATCTTCCATCGCGATGGTTTTGATCAGGGTAACAGTCATCTGAATGTTGTCACCTGGCATTACCATTTCAACGCCTTCTGGCAGCTCGCAGTTACCAGTCACGTCAGTAGTACGGAAGTAGAACTGTGGACGGTAGCCTTTGAAGAACGGAGTATGACGGCCGCCTTCTTCCTTGCTCAGAACGTAAACTTCTGCGGTGAACTTGGTGTGCGGCTTGACCGAACCTGGCTTGACCAGAACCTGGCCACGCTCAACGTCGTCACGCTTGGTACCACGCAGCAGAACGCCGCAGTTCTCGCCAGCACGACCTTCGTCGAGCAGCTTGCGGAACATTTCAACACCGGTGCAAGTAGTAACGGTGGTGTCACGCAGACCAACGATTTCCAGCGGATCCTGAACGCGAACGATACCGCGCTCGATACGACCAGTCACAACAGTACCGCGACCCGAGATCGAGAATACGTCTTCGATTGGCATCAGGAATGGCTTGTCGATCATACGAACTGGTTCTGGGATGTAGGCATCCAGAGTTTCAACCAGTTTCTTGACGGCAGTGGTGCCCATCTCGTTGTCGTCTTTGCCTTCCAGCGCCATACGAGCCGAACCGATGATGATCGGAGTGTCGTCGCCCGGGAAGTCGTAAGTCGACAGCAGGTCACGAACTTCCATCTCAACCAGTTCCAGCAGCTCAGCGTCGTCTACCAGGTCAGCCTTGTTCAGGAAGACCACGATGTACGGAACGCCAACCTGACGGGACAGCAGGATGTGCTCACGGGTTTGTGGCATCGGACCATCAGCGGCCGAGCAAACCAGGATAGCGCCGTCCATTTGAGCAGCACCGGTGATCATGTTCTTCACGTAGTCAGCGTGACCTGGGCAGTCAACGTGAGCGTAGTGACGGATCTTCGAGTTGTACTCAACGTGCGCGGTGTTGATGGTGATACCGCGAGCTTTTTCTTCTGGTGCGCTGTCGATCTTGTCGAAGTCAACGATTGCAGAACCGAAAACTTCGGAGCAAACGCGAGTCAGAGCAGCAGTCAGAGTGGTTTTACCGTGGTCAACGTGACCAATGGTCCCAACGTTGACGTGGGGCAGGGAACGATCAAATTTTTCCTTAGCCATCGATATCACCCTCTACAGAAGAAATTAGACAAACAATATCAACCATTAAAACAAAGGCAGATATTTTCATATCTGCCCTGTTATATGGAGCTCTTGAGCGGATTTGAACCGCTGACCTCACCCTTACCAAGGGTGTGCTCTACCAACTGAGCTACAAGAGCAAAACCCTTTGCACAACCTGCAAACTTGGAGCGGGTAGCGGGAATCGAACCCGCATCATCAGCTTGGAAGGCTGAGGTTCTACCACTAAACTATACCCGCGGAGCCTGCAGCTCACGCTTAAATCTGGTGGAGGGAGAAGGATTCGAACCTTCGAAGTCGTAGACGTCAGATTTACAGTCTGATCCCTTTGGCCGCTCGGGAACCCCTCCTAATCAGGCCGGCATTCTATATCATGCCAAGACCCTGTCAAGCATTTTCTCATTTAAAAACCTGAGGTTAGCTGCGTTGACACGCTCTACATTGAAATCCGGTTATGGTCTTCGCTGTGGAGCGGGCGCCATTCTATTCAAACTATTCAGCAGGTGCAACCCCTTCGCACAGCATTATTTTATGTTTTAACTCATTGAATTCCTTGGAAAGGTTTTGCAACTGTGGATCGCCCAACAAACGCTGGCCGTCCGGCGCAACTGCCAGCCAGTAACCGCTTCCGGCAGCATCTTTCGGCACGGATTGCACATTGACCCTCATCGCCCCAAGACGCTGCTGCAACTTGGCAATTGAATCCTCATCAGAAAATCCACCAAGAAACAGGCACTGTTGACGCGCAGCACCCTCCGCCCTGCGCCCATCACCGGCTGTTTCACTAAGCAAACGAATATCCTGCTGCGAACCGCGATACAGGTTCAGAGGCGTTACATCTTTGGCTCGCAAGGGCGCTTCCTGCTGATGCCAGACATAATAAAAAACATTGAGAACTACGAGGAGCAGGAACAACCAACGCATATGAACCTCAGGACAACGGACACGCCATGGCCAAGCCGACGAAAACAAGATCGGGTACAACCCGAGCATCAGGCACGACGCCACCAACCAGCTCGGCATCCCCCCCCGTAATGAAAACCACGTAGTTTTCGCCCCAATATGCTTGAGCGAGTTCTAATTGAGTGAGGACGAAGCCTCTCAACATCAGCGAACACCCGCGCTCCACCGCCTCTGCGGTCGTCCGCCCCGGCACATGACTAGAGAGCGCGCGCTCCGCCGCCTGATCCCCGTAGCGAATTTTACGAGTATGAGTGCGCAACTGGTTTCGCATCAAAGGCATACCAGGACAGATGAACCCACCGAGATGCTCACCGTCAGCCGCAACAAAATCAGCAGTGACTGCTGTACCGAAGTCGAGAATCAGGCACGAATTGCCGGCAGCCAGGTGAAAGCCCCCAAGCATCGCTAGCCAGCGATCAAGCCCTAGACGCTCATAATCCTCGTAGCCGTTATGAACACCGGACATCATGCGAGCGGATTTCGCACATACGACAGGAATAGCGAACTCACGCTCAATAAGCTCGATTAACGCGCCTGTTTCCTCATCAGTCCTGACGCTGACCAAACGACAGCTGCGCAGTGATAGCGAATTTATGATCCGCAGGCTCTCAATCAAAGCCAGATTGGAATCTACAACCCCTTCAGAGACCACTTCGCTCGCCAAGTCATCCAGCACGCGCCACTTTATAAAGCTGTTGCCGCAGTCAAGCTCAAGAATCATCACGCAACCTCAGGCTGAGCTCTCCGCCACTAAAGACCTGTTCAACACCATCTACCATCAAGCGCAACCCGCCCTGATTATCAATGCCGAGCACAACCCCGTCGATATGACTGTTACCCGCAATCAATGATACGGAGCGACCCTGCCACAGATGATTTTCCGCCCATTCTGCTTGCAAACTAGCGAATCCATTGGCTTGGTGCCTATGGATGTAGGTGTTCAGTTGATTGCTAAGCTCAACCACCAAATCGTTGCGATCACAGGCCTGCCCAGACTCAAGCCTTATGGAAGTCCACTGCTGGTCGACCTCATGCGCAACCTGCATATTCACATTGATTCCTATACCCAGCACTACATGACAGACATCTGCCGGATCTCCGACGAGCTCGAGTAGGATACCGGCAATCTTCTTGTTTCCCACCAAGACATCATTGGGCCACTTCAGGCCGACGTTCGACACCCCCGCGCTTCGCAAGGTCTGCATAACGGCCAAGCCAACAACAAGGCTCAGCCCTTCAAGCTGGCGCATTCCGCCTTCGATACGGAGTACAAGGCTGTAATAAAGGTTTTCGGCAAATGGGCTTACCCATTTACGGCCTCGACGACCACGGCCTGCCAATTGTCGCTCCGCAAGCACCAAAAACGGCGCGGGGGCGCCCTCACTGATGGAGCGCAGAGCTTCGGCATTTGTCGAATCGACAGAATCGAACACACGCACAGACCATTGAGAGACCTTCCTGGTTATTTCAAGAGGATCAAGGAGCGTCAGAGGCGCCGACAATTGATATCCGCGACCACGAACTTTATGGATCGACAGGCCAAGCTCAGCTTCAAGCTGTTGTAGCTGCTTCCATACAGCACTTCGGCTAACTCCCAGGGCAACGCCCAGGTCCTGTCCGGAATGGAATCGTCCATCCTTCAGTAGATTCAACAACGTCAGCATGCAGATATCGCCTCACAATGAGGCCCGCATAATAGCCATGCCCCGGGCCGTTGCATAGAAATCAAGCGGACACATTTCTCGCAGGCAAAACAAAACCCCAACTGCTTTCGCAATTGGGGTTTCGGAATTTAATCTTGACGATGACCTACTCTCACATGGGGAAACCCCACACTACCATC
>NZ_JBSICA010000089.1:0-324 GCF_058245595.1 Pseudomonas sp. UF-293 | reverse complement strand
TGGGCACGCATCTGCAGATGCTGGTAGGCCGTTTCAAAGTCTGAGTTGATGCACAACCTCGGTTCGCCTGTAACCGAGGTGATGCCATTCGCGAGCAGGCTCGCTCCCACCTTGGAATGCGTTTCCCTGTGGGAGACCGCTGCGTCCAGCGTTGAACTGGCGCGACTGGGCACGCATTTGCAGATGCTGGTGGGCCGGTTCAAAGTCTGAGTCGATGCACAACCTCGGTTCGCCTGGAACCGAGGTCATGCCATTCGCGAGCAGGCTCGCTCCCACCTTGGAATGCGTTTCCCTGTGGGAGACCGCTGCGTCCAGCGTTGAACT
>NZ_JBSICA010000088.1:0-327 GCF_058245595.1 Pseudomonas sp. UF-293 | reverse complement strand
AGTTCAGTCGGTTAGAATACCGGCCTGTCACGCCGGGGGTCGCGGGTTCGAGTCCCGTCCGCTGCGCCATATTCGGTCACCTGGACCACTGAACGCCAGGTCACCACGGAAAAACCCGCTGAGGCGGGTTTTTTTCTGTCTCAAGGTTGTACTCGCGGGATGTATCGTTTCATTGGTTTTCAGATTTTTTTGAAAAATATTCAATAAAATCAAAACTTTACGAAAACTTGTGGCATAATGCGCCCCGTAACGAAGCGAAGGGTGATTAGCTCAGCTGGGAGAGCGTCTGCCTTACAAGCAGAATGTCGGCGGTTCGATCCCGTCATC
>NZ_JBSICA010000087.1:0-329 GCF_058245595.1 Pseudomonas sp. UF-293 | reverse complement strand
AGCGCATTGCTGCATCGCGGCAAAAGCGTCAGCGAGGATCAGCGCAGCGCCATCGAGGAACGTCCGGCGTTGATCTTTTCGCGCAAAAGCACCCTCTACGTGACCTTCGCCGACGTGCAGTTGAGCGCGGCGAAGTGCCGACAGGTGCTGGACAGTGCGGAGGAGCGCGAGCACTTCATGCAGGCGGTCGATCTTGGCCCCGTGCATTGTCTGATCGGCGGCGAGCATCTGCTTACCGTGGCCCAGGCGAAGCAGTGGCTGGCGGAAGTGGCCTGCACAGCGAAACCGCTGGCCGAGGCGGACGCCACGCGGATGCCGGCGGTGCAGGT
>NZ_JBSICA010000086.1:0-332 GCF_058245595.1 Pseudomonas sp. UF-293 | reverse complement strand
AGCCTGATCCGTTACCAGTGAAAGTAACGTTCAGTCTATCTTTCTATCACATACCCAAATTTTTAAAGAACGATCTAGTCAAAGACTAGAAATCAACATTCATCACCGTCTTGGTGGAATGCTCATTTCTAAGCTTTCAAACTTCAGAAGCAGTAGTGGTGGAGCCAAGCGGGATCGAACCGCTGACCTCCTGCGTGCAAGGCAGGCGCTCTCCCAGCTGAGCTATGGCCCCGTATTTCTACAGGCGTTTCCCACACAAAATTGGTGGGTCTGGGCAGATTCGAACTGCCGACCTCACCCTTATCAGGGGTGCGCTCTAACCAACTGAGCTA
>NZ_JBSICA010000085.1:0-343 GCF_058245595.1 Pseudomonas sp. UF-293 | reverse complement strand
CACGGGATTGTGACTCCCGTTGTCGTGGGTTCGATCCCCATCGTCCACCCCATATTTCGAAAGGCGCCAGATTTAACGGTCTGGCGCCTTTGCTTTAAAAGCTTCATCCGCGGATGTGGTGGAATTGGTAGACACACTGGATTTAGGTTCCAGCGCCGCGAGGCGTAAGAGTTCGAGTCTCTTCATCCGCACCAAATAAAGCTTTATCTGTGCCTCGGGCCTGATGAAGTTTCGACAAAGAAGTTGTTTGGCTTTTTTGTTACGCAATATGGTGGGCGTAGCTCAGTTGGTAGAGCACGGGATTGTGACTCCCGTTGTCGTGGGTTCGATCCCCATCGTCCAC
>NZ_JBSICA010000084.1:0-346 GCF_058245595.1 Pseudomonas sp. UF-293 | reverse complement strand
TGGAGCAGTCTGGTAGCTCGTCGGGCTCATAACCCGAAGGTCGTCGGTTCAAATCCGGCTCCCGCAACCAAACATCAGAAAAGGCTACTCGAAAGAGTGGCCTTTTTTGTGCGCGTCTATTTTGCCTGGCCAGCGTGCTGCGACACGGCTATGGGAAAAACAGGATTTCTTTGCATTTCCGAAACTTAACGCGCGCCTGCGACCGTTTGCCGCGATTTCGCAGTTATTTGACCCATTCCAGGATTAGCGGTTGACACCTCGCCGTTCGCCTGTAGAATGCCGCCACACAGACGCGGGATGGAGCAGTCTGGTAGCTCGTCGGGCTCATAACCCGAAGGTCGTCGGT
>NZ_JBSICA010000083.1:0-346 GCF_058245595.1 Pseudomonas sp. UF-293 | reverse complement strand
ATCACCGGGTTGCTGGCGACCATGCCGGAGTCTTGCTGATAGGGCACAGGCGCGAGTTTCGGAAACACCGTCTGGTCGTCGCCGAAAACCAGCTTGTGCGCGTTGGCGCTGTGCTGGAAGTGGAAGTGAATGCCTTCTTCTTCACACAGGCGCTGGATGAAGTGCAGATCCGACTCGTCGTATTGCACGCAGTAGATGCGCTCGGGATAGATCGAGCCGGTCTTGAATTCGTAGGCGTTGCCTTGAATGCCGTGCTCTTCCAGCACCTGGCCGATGATCTTCGGCACGCTGAGGTTCTGGAAGATGCGCTGGTTGATGCGGTGCGCCAGATACGCCAGTTGTGGGC
>NZ_JBSICA010000082.1:0-346 GCF_058245595.1 Pseudomonas sp. UF-293 | reverse complement strand
GCCCACAACTGGCGTATCTGGCGCACCGCATCAACCAGCGCATCTTCCAGAACCTCAGCGTGCCGAAGATCATCGGCATGGTGCTGGAAGAGCACGGCATTCAAGGCAACGCCTACGAATTCAAGACCGGCTCGATCTATCCGGAGCGCATCTACTGCGTGCAATACGACGAGTCGGATCTGCACTTCATCCAGCGCCTGTGCGAAGAAGAAGGCATTCATTTCCACTTCCAGCACAGCGCCACGGCGCACAAGCTCGTGTTCGGCGATGACCAGACGGTGTTTCCGAAACTCGCGCCTGTGCCCTATCAGCAAGACTCCGGCATGGTCGCCAGCAACCCGGTGAT
>NZ_JBSICA010000081.1:0-365 GCF_058245595.1 Pseudomonas sp. UF-293 | reverse complement strand
CGTCGGTCCGCCTCGGCGGTGACGCGAGCGTGCGCGGTGAAATCCGGGGCGACGCCGTCGAAACGGTTCAGCGCCAGCGACTCGTCCAATGCCTTTTCGCGCTGTTGCTGCAGTTCAGGTCGAGCCTGAGTATCGGTCGGGACAACCTCACCACCCTTGTTCAAATACTCAAGCAATGCCTGCCGGGTATTTTCCCGATCCGGCTCGGGAAATTGCTCCAGTTCAGCGAACAATGCCTGGGCGCGCGGATCGTCGCTGGCCTTGGCCAGGGTGTCGAAGTCCTGAGCGCCGAGCTGGCTCAGCGACTCGATGTAACTGGCCAGCAGATAGTCGCGCTCGTTGTTGTCGGTGTTGCTCCACTGCTC
>NZ_JBSICA010000080.1:0-386 GCF_058245595.1 Pseudomonas sp. UF-293 | reverse complement strand
CACCGGGATCAGCGGCATGCACTCAATTTGCGGAACACCACAAAACATTGTGGGAGTGGGCTTGCTCACGAAGGCGTTGGGTCAGTCACATCCACGTTGACTGGCACACCGCTTTCGCGAGCAAGCCCGCTCCCAGAGGGATTGGCGGCATGCGATCAATTTGCAGACCGCCACAAAAACATTGTGGGAGTGGGCTTGCTCACGAAGGCGTCAGATCAGTCACATCCACGTTGACTGGCACACCGCTTTCGCGAGCAGGCTCGCTCCCACAGGGATTGGCGGCATGCACTCAATTTGCGGACCGCCGCGAAACCGTGTGGGAGTGGGCTTGCTCACGAAGGTGTCAGGTCAGTTGCATCTACGTTGACTGGCACACCGCTTTCGCG
>NZ_JBSICA010000007.1:0-240875 GCF_058245595.1 Pseudomonas sp. UF-293 | reverse complement strand
GCCGAAGGCTGCGATCTTTTGATCTTGACCCTCATTTAAGATCAAAAGATCGCAGCCTTCGGCAGCTCCTACACGGGGACGTCAGGCGCTATTCCACCACCAACCGCCCTAATCGTTGGCGCAACATGCGGTTTTCAGCACGCAACTCTCGCACCTCTTCGAGCAGATCCAGCGCCAGCGCCACGCCTTCCCATTCCAGCTCCAGATCCCGGCGCAGCTTCGCCGCGCGCTTGGCCAACGCCAGCTCGTAATCGGTGAAGCGCCATTCCCGGGGCTGCGCACCCTGAGGTTCGAGGATGCCGTGCTCGACGATTTCGATCACGTAAACGTCCGACAAATCGGCCGCCTCACAGAATTCTGCCAGGTCCAGTTGAACGATCAGGGGGCTGCTCATGATGGGCTACTCCGTCGTCGGGTTCAGAAGTTCTCTCGCGGGTTGAACGCGGCTTTCTTCGCCAGTTCCTGCCACAGCGCCTTGACCTCATCGTCGGACGCTTTCGGCATCACGGCCTTGAGCTGCACGAACAGATAACCGCGCTCGCCCGCCTTGTTCAGCAGGCCATGGCCCTTGGCGCGCATGCGCTGGCCATTCTGGCTGCCGGCCGGAACCTTGAGGTTGATCTTGCCGGTCAGGGTCGGCACGGCCACTTCGGTGCCCAGCGCCAACTCCCATGGAGCCAGCGGCAGGGTGATGATCAGGTTCTCGCCTTCAACATCGAATTTCGGGTGCGGCGCAAACCGGATGGTCAGGTACAGATCGCCATTCGCCCCGCCACCGATACCCGGCGCGCCCTGGCCTTTCAGGCGAATCCGCTCGCCATCGGTGACGCCGGCCGGAATCTTCACGTTCAGGCTCTTGCTGGTGTTGCTGACGTGCTGGCCATGCGCGTTGTATTGCGGCACCTGAAAGGTGACTTTCTTCGATTCGTTCGACAGGGTTTCTTCGAGGAAGACCGGCAGTTCCATTTCCACGTCTTGCCCTCGGCGTCCGCGTGATTGGCGGCTCTCGGCGCCACCGAAACCGGGGCCGCGATTGCCGAAGATCGAACTGAAGAAGTCCGAGAAGTCGCCTGTGTCGCCACCGCCACCGCCGAAGCCGCCACGGCTCTGCCAGCCCGGTGGGCCCTGGAACGGCTGACCGTGCTGGCCATAACGGCGCAGTTCGTCGTATTCGGCGCGCTTGTCGGCACTTTTCAGCGCTTCATAGGCTTCCGAGGCGTCCTTGAACTTGGCCTCGGCGTCTTTTTCCTTGCTGACATCGGGGTGGTATTTGCGCGCCAGCTTGCGATAGGCCGCCTTGATGGCCTTGTCGTCGGCTGTCGGCTCCACGCCGAGTATCTTGTAATAGTCTTTGAAGTCCATTGAAGGATCACCATCCGTTATCGATTTCGCGCCGAGACCAGCGTGCGCCCGATTGGCGCGTGCCGGGTTGACCGATCTCAAGGTTGTGACCGGGTGGCGCCGCAGAAGTTTATCGGCAGTGGACGGCGGTTCTTGCGACCGCCGGTGTGTCTGCCGGCCCATGCCAGCAAGTTTGGGGCAAAGCGGCGGTTTTCAACCTGCCATGTGGCGAAATAGCGGATGACCGGCCTTCGAATCTGCCGCGCACTGACATACACTGCGCGGCCGTTTTTTTGACCGGAATCCGAAAGACATGAAAGACGCCTCTCCAGCCCGTGCCTGCGGCATCGACTTCGGCACGTCCAACTCCACCGTCGGCTGGCTGCGCCCCGGCATGGACACCATGATTGCGCTGGAAGACGACAAGATCACCCTGCCGTCGGTGGTCTTCTTCAACATCGAGGAGCGTCGCCCGGTATACGGTCGCCTGGCCCTGCACGAGTATCTGGAAGGCTACGAGGGCCGACTGATGCGCTCGCTGAAAAGCCTGCTCGGCTCCAAGCTGATCAAGCACGACACCAGCGTCCTCGGCACGGCGATGCCGTTCAAGGACCTGCTGGGGCTGTTCATCGGCCAGCTCAAGAGCCGCGCCGAAACCGCCGCCGGTCGGGAATTCGAGCAAGTGGTGCTGGGCCGTCCGGTGTTCTTCGTCGATGACGATCCGCTGGCCGACCAGGAAGCCGAAGACACGCTGGTCGAGGTGGCGCGCAAAATCGGCTTCAAGGACGTGTCGTTCCAGTACGAACCGATCGCGGCGGCGTTCGACTACGAGTCGACCATCGAGAAAGAAGAGTTGGTGCTGATCGTCGACATCGGCGGTGGTACCTCTGACTTCTCGCTGGTGCGCCTGTCGCCCGAACGGCGCGGTGTCGATAACCGTCACGACGATATTCTGGCCACCGGCGGCGTGCACATCGGCGGTACCGACTTCGATAAACAGCTGAGCCTGCAAGGCCTGATGCCGCTGTTCGGCTACGGCAGCCGGATGAAAAGCGGCGCGTACATGCCGACCAGCCACCACATGAACCTGGCGACCTGGCATACGATCAACTCGGTGTACTCGCAGAAATCCACGCTGGCGCTGGGCAGCATGCGCTACGACATCGAAGACACTGGCGGCATCGATCGCCTGTTCAAGCTGATCGAACAGCGCGCCGGGCACTGGCTGGCGATGGAAGTCGAAGAAACCAAGATCCAGCTGACCCACGCCGACAGCCGCCACGTGCCGCTGGACCGCATCGAAGCCGGGCTGAGCGTCGAGCTGAGCCGCGCGTTGTTCGAATCGGCAATCGAAGCCTTACTCGAGCGCGTGCGCGGCAGCGTTACGCAATTGCTCAATGATGCCGGCGTGGCGGTCGACCAGGTTGATACGGTGTTCTTCACTGGGGGCTCCAGCGGCATCCCGGCCCTGCGCAACAGCGTGTCGGCAATGCTGCCGAACGCGCGGCATGTGGAAGGCAACATCTTCGGCAGCATTGGTAGCGGCCTGGCGATTGAAGCCCGCAAACGCTACGGCGTTTAGGGGCAGCTGCAAGTTTTAAGCTGCAAGCTGCAAGTAAGAGCAAAAGCAAAAGCCACTGCGGCTCTCGCTTCTGCTTTTTACTTGCAGCTTGAAGCTTGAAGCTCGAAGCTGCTTTTCTAGACCATTCCTCCGAGCTTCAA
Organism: Pseudomonas sp. UF-293; assembly: GCF_058245595.1. Taxonomy (NCBI): domain Bacteria; kingdom Pseudomonadati; phylum Pseudomonadota; class Gammaproteobacteria; order Pseudomonadales; family Pseudomonadaceae; genus Pseudomonas; species Pseudomonas sp. UF-293. The sequence continues at coordinate 237,812 of NZ_JBSICA010000007.1, read as the reverse complement.
TTCGCTCTTCAGGTACGCGTAATAAATCGGCCCCGCCACCACTCCCGGCAAACCGAACGCGGCTTCGAACACCAGCATTGCCAGAAGCAATTCCCACGACTTGGCACTGATCTGCCCGCCGACGATGCGCGCGTTGAGGAAGTATTCGAGCTTGTGGATAACGATCAGATAGCCCAGCGCGGCGATCGCTACCCAGATCGACAGCGACAGCCCGACGATGGTGATCAGCGTGTTCGACATCAGGTTGCCGATCACCGGCAGCAGGCCGAGCAGGAAGGTCAGCACGATCAGGGTTTTGGTCAGCGGCAGCTTGATGCCGAACATCGGCAGAATCACCGCGAGGAAGATCCCGGTGAACACGGTGTTGAGCAGGGAAATCTTGATCTGCGCGAAGACGATATTGCGAAACGCCTGCACCAGCAGATGCAAACGGTCGAACAAAGCGGCGGCCAGTGGCTTGCGCTTGGTCACGTCGGGGATGCGCTGCAGGGCAATGATCGCGCCGAGCACCATGCCGATCAGCAGGGTGACGAACATGTGCGCGGCGTCCTTGCCGACCAGTTGCAGGTCGGCCAGATGCTTGCTCGCCCACTCGCCGATCGCTACACGAAACTCCGCCGCGCTGGCCGGCAGATAGGCGTCGATGAACGGCGGCAATTGCCCGCGCGCGCGATCGACCACGCCCATGAATTTGTCGAGCGAGGCGCCGGGGTTTTCCGCTTCATGCAGGAGAAAACTGATAGCCCCGGCGAAAATCAGCGCCAACACACTCACCACCAGCGTGCCGAGCAGCGCCACCGCCAACCAGCGCGCACGCCGCCCTTCGATCAGCCGTTGCAGTTGCGGGGTGAGCATGTTGACCAGCTCGAACACCAGCAATCCGGCCAGCAGGCTCGGCAACAGGCGCAGCGGCAGCACCAGCAGGAGTCCGCCAAAAATGATGATGCAACTGACCCAGAACACAACATGACGCTGAGAAAACGTTGGCATACAGCCTCAAAACGAACGGCGTGAAAGGATGGGCAGTCTGCCAGCGATCCGGGGTTAGCACTAGGGATATGCGGGGCTTGGGATTGGCGTTGCACTCACCGGCGCTTTCACGAGCAGGCTCGCTCCCACAGGAGTACGCGTTTCAAATGTGGGAGCGAGCCTGCTCGCGAAGAGGCCGGCAAGCCGCAAAGATCGCAGCCTTCGGCAGCTCCCACAGGATCGCGTCTTGTGTAGGAGCTGCCGAAGGCTGCGATCTTTTGATCTTATTTCTTCTTCAGGCACTCACTCATGAACGCCTTGCGCGCATCACCGGTCAGCGCCTTGGTTTTTGCATCGGCATTGCAGGTGGTCATTTTCTGCTGCTGCGGCGTCAGCTCCTTGCCATCGTTGGCCGCAGGCGCCGCTTTCAGGCAGGTGCTCATGAACGCCTTGCGCTCATCGCCCTTCAAACTCTTGGCGGTCGCATCGGCATTGCAGGTGGTCATTTTGTTCTGTTGCGCCGTGGCGGCGAAACCCTGGGAACACACAAGCAGCCCGATCATCAACAACGGCACACGCAACATCTTCATGGAGTTTTCTCCTTGTTGCCGCAGCGATGGATGCGGCCTCTGTCGCAGTGTAGTCAAAGCTTGTTACACCTTCCTGCCCTCGAGATGGCTGCGACGATATTGTTCAGGCGTGCAACCGGCCTGGCGGGCGAACATGGCGATGAATGCCGAGCCGCTGCTGTAGCCGAGGTCGAAAGCGATTTCCTGCACCGAGCGCGAGGTCTCCAGCGTCTCGATCGCCGCCAGATACCGCAAGCGCTGGCGCCATTCGCCAAAGCTCATGCCCAGTTCACGAACGAACTGCCGCGCCAGAGTGCGCTCGCTGACATGCACTTGCGCCGCCCAGTGTGCCAGAGGCTCATTGTTGCCAGGCTCGGCCTGCAAGGCCTCGAGAATCATCAGCAAGCCCGGGCTGCTCGCATACGGCAGGAAACATTCCTGCACCGGTGCCTGTTGCAGTTGATCGACCAGCACCTGAGCCAGACGCTGATCGGCCTCATGCTCGGGAATCTTTACATCGCGGGCGGCGAAGTCCTTGAGAATCGCTTTGAGAATATCGCTGATCGCCAATGTGCAGGCGCGCGCCGGCAACCGTTTGCAAACACTCGGATCAAGACACACCGCGCGATAGTTGACCGGCTGATGGCTGTAGAAACTGTGCTCGACCTCGGGCGGCACCCACACCGCATACTGCGGCGGCGACATGAAGCGGCTGCCGTCGACATCCATGTGCAATACGCCATGGGCTGCATATTCCAGCGTGCCCCAAGGGTGCCGGTGTGGCGCGGCATATTCGTGGGCATTGAAATCGGCGTAGCGGAAATACACCGCTGACGGCAGTTCGCTGAAATCGAGCAGATCGATGTGTTTGCTGTTCATGCTGTCCGGATGCAGAGGCAGGTTGTCCGGTTCGCAGTATAGGCCTGCATCCAGACAGGGGATAATCGCGCTTCATCAACGTTCTGGTTTTGTCCCATGCAATACGCGTTTCCCCTGCTGGCGATTTTCATCTGGGCCGGCAACACCGTGATCAACAAACTGGCGGTCGGCGCGATCTTCCCGGCCGAGATCGGTTTTTACCGCTGGCTGCTCGCCGGCGTGCTGTTCACGCCATTCATGCTCAAAAGAGTGATCGCGCACTGGCCGCAGATTCGGCCGAATCTGCGGCGGATTTTCGTCCTCGGCGTACTCGGCATGGCGGTGTATCAGAGCCTCGCCTATTTCGCCGCAACACTGACCACCGCGACCAACATGGGCATCATCCTCTCGCTGATGCCATTGATGTCGCTGGCCATGGCGATCATCAGCCTCGGTCAGCGCCTGACCGCTGGCGCCCTGGTCGGTGCAGTGCTGTCGTTTGCTGGCGTGCTGGTGGTGGTGTCGTCCGGCAGCCTCGGTGCGCTGCTGCAACACGGGGTCAACATGGGTGACGCGATGATGCTGGTCGCGACGCTGGCCTATGCGGTCTACAGCACGCTGCTGAAAAAGTGGCAACTGCGCCTGCCGCCGTTGGTGTTGCTGTACTTGCAGGTGCTGGTGGCGATTGTGGTGTTGTTTCCGCTGTTCGCGGTGTCGCCGAAGACCGGTTTGAATCTGCAGAACGTGCCGCTGGTGCTGTATGCGTGTCTGCTGGCCTCGATGGTCGCGCCTCTGGCGTGGATGCAGGCGGTGCAGCGACTGGGGCCGAGCCGGACGACGCTGTTCTTCAATCTGCTGCCATTGATTACTGCGTTGATTGCGGCGCTGGTGTTGAAGGAACAGTTGGCGATGTATCACCTGGTGGGCGGATTGCTGACCTTGGGCGGGGTGGTTTTGTCGGAGCGCTGGACCACGGTGCTGGGCCGGCGGGTAGGTACCGCCTGATTGAAAAGATCGCAGCCTTCGGCAGCTCCTACCTTGAAATGCGGTTCCTGTAGGAGCTGCCGAAGGCTGCGATCTTTTGATCTTGATGTTTGCTGCTATAACCCTGCAGCCTCCAGCCGCGCCGCATGCTCGACAAACAGCCTTACCGGATCCGCGCCTTTGCCCACCAGTCCCAGCGACTGATTGACAATGTCGAAATGATCCAGCGGAAAGTCATCCCCGATCACCGTGCCCAGATGCGAGCTGTAACGCCCGACCATCCCATCGCACTGCCCGGGCTCGCGGACGAAGGTCTTGGCGAACAAGCGGCAACTGCGGTTGGTGCCGTCAAAGAGATTGCCGCCACGATCGGTCTTGCCCGGTTGCAGCGTCCCTGACCAGGAGTAATAGCGCACACCATTGGTCTCTTCCGGCCCCTGCCCGCCCCACGTTTCCGGCAGCCCTTGTGGATAACGTTGATTGAATAGTGCAACGCCCGCCGTGGTCAGCGATTGGTGGGAAGCGTGGATATCCACCGGCAGTTTCGGCCCGTGATAACCGGTGTCAAGCAACGCCATGACCCAGCCGACCAGGCGCAACAGCGCTTCGAGCACGCGCCCTTTGGCGCTGCTTGCCGGATAGTGCTTTTCCAGATAATCGGCCAGCTCGGAGCCGTGATTCGGCCCGGCCACCGAAGTCACCGAGGCGACCAGATCCGGGCGCTTCGCCGCCGCATACCGCGCGGTCAATGCGCCTTGGCTGTGGCCGAACAGGTTGACCTTCTGCGCCCCGGTCTCGCGGAGGATTTCCTCGATCCGCGCCAGCAATTGCTCGCCGCGCACCTCAGTGGAGTTGAGTGGCGAAACCTGCACCGCGACCACCGTCGCACCACCCCGGCGCAAGGCCTTGATGATGCCGAACCAATACGGGTAAAGCACCAGCCGGACGAAGCCGAGCATGCCCGGCACCAGCACCAGTGGATAACGTGTCGACATGGGTTACATCCTTGTGTGCGGTGAGTGGATGCCAGACGTGCAAGACGCCCGCCAAGCATCCACCTCGACGATGACAACTCAACGATAGGCCTATTCCAGTCCGCCAGCATCCGTTCCACCGAAACCGGTTTGCCCCGCCGACATCGCAGTCTTCAGCAGTTCCTGCACGGAGTACGGCATAAATCGTATAAAACTTTTCGCTTCGCTCAAGACTCACACCCTGAGTAGCGACCGCGTCTTCAGAACGTGGCGCCTATCGGATTAGCCTCCAGGAGAATGAAATGAGTGACCTGCATTTGTCTGATGTTCAAACCCTGCGCGAACGCGCGCGGCAACACGTGGAAAACGGCGCGGTCACCGAGGGTTACAACGCCAACCGTGAAGAAATACTGCGTTTGCTCAACGAGTCGCTGGCCACCGAACTGGTGTGCACCTTGCGCTACAAGCGCCACTACTTCATGGCCAGCGGCCTGAAAGCCAACGTCGCCGCCGACGAATTCCTCGAGCACGCCAACCAGGAAGCCGAGCACGCCGATCGCCTCGCCGAGCGTATTGTGCAACTGGGCGGTGAGCCGGAGTTCAACCCCGACCTGCTGAGCAAGATGTCCCACGCGCAATACGTAGCGGGCAACACGCTCAAGGAAATGGTCTACGAAGATCTGGTAGCCGAGCGCATCGCCATCGACAGCTACCGCGAGATCATTCAGTACATCGGTGACAAGGACCCGACCACCCGCCGCATCTTCGAAGACATCCTCGCCCAGGAAGAAGAACACGCCGACGACATGGCGGACATCCTCAACGATCTGTAATCCCGTCACACCGCTTTCGCGAGCAGGCTCGCTCCCACACTGGAACGTATTTCAATTGAAGGAATGCGTTCGAATGTGGGAGCGAGCCTGCTCGCGAAGGCGCCCTCAGAGACGCCGCATTACTTGCTGGGTTTGACGGTCACCGGTGCCTTGCCCTGCTTCATCTGCTCGAGCAACGGCGCGCACTGATTCGGCTCGCCACCGCTCGGCGCCACCAGCGCCAGCAACCCCGCCGCCGGTGCGGCAATCACGCCCAATGCAACCATCCCCGCCCCACGCAGCATCAACGGTACGGCTTTGACGCCGGCATCCGGTTTGATGAACTTGCCGCGCACATACAGCGGCGAGCGCAGGGAAATCAGACGCCAGCCTTTGGACTCAGGGGTCACGGTCAGATCGAGTTGCTCGGTGGCCATGTTCGCTGTGCCATCGATGTAGATGATCGCGTTCTCGGTATCGAAGACAAACAGCCGCGTGGTCGCCAGGCCGGTCTTGATGTCGAAATCCGCCGCCGCGCAGTTGATCTTCACTTCCTTGTCGCCAAAGATCTTGCCGACCACGTAGTTACCGACGTTGAGCCCGGCCAATTCCATCAGCTCGCGGCTGATCGCGCCGTCATTGATCAACATCTTCAGATTGCCATTGGCGCCGCCAAGCAGCTTGGCCACGGAGTTGCCACGGCCACTGATGTCAGCATCGCCGTTGAGCTCACCGAAACTGGTTTTCATCGGCTCGAAGGTCGGGAACAGCTCTTTGAGTTTGAATTTGCGTGCGGTCAAACGCGCCCGGCCTTCCAGCGGCTCAGTGCGGCCATTGAGGCGGATCAGCGCATCCAGCGTGCCGCCGGCGACACCAAAGCGCAGCGGCTCCAGGCTGAGCTCGCCATCGTTGAGTTTCAGATGGGTATAGAGGTCGTTGAACGGCAGCTTCTCGCTGTGGACGATGCGCTTGCCGGTGAACTCGACATCCGCGTCCATGGCGCGCCAGCGGTCGGTCTTGAATTCTTCCACCGGCAGGACTTTGTCTGCTGGCTGCTTGCTCGCGCCGCCACGGGCCTTTTGCTCGGTGTTGGAATCAGCGCCGATCAACGGTGCAAGGTCGGCGAACAGCAATTGATTGGAGAGCAGCGCACCCGTGAGTTTCGGCCGTGGCTGGCTGGCCACGTAGGTCAGGTCGCCGTGGATGTCGCTGTCGCCGATCTTGCCGTTGAATTTTTCATATGTGAATTTCGCCCCGGCCTCGTCATGCAGCCTGGCAATCAGGTGGCCGTCGGTGGAATACGGTGGGGTGTCCGGCAGGGTCACGCCGGTCAGCGGATAGAGATTGCCGAGGCTGTCGCCAGCCAGCTTCAAGCGCAGGTCGAGGGCGCCGAGATTCAGCGGGTCAGTCAGGGTGCCGGCCAGTTCGATACGGGTGTCGCCGATCTTCGCCTGGGCTTGCAACGGGAACGGCTTGCTCGCGTCCTGCAAGGCCAGCAGCCCGCCGATCTTGCCCTGCCCGGTGAGGTTCTGCCCGTGATACTGGCCTTTGACCTTGAGTGCAAAGGCATAGTCCTGCGGTGCGCCACCCTTGTCCTGAGCAGTTTTCGCCGCTTTATCGCCGACGATTTCGCTGAATGGAATCGGTTTGCCGAGCGGGTCGATCAGTACATCGAGATCGGTCTTCAGGGTCTGGTCGTCGAGGGTCACGTGGCCCTTGTCGAAACCGATCGCGCCGATATCGACCACCCAGTTGGATGGCTCGGCATTCGGGTCCTTGGGGTCGAACTTGAACGTCCAGTTGGCGCGGCCATCGGCCAGACGTTGCAATTCGGCATTCGGCTCGGTCAGGTCGATGCGCGGAATCACCACGCGCTGAGCCAGCAAGGCCAGCGGCGAAATGCGCAGCTCGACGCGTTTGAGGGTGACCATCTGCGGCTGCTTCGACCAGTCCGGGTTGCCCAGGCTCAAGTCCTCGGCGACCACGTGCGGCCACGGCACCCAGGCGCGCCAGCCGCCCTCTTGCGGCTCGCGCTGCCAGATCACCGCGAGGTTGCCATTGATGGCAAACGCCCGGTGCAGTTCTTCCGAGACTTTGGCGTTGATCGTGGGTTTGATCCGGTTCCAGTCGAAAAACACGATGATCAGAATCAAGGCTGCCAGCAGCAGCGCGAGGATGGCGAAGGTCCAGCTGAAGATTTTTCCAGTGCGCGTCATGCACAAAGCTCCTGATCACGACCGCACGCCGACTACCCGACGCACAGCTGAAACGGCAGACCGAAGCGGCCCCTATGCAGTCTGTGACTGGCGAAAGGCCCGCAGGTTTAATTGAAAGGCAGTTTAAGCCATAAAAAGCCCGGCAAAACTGACCGATCGGTCGAGCAGTGTTACCGCGACCCGCACTTTTGCGAGGCACGAGTGAGTCGAAAATACCCACGACGGTGCAAAACCGTCGCCCGCAAAGGCCCGATCTAGAGCCTTCGCGCCGAACAATCAATTCTGTTGATTATTACCATTGCGTTTATGAACTTTTATATCGACTTATCGAGAGTAGCATTGCCCTCGTACCCACTTTATCGCCCTCCCAAGGAGCCACTATCATGAAACGCCAATTACTGCTCAGCCTTACCCTGTCGATGCTAGCCAGCACTGCTTTCGCCCTGCCCGCTGCCGATCAGGCTACTCCGCAAATCAAATCGAGCCACTCGGTGTTCAGTCAGACCGTAGCTTCCGACGGTTCCGAGCGCACTCCACAAGGTCAGACCCTGGCTGAAAACGGCCGCAACCGCCTCGAAGAAAAAGGTCTGGTTCAAGACGGCTCGGATCGCACCCCACAAGGTCAGGCCCTGGCTGAAAACGGTCGCAATCGCCTCGAAGAGAAAGGCCTGGTCCAGGACGGTTCGGATCGCACACCACAAGGTCAGATCCTCGCTTCCGACGGTACCGAGCGCACCCCACAAGGCCAAACCCTCGCATCCGACGGTACCGAGCGCACCCCACAAGGCCAGACCCTCGCAGCCGATGGTTCCGATCGCACTCCACAGGGCCAGACCCTGGCTGATGACGGCTTCGATAAAACCCCACTGGGTCAAGCCCTCGCTGAAGGCGGTGGTGACCGTGTGATCGAACGCAACAGCAAATTGAGCTGAGCCCATGACGGCCCGGCAAAAAAGCCCAATCAGCGGATTGGGCTTTTGACTTTTCAGCTTCTGTAAAACCCTCGCTGCACGACTCCCCGTTCGACGCCGACAAAGCCGATTTGCTAGAGTGCGGCGCTTGTCCTGCCGAAGAACACACCCTGCGATGCTGCCCCGCGCCGAACAGAAACAACAGACCCGCAACGCCCTGATGGACGCTGCCCGCCACCTGATGGAAAGCGGCAGAGGATTCGGCAGCCTGAGCCTGCGCGAAGTGAGCAAGACCGCCGGCATCGTGCCCACCGGTTTCTACCGGCACTTCGCCGATATGGACGAGTTGGGGCTGGTGCTGGTCAGTGAAGTCGGCCAGACCTTCCGCGAGACCATCCGCCTGGTGCGTCACAATGAGTTCGTCATGGGCGGCATCATCGATGCCTCGGTGCGCATCTTCCTTGATGTGGTCAACGCCAACCGCTCGCAATTCCTGTTTCTCGCCCGCGAACAATACGGCGGCTCGCTGCCGGTGCGCCAAGCGATCGGACGCCTGCGCGAGAACATCAGCGCCGACCTCGCGGCGGACCTGGCGCTGATGCCCAAGCTGCAACATCTGGACATCGCCGGGCTCAGCGTGATGGCCGACCTGATCGTCAAATCGGTGTTCGCCACCCTCCCCGACATCATCGACCCGCCCGCCGAAGCCTTGCCGGAGCATCTGACCCCGCAGGCGAAGATCACCCAGCAACTGCGCTTCATCTTCATCGGCCTCAAGCACTGGCAAGGGCTGGGCAGTACCGAGTAACTCCCTCCTCTCTCTGCTACCCCACAAATCCCCTGTGGGAGCGAGCCTGCTCGCGAAAGCGCTGGGTCAGTTGAATACATCTGTCTGACACGGCGCATTCGCGAGCAGGCTCGCTCCCACATTGAACATCCGCCATGGCCTCGCTTTGGTGCATGACAAATCCTTCATGCACCAAAACCTTTCAGAATCGCCGCACCTATTGAAAGATCAGGCACGCGCCGACAGCTATTTCCTACACATCGCCCGATTGGCGCGGCGCTTGCTCTAGCCCAATCAACGTTCATTGCTGGAAGCTTTCCGATGCTGGTGATTCATCGCAGAATCGAACCTCAACCCGTCTGGGCCGCTGAGTTGCACCTGACCTTCGAAGCGCGCAGCAAAAGCCGTTTGCGCTGTTTCAGTGCCGAAGGCGAAGACGTCGGGTTGTTTTTGGAGCGCGGCCAGCCACCGCTGTATGACGGCGAATGTCTGCAGGCTGAAGACGGCCGTGTGGTGCGCGTCTGCGCCCGTCCCGAACAACTGCTCCACGTCACGTGCGCCAATGCGTTCGAACTGACGCGCGCGGCCTACCATCTCGGCAACCGCCATGTCGCCCTGCAAGTCGGCGATGGCTGGCTGCGCCTGCTCGACGATTACGTGCTCAAGGCCATGCTCGAGCAGCTTGGCGCACAGGTCGAGGCTATCGAAGCGCCGTTCCAGCCGGAACACGGCGCTTACGGCGGCGGCCATCATCATTCCCGCCACGGTGACGAAGACTTCAACTACGCGCCAAAACTCCATCAGTTCGGCGTGCGCCTGTGAATCCGGCCTGGGCGCTGCTGCGTCTGGCCAGTCCGCAATTGCCGATTGGCGGCTACAGCTATTCCCAAGGCCTGGAAATGGCGGTGGATAACGGCCGGGTCCACAACCCTGACGCCGCCCGCCGCTGGATCAGCGATCAACTGCTGCTCAATCTCGCCCGCTTCGAAGCGCCGCTGCTGTTGGCGCATTGCCAAGCCGCAGCCGATGAAAACTGGGCCGAACTGCGGCAACTTTGCGAAAGTCATCGTGCCAGTCGTGAAACCCGTGAGCTGCATCTGGAGAGCCGGCAGATGGGCTACTCGTTGCAGCAACTGCTCAACGGTTTACCAGAACTCGATGCGCCCGCTCGCGACTTTCTTGAACAGATCACAGAACCGCATCTGGCCCTGTGCTGGGCACTGGCCGCGCGGGCCTGGGGCATCGGCCCGCAGGACGCCCTCGCCGCATGGCTGTGGAGCTGGCTGGAAAACCAGCTCGCCGTATTGATGAAAACCCTGCCGCTGGGCCAGCAAGCCGCCCAGCGCCTGACCAGCGAACTGCTGCCGCTGCTGCAACAGGCGCAGCACGATGCGATCCGCATAAATCCCGAACCCATCGGCAGCGCCGCTTTCGGCCTGTCCCTGGCGTGCATGGCCCATGAGCGCCAGTACAGCCGTCTGTTCCGTTCCTAGGGCCCGTCTACTTTGGAGAATCACATGAACACACAACCTCTGCGCGTCGGCATCGGCGGCCCGGTCGGTTCCGGCAAGACCGCGTTGACCCTGGCCTTGTGCCTGGCCCTGCGCGAGCGCTACAACCTCGCCGTGGTTACCAACGATATCTACACCCGCGAAGACGCCGATTTTCTGGTGCGCAACGAAGCCCTTGCGCCGGAACGCATCATCGGCGTGGAAACCGGCGGCTGCCCGCACACGGCGATCCGCGAAGACGCCTCGATCAACCTTGAAGCGGTCGATCAACTGAACCGGCGCTTTGCGGGGCTGGATCTGATTCTGGTCGAGTCCGGCGGCGACAACCTTTCAGCGACCTTCAGCCCCGAGCTGTCCGACCTGACCATCTACGTGATCGACGTTTCCGCCGGCGACAAGCTGCCACGCAAGGGCGGGCCGGGGATCTGCAAGTCCGACCTGCTGGTGATCAACAAGATCGACCTTGCGCCACTGGTGGGCGCTTCGCTGGAAATGATGGACAGCGACACCAAACGCATGCGCAACGGCAAGCCGTTCGTGTTCAGCAACCAGAAAACCGGTCAGGGCCTCGAAGAAATCATTGCCTTCATCGAACGCCAGGGCCTGCTGACCGCCGCCTGATCCACTTATCAACAAGGAAGCTTATCCATGACACTCAAACGTATTCTTGGCGCCCTAGGGTTGCTGCTGACACCGGCACTGGCCTTCGCTCACCCGGGGCATGGCGACAGCGGCCTCGTCGCGGGCATCAGCCACCCGATCGGCGGGCTCGACCACTTGCTGGCAATGCTCGCCGTCGGCTTATGGGCGGCGCAGCAACAAGGCGCGGCGCGCTGGGCGCTGCCGTGCACCTTTGTCGGCACCATGTTGCTGGGCGGTTTGCTCGGTTTTGAAGGGCTGCAGTTGCCGGCGCTGGAAAGCGGGATTGCCGCCTCGGTCTTGGCGCTGGGCCTGGCCGTGGCACTGGCCGTGCGTCCGCCACTGGTGATGGCGGTGGCAGCGACGGCGCTGTTTGCGCTGTTCCATGGCGTGGCGCATGGGCTGGAGTTGCCGGAAATGAGCAGCCCGTGGGCGTATGCGACCGGGTTTGTCGCGGCGACAGCTGTTTTGCATGCGCTCGGTTATGGCGTGGTCCGCGTGTTGCCGCAGGCAGCGGCGCCGCTGGTGCGGTTGGCGGGTGCGGCTTCGGCGGCGACTGGGGTGTGGTTGTTGGCAGGCTGATTTTTTATTGCCTGAACCGGCCTCTTCGCGAGCAGGCTCGCTCCCACAGGTTTTGTGTACGCTGCAAATCCACTGTGGGAGCGAGCCTGCTCGCGAAGACGGCCTGACAGACACCGCCTCTCTCAAGCGGTGCTCTCTGCTACCATGTCGCGCAATCGCCCCAGCCCGTGACGCCCGCCCATGCCCCACGCTTCCCGCTCCACCGCCCTGCCCGAATTGACCGCCCTGTTTGGCCAAGTGCAGCAGCACTTCCTCGACGTGATCGTGCCGCTGTGGCAAGGCCCGGGCTGGAACGCCGACATGGCGTTGCCGTACGAGGCGCTGGACGCCGCGCATCAACCGCTGCCAGCGCAACGCTATCGGGCGATGGCCTGCGCACGGCAGCTGTACCTGTTCTCCAGCCTGATCGGGGTTGTGGATAACGCCGAAGCCCGCGCCGCCGCCCTGTTTCGTTCTCTGCAACGGTATTTCCATGATGCCGAGCATGGCGGCTGGTTCTACAGCATCGATGCACAGGGCAAGCCGCTGGACCAGCGCAAGGATCTCTACACTCACGCCTTCATTCTGTTTGCCTGCGCGCATTACTGGGGCAAGTCCCGGGATTCGCTGGCCGAATCGACACTCAACGCCGCGCTTGAAATCATCGGCCGCCGGTTCGCCACCGGTGACGGTTTGTACGAAGCCTGCCTCGAGCGCGACTGGCTCACCCTGCAAACCGGCCCGCTGCAGAACCCGCTGATGCATCTGGCCGAAGCCTTTCTCGCGACTCTCGCCGTACGCGAAGACGCGCACACGCAAAAAGCCCTGCTTGAGTTATGCACAGCCATGCACAAGCAATTCGTCGACCCGCAATATGGCGTGTTGATGGAGAAGCCGCTGGGTGCTGTGGATAACTGGTACGAGCCGGGGCACCAGTTCGAATGGTATTTCCTGCTCGAATCCTCGCCGCTGTTGCGCGATTCGAAACTGCACCGGGCGCTGGATCGGGCATTTGCCTTTACCGAGCAGTACGGCGTACTGGAGTCCTGCGGCGCGGTTCGGGCGATGCTTGATCTGGAAGGCAATGGCCGTCCAAGGGACTCGACCCAGCGCATCTGGGCTCAGGCCGAATACCTGCGCGCGTTGACGTTGCGGGCGGACAGCGAAGCGGTGGTGCTGCGCCAGTTGCAGGCGCTGCAGCAGCGGTTTCTGCATGCCGGCGGCTGGCATGAGTGTCGCGATGAGAATGGAGAGGTCAGCCGCAAGGACATGCCTTCGACCACGCCTTATCATTTGGCGACCTGCTATCACGGTTTGGCTGAATATCTGCGTTGACCGAACGATTGCCTTCGCGAGCAGGCTCGCTCCCACAGCTTGAAATGCATTCACCTGGGGGAGCGAGCCTGCTCGCGAATGCCGTTACGCGGTCATCAGGCAATCCACTTTTTGTCCCCGGTGAAGCTGATCGTCAACCAGCGCGCCGCATCCGGCTCGCCCAACTGCGCCGATATCTGCTCACGTAAGGCATCCAGCTGTGCGACATCGCGCAGCGGATAATCCGCCGGCAACACCACATGAATTTCGATGAACCGCGCCCGACCGTGCTTTTGCACGTAGGACACGTAATCGTCGAAACCATGCTCGACCTTCGCCAACTCCATCACCTGCCGTACCTGATCATCCAGCGTATCGGGGGCAATACCCAGCACATCACGCAAGGCCGGGCCGAGGATCTTCAACGCCGGGAGCAGCATGGTCAGCGCCAGCACGATCAGGATCAGCGAGTCGACATAAACCGCCCACTCGCCATAGCCCTGGGACTTGAGCAGCAGCGCGGCGAGAAAACTGATCAACAAGCCCACCGAGAGCATCGCGTCGACCAGCCAACTGATGTTGTCGAACTGGATCAGGCTGGATTTGAGCGTGCGATTACGGCGGCGTACGTAGATGAAGTAGGCGAACTCGACGACGCTGAAGACCGCCGCGTAGACGATCACCAGACCCAGCTCGATATCGCGGCCACCATTGATGATGCCGAACACGCCGTTGAGAAATGCATAGATGGCAATCAGCAGCAGGAAGCTGCCTTCAATCACCAGCACCATCGGTTCCAGATGCCAGAAGCCGAACTGGAAACGCTGATTGCTTTGCTTGGCAATCAGTCGGGCGGTGATCAGCATCAGGATTTTGATAAATGTCGCGATCAGCGAAAAAAAGCCATCGAACAGGATGGATTGCGAACCTGAAACAAACCCGGTGACGATCCCGGCAATCGACACCGCCAGCATCAGCAGCGTCGACTGTTTGAGCAGTGCCTGCTCACCTCGGTTACTCACTTGAACGCCTCATGAAACCTTGAGCGCCGCGGGGTGCGGCGTGGTGGTTGAGTGAGGAGTTTAGCTTATCGACTTGGTTTGCCTGTGCCGGCCCTTTCGCGGGCAGGCTCGCTCCCACAGTTTGAAATGCATTCTCCTGTGGGAGCGAGCCTGCTCGCGAATGGCGTCAACGCGGTATCAAGCCTTGTTACGCTCGATGGCAAACCCGGCCCAGGTCTGACTCACGGGCATCAGCTCCAGGCTGTTGATGTTGATGTGTGCCGGGGTGTTCATCACCCAGAAAATCGTCTCGGCGATGTCTTGCGGCTGGATCGGTTCGGCGCCGGCATAAGTGGCGTTGTAGCGTTCCTGATCACCGGCGAAACGTACCAGCGAGAACTCGCTTTCGCACAGGCCGGGTTCGATGTTGCTGACCCGCACGCCAGTGCCTTGCAAGTCGCAACGCAGGTTCAGCGAGAACTGTTTGACGAAGGCTTTGCTCGCGCCGTACACGTGGCTGCCCGGGTACGGATAGTTGCCGGCGATGGAACCGAGGTTGACGATGCTGGCGCCACGGCCGTGGGCGATCAGCCGTGGCAGCAGCAAGCGAGTGGCGTACATCAGGCCTTTGACGTTGGTATCGACCATGGTGTCCCAATCATCCAGATCGCATTTCGGCGCAGGGTCAACGCCGAGCGCCAGGCCAGCGTTGTTGATCAGGCCACGAAGTTTGGCGAACGACGGCGGCAGGTTGGCAATCGCCTCCTCCATCGCCTTGCGATCACGCACATCGAGCACCAGACCGTGCACTTCGGTCTGCTTCGACAGTTCGGCGCACAGGGCATTGAGGCGCTCTTCACGACGGCCGGTGAGAACAAGCTTCCAGCCAGCCTCGGCAAAACGCCGGGCACAGGCTTCACCAAAACCGGACGTCGCGCCGGTGATAAACAGGGTGTCGGACATCGTGTTCTCCTTGCTTCGGCCGCCACGGCAGCCCTTGGAATAGAAAATCAGCAGGCAGCATGCCCGCCCTCGCGGATACGGGCAACACTTGCCAGCTGTACAAAAATCAACCAGACATGCCAAGGCCATAGCCCGCGTGGCCTGTAGCCATGTGCACGCATGTTATCCACAGTCTGCTCCACAGTTTCCGGGGGCAAGTGCAAACGCGCAAAGCCGCGCCATACAAGGCTTTGCGGGCGAAATGGAAAGTTTTTTGCTTGACCGTGAAGCGGAGGATGTGCGGGACAGGGCATTTTGCACGACGGACGGTGCAACCGGGTGATTGCGCGAGGCCAGCAATTACGGCCCTCAGCGAGGTATTTCCAGAGTTTAGTCACAGACTTATCCACAGGGTTGCCCACTTGGATTTGCTACGTCTTTGCTCCCCAGAAAAAGGTTGACAACCACGCGGTCCACTCCTGCAAAAATGCCTGATCAAAAAACAACCACACCCATACAAGCCACGGTTTACAAGGCGTGCAGCCAGATACACCCACGTTATTCACAGCCAGCTCCACAGTAACCGGGGACAAGTCAAAACTGTGGAAAAACAGCCATTTGCAGCGTCTATATGTCGCGCTTTGGCAGCTTGGGGAATTTGTTTTCCACAATTCTGAATTCCGCTTGATGTCATGCCTTGATTCCATGTAAGAGCTGCCGAAGGCTGCGATCTTTTGATTTTGTTTCTCAAGATCAAAAGATCGCAGCCTTCGGCAGCTCCTACACAGACATATGGTGAGTTTGAGGGATAAAAAAGCCCCGGGACTCTCGTCGCCGGGGCTGTATACAACCGCGAGAAAAATCAGTGCCCGCCCAGATAAGCGTTACGCACCTCCTCATTCACCAACAACTCTTTACCGGTGCCGGTCAGGCGAATCTCGCCGTTGACCATCACATACGCGCGGTCCGACAGCTTCAGCGCATGGTTGGCATTCTGCTCCACCAGGAAAATGGTCATCCCGGTTTTCGCCAGGTCACGCAGGGTGGCAAAAATCTGCTTCACCACAATCGGTGCCAGGCCCAGGCTCGGTTCATCGAGCAGCAACAGCTTCGGCCGACTCATCAACGCACGGGCGATGGCGAGCATCTGCTGCTCACCGCCCGACATGGTCATCGCCCGCTGATTGCGCCGTTCTTCAAGCCGTGGGAACAGCTCGAACATGCGCTGCATGTCCTCTTTGGCGTACTTGTCGCCAATCGGGATGGTGCCCATCAGCAGGTTTT
The DNA here is from genome assembly GCF_058245595.1 of Pseudomonas sp. UF-293. Taxonomy (NCBI): domain Bacteria; kingdom Pseudomonadati; phylum Pseudomonadota; class Gammaproteobacteria; order Pseudomonadales; family Pseudomonadaceae; genus Pseudomonas; species Pseudomonas sp. UF-293. The sequence goes on along the minus strand of NZ_JBSICA010000007.1, from coordinate 221,480 downwards.
CCTCGACGGTCATGTCCGGGAACACCCGGCGCCCTTCCGGCGACTGCGCAATGCCGTTGGAGGCGATGTAGTGCGAGGACTTCTGCGTGATATCGACGCCTTGATAGAGAATCTGCCCACCCGCCGCTCTCGGCTGGCCGAAGATCGACATCAGCAAGGTTGACTTGCCGGCACCGTTGGAGCCGATCAGGCTGACGGTCTCGCCTTCGTTGATCTGCAGGGAAACGCCTTTGAGCGCCTGAATGGGGCCGTAGAACACGTCCAGATTGCGCAGTTCGAGGATCGGTTGGCTCATACCAGCTCCTCTTCGTCGGCGCCCAGATAGGCTGCGATCACTTTCGGATCGTTGCGGATCGCTTCCGGCCCGCCTTCGGCGATGACGATGCCGTGGTCGAGAACCACGATGTGATCGGAAATGCTCATGACCATGCCCATGTCGTGTTCGATCAGCACCACGGTCAGATCGTGCTCGTCGCGCAGCAGCCGGATCATCGCGCTGAGCGCTTCGGTTTCCTGAGGATTGAGGCCGGCGGCCGGTTCGTCGAGGCAGATGATCTGCGGCCGTGTGCACATGGCCCGAGCGATCTCCAGACGGCGTTGTTGGCCGTACGAGAGTTCACCGGCCAGACGGTTGGCGCAGTCGACCAGATCGACCACTTCCAGCCAGTAGAACGCGACATCCAGCGCATCGCTCTCGGCCTTGCGATAGCCCTTGGTGTTGAGGATGCCGGCGAGCATGTTGCGGTTGACCCACATGTGCTGCGCGACCAGCAGGTTTTCCAGCACCGACATTTCCTTGAACAGGCGAATGTTCTGGAACGTACGGGCGAGGCCGGCACGGTTCACCAGGTGAGTACCGCCGAACATTTTGTAGTACATGCGGCTGAGGAAGGATTTCGGCGAAACGAAATCCGTCGGTTTGAACGACTCGCCCAGCAACTGAATGACGTTGGTCTGCCGGCCGCGCACGTTGAGTTCGATCTTGCCGCCCGTGGCCTTGTAGAACCCGGTCAGGCAGTTGAACACCGTGGTCTTGCCGGCGCCGTTGGGGCCGATCAGGGCAAAGATCGAATTGCGTTTGACCTTCAGGCTGACATCACTCAAAGCCTTGATGCCACCGAAATGCATCATCAGTTTTTCAACAGAGAGTACGACTTCACTCATGGCGCAGTCCTCTCGTAGTGAATGGCACCTTTGCGTGGTTTGACCCCGGTGCGGCTGATGCGAATCAGCCCGCGTGGTCGCCAGATCATCATCAACACCATCAGGATGCCGAACAGCAGCACGCGGTATTCAGCAAAGCCGCGCAGCAGTTCAGGAGCGACGGTGAGCACGAATGCGGCGATGACTACGCCAATGGTCGAGCCCATGCCGCCGAGCACGACGATGGCGAGGATCAGCGCCGATTCGAAGAAGGTAAACGAGGTCGGGTTGACGAAGCCTTGATAGGTGGCGAAGAACACCCCGGCCAGACCCGCCGTCGACGCACCGATGGTGAACGCCGAGAGCTTGACCAGGACGTGGTTGAGACCCATCGAACGGCAGGCGATTTCATCTTCACGCAGGGCTTCCCAGGCGCGACCGACCGGCATCTTCACCAGCCGATGCTTGACGTACAGCACCGCCAGCACCACCAGGAACAACACCGCGTAGATGAAGTAATACTTCACGTCCGGGTTGTATGTCAGGCCGAAGAACTCGTGAAACGGCACCCCGCCATCCTTCGCCCGCTTGCCGAACTCCAGGCCGAAGAACGTCGGCAGTGGCGCCGGCATGCCGTTCGGGCCGCCGGTCAGGGACAGCCAGTTGTTCAGCACCAGACGAATGATTTCACCGAAACCCAGGGTCACGATCGCCAGATAGTCACCATGCAGACGCAGCACCGGGAAACCGAGAATGCAGCCGGCCAGGCCTGCGGTGATCGCCGCCAGCGGCAGCACCGTCCAGAAACCCAGCCCGAGATATTGGTAACCCAGCGCCAGACCGTAGGCACCGATGGCGTAGAACGCCACGTAACCGAGATCGAGCAGCCCGGCCAGGCCGACCACGATGTTCAGCCCCAGCCCCAACAGCACGTAGATCAATCCGAGGATGACCACGCCCAGCAGATAGGAGTTGGAAACAAACGGCACGATGATCGCCAGCACAATGATCAGCGGGATGATCCAGCGCAGCCGCGATTTGTAGTCCGCCGGCAGCACGTGCACGCCGGAACCAGTGCTCTCGAATCCGTCGAGGATCTTCAGGCCCTTGGGGGTTTGCAGGAACAGGCTGAGGGCAAAGCGACCGGCCATGACGATGGCAATGATCCACGCCACGCGTGTCGCTTCGAGGTTGAAGCTGTAGCCGTCGAGGACCACGCCGACAATCGGGCCGAACACGATCAGCGCAATCAGGCCGGCAAGAATCGCCTCGACCAGACTTTTTTTGATATCGATGGATTTTTCAGTGGTTGCAGACATCGCTTACACCTTCGACACAAGAGGACGGCCCAACAGGCCCTGCGGCCGGAAGACCAGTACGAGGACGAGCAGCGAGAAACTGAACACGTCTTTGTAGTCGGAGTTGACCAGACCGGAGAACAGCGACTCGGAGATACCGAGGATGATCCCGCCGAGCATTGCACCGGGCAGTGAACCGATGCCGCCAAGCACCGCTGCGGTGAACGCCTTGATGCCGATGATGAAGCCGGCATAGAAGTCGAACGTGCCGTAGTTCATGGTGATCAGCACACCGGCCAGTGCCGCCATGGCTGCACCGATGATGAACACATAGGAAATCACCCGGTCGGTGTTGATCCCCAGGATCGAGGCCATCTTGCGGTCTTGCTGGGTCGCGCGGCACATGCGGCCGAGCTTGGTGTATTTGATGACGTAGGTCAGCAGCCCCATGCCGACGAACGCGGCGATCAGGATGAAGACTTTAGTGTAGGTCAGTTGCACGAAGCCGGTGCCGACTTCAACACGCCAGGCACCGGTCAGCAGCGTAGGCACGCCCTGTTGTTTGGCGCCCTGAGCGATCTGTGCGTAGTTCTGCAGAATCAGCGAAATACCGATAGCGCTGATCAGCGGCGCCAGGCGGGTCGAGTTACGCAGGGGTTTGTAGGCAACACGCTCGATGACCCAGCCATACACCGCCGTGACGACGATGGTGAAGATCAGCGTGCCGAGCATCAGCAGCGGGAAGGATTCGATACCGAAGTAAGCCAGCAGAGCCAGACTGATTGCCGCCAGGTAAGCGGAAATCATGTAAACCTCGCCGTGGGCGAAGTTGATCATGCCGATGATGCCATAGACCATTGTGTAGCCGATGGCGATCAGGCCATAGACCGACCCGAGGGTCAGGCCATTGACCAGTTGCTGCAGGAAAATACCATCCATAACGCAATCTCACGCAGTGAGAACCTGCGCGCCCATGGCGCGCGGTTCTTCTAGGAAAAATACAGATGTACGTCGGAGCAATGTCGGAGCGTGATCAGCCCTGACCACACGGAACCCCTTTGTGGGAGCGAGCCTGCTCGCGAAAGCGGTTGAACATTCAACGCAGAGGTTGTTTGTCAGTGCGTCTTCGCGAGCAGGCTCGCTCCCACAGGGGATCGGTGGTGATCAGATGATCGCTTCAGCCCTTACTTCTGCTTTTCCAGCTGGTGGTATTTGCCGTCCTTGTCCCACTGGTAAACCACGTAGTCGGAGACTTTCAGGTCGCCCTTGGCATCCCAGGTCTTCTCGCCCATCACGGTTTTCACCGGGTTGGCCTTCAGCCACTTGGCAGCGGCTTCGCCGTCGTTTTTCTTCGCGCCGTTGAACGCTGCCGCCAGGGTCTGAACCGAGGCGTAGGCGTACAGGGTGTAGCCTTCAGGCTCGGTGCCGGCCTTGCGGAACGCGTCCACTACGGTCTTGCTTTCCGGCAACAGGCGCGGGTCGGCGCCAAAGGTCATCAGCACGCCATCGGTGAATTGCGGGCCGCCAGCGGTGGTCACCAGTTCGTCGGTCACAATGCCGTCATCGGACATGAACTTGACGTCTTTCAGGCCTTGCTCACGCAGCTGACGAACCAGCGGACCGGCTTCCGGGTGCAGACCGCCGAAGTAGACGACATCGGCGCCGGCGCCACGGATCTTGGTGACGATGGTGCTGAAGTCTTTCTCGCCACGGGTCAGGCCTTCGTACAGCACAGGCTTGACGCCGCGTTTTTCCAACTGAGCCTTGGTGGCGTCCGCCAGGCCTTGGCCGTAGGTGTCCTTGTCGTGCAGCACGACAACCTTCTTGCCCTTGAGCATGTCGACGATGTAGTCGCCGGCGACGATGCCTTGCTGGTCGTCACGTCCGCACATCCGGAACATGGCGCTGAGGCCACGCTCGGTCACCTGCGGGTTGGTCGAGCCCGGAGTGATCGCGATGATCCCGGCTTCGTCGTAGATCTCGGACGCTGGAATGGTCGACGAGGAGCAGAAGTGCCCGACCACACCGGCGACTTTCTGGTTGGTGAGGTCCTTGGCGACCGTCACTGCCTGCTTCGGTTCGCAGGCATCATCGCCTTTGACCAGGACGATTTTCTCCCCATTGACGCCGCCCGCCGCGTTGACCGCATCGGCCGCCGCCTGTGCACCCTTCATGTACTGCTCGCCGAATGCCGCGTTGGCACCGGTCATAGGACCCGCTACACCGATCTTGATATCAGCTTGAGCAAACGCAGAAACACCCAGCGCAGTAGCGACTGCGAGGGCCAGAAAGCCTTTCTTGTAAAACGTCTGGGACATGAGGTGGTGCTCCAAGGTTTTTTTTAGTTGGCACTGCGACTTCACTTCACTCAAAGCTCAGAGCAAGGCCCGTGCCATCGGTTTTTTATTCTTCAAAAAGTCGCTGCGTTGTTGTTATTTCGACTGTTTCGGTCCCATTTTCATTGGGCGTGCAACCGTCTAAACCGCGGAAGGTGAAACCATTTGTTTTTTCAGGCGCAACCCGCACGCGCCATCATTGCAACCGCAGCGGCAAACGACGTGCAACCAGCCTGTAACAGCCCGCGTCACCGAACTGCACACTGCTGGTGCGGGACTGCTACAACCCGCACCATTACAGGCTAGTCGCTGGATGCAAAAGCGCCGCTTGCGGCAACAATTTTCAACACTCAAATGACGATGCGCAGGCACTGGCCCGCGTGATACAGGGAAAATCCGGCCTCGTACAGGCAACTGCGCAAGCCCACACCGGCCAGGGGCTGCATCGGTGCGAAGGGAATCGGCAGCGCCTGCGCATCGCCGTTGCACAGGTAATCGGCGAAGGCTTTGCCGACCACCGTGCCGGTGGTGACGCCGCGACCGTTATAACCGGTGACAGCCACCAGCCCCGGCGCCGGTTCGAACAGACGCATCAGGTGATCAGGTGTAAACGCAATGCGCCCGGTCCAGGTGCATTCCCACTCGACCGGCTTCAGATTGGGGAAATAATGCTGCTGCACCCGATCGGCCCAGGCTTTGAGAAACCAGGTCGGTTTCTGATTGCCATTGCCGAGGCTGCCGAGCAACAGGCGCCCATCCTTATCGCGACGGATGCTGCTCAATACCTGACGGGTATCCCACGAGCCCTGCCCGCCCGGGAGAATTTCTTGCGCAGCGTCTTCGCTGAGGGGCACCGAGGCGACCTGGTAGTAATAGCCGGGAAAGAAATTGCGCTTGAGCTCGGTCCAGTCGCCTTCGGTATAGGCATTGGAGGCGATGACCACTTGTTCAGCGAGTACCGAACCCTGCGCGGTCTGCACCGACCAGTTCTGCCCGATGCGCTCAAGGCGAGTCACTGGCGAATGATCGAACATCTGCCCGCCGAGCCCGCGCACGGCAGTGGCCAGCCCGGTGACATAGGCCATCGGATTGAGCGTGCCGGCGCGGCGGTCAAGCAACGCGGCGGCGATTTTCTGCGTGCCGGTGGCTTGCTCGCAGGCCTTGCCGGTCAGCAGTTCGACCGGCGCGCCACGACGTTTCCATTGCTGCTCGCGACTGCGCAGATCCGCCTCGCCCTTGGCGTTGTGCGCCATGTGCAAAGTGCCTTCGCGGCGCAATTGGCAATCGATGTTGTATTTATCCACAAGGCTGAACACCAGCGCCGGCGCCGCACCGAGCATGCGGTTCAGCTGACTGCCGACCGCCTCGCCGAAACCGGCCTCGATCTCGTCTGGAGGAATCCACATGCCGGCGTTGACCAGCCCGACATTGCGCCCGGAACCGCCATGACCTGCACGATGAGCCTCCAACACGCAGACGCTTTTGCCTTTTTCCAACAGATGCAGCGCCGCCGACAACCCGGTGAACCCGGCACCGATCACGCAGACATCGACCTTGACCTCGCCCTTGAGCGCGGTGTTATCCGGGCGTTGTGGCGTGAGCTTTTCCCACAGACATTCTTCGCGTAACGGCATTGCCAGACTCCAACAGAAACCCAACAAACACAGTGCAGATCCTGTGGGAGCGAGCCTGCTCGCGAAAGCGGTAAATCAGCCAACATCAGTGTCGACTGACCTGACGCATTCGCGAGCAGGCTCGCTCCCACAGGGCAATCGCATCAAGCTTCGTCAGTCGAATGTAATGCCCTGCGCCAACGGCAATTCCAGCGAGTAGTTGACGGTGTTGGTTTGCCGGCGCATGTACGCGCGCCAGGCATCGGAGCCGGATTCACGGCCGCCGCCGGTTTCTTTCTCGCCACCAAACGCGCCGCCGATTTCCGCGCCGCTCGGGCCGATGTTGACGTTGGCGATGCCGCAGTCACTGCCGACCGCCGACATGAACCGCTCGGCCTCACGCACGTCGGTGGTGAAGATGCACGATGACAGGCCTTGCGGCACGGCGTTGTTCAGGCGCAGCGCTTCCTCGAAATCGCTGTAGCCCACCACATAGAGAATCGGCGCGAAGGTTTCGCTGCAGACCACGTCGCTCTGCTCGGGCATTTCCACGATGGCCGGCGACACGTAGTAGGCATTGGGGAATTGCTCTTCCAGTTGGCGCTTGCCACCAAACACCCGACCGCCTTCGCTCAGCGCTTGCTCCAGCGCATCCTGCATGTTTTCGAAGCTGTGCCTGTCGATCAGCGGGCCGACCAGATTGCCTTCCAGCGGATGGCCGATGCGTACCTTCGAATAGGCCGCCTTGAGGCGGGTGACAATTTCTTCCTTGACCGACTCATGAGCAATCAACCGACGCAATGTCGTGCAGCGTTGCCCGGCGGTACCGACGGCGCTGAACAGAATCGCCCGCACCGCCATGTCCAGGTCGGCGCTCGGGCCGAGGATCATCGCGTTGTTGCCGCCCAGCTCGAGAATGCTGCGGGCGAAACGTGCGGCGACTTTCGGCGCCACTTCGCGGCCCATGCGCGTGCTGCCGGTCGCGCTGATCAGCGCAACACGCGGATCATCGACCAGCGCTTCGCCGGCATCGCGACCGCCGATCACAACCTGGCACAGGCTCGGTGGGGCATCACTGAAATTTTTCACTACGCGATCAAACAGCGCCTGACAGGCCAGCGCGGTCAGCGGGGTTTTCTCCGACGGTTTCCACACCACCGGGTTGCCGCAGACCAGCGCCAGGGTGGTGTTCCACGCCCACACTGCGACCGGGAAGTTGAACGCGCTGATCACCCCGACCACACCAAGCGGATGCCAGGTTTCACGCATGTGGTGGCCCGGGCGCTCGGAGGCGATGGTCAGACCGTACAACTGGCGCGACAGGCCGACGGCGAAGTCGCAGATGTCGATCATCTCCTGCACTTCACCCAGACCTTCCTGAGTAATCTTGCCGGCCTCCCACGACACCAGCTCACCGAGGTCAGCCTTGTACTCGCGCAACACTTCGCCAAACTGGCGCACCAGCTCACCGCGACGCGGCGCCGGCACCTTGCGCCAGTGCTCGAATGCATGATCTGCGCGACTGATGTGCTGCTCGACTTCGGCAGCGCCTTCCCAGTTCACCGAGGCAATTTCGCTGCCGTCGATGGGCGAATGCACCGGCACTTTGCCGTTCTGGTACAGGGCCGGGTTGACTCCCAGACGATCAAGCAATGCGGCTACCATCGGTCTCTCCTCAAGCAAAAACAGAATGTGTGCGACCGTCGTTTCAGCGGCCGGGCAGGCCTTTAGTTGTAGCGTCACTGCGGCGATGCAACAAACGACCTTTACGCCAGATATCATTCCGTTTATTCATGCTGCGTATAGAAAGACAAGAAAAAGGACTGGCCATGCTGAACAAACGCCACTTGCCCTCAATCACCGCGCTGCAATGCTTTGAGGCCGTGACTCGGCACCTGAGTTTTACCCGCGCTGCCGAAGAGCTGAACCTGACCCAGAGTGCGGTGAGCAAACAGGTCGCCCAGCTTGAAGAACTGTTGCAGCATTTGTTGTTCCGCCGCGTGCGACGGCGCTTGCAGATGACACCGGCCGGGGATTTGTATCTGGTCGAGGTCAGAAAAATCCTCAGCCAAGTGGAGATGTCGACGCATTACCTGCGTTCCTACGGCGGCGAAACCGAAGTCCTGCGCGTCTCCACTCCGTCGACCTTCGGCGCCCGTTGGCTGGTGCCGCGCCTGAAAGGCTGGCGCCTGCGCCATCCGTCGATTCATCTGGATCTGTGCAACGAGCAGGAAGCCGATGATCTGTTGCAGGGGCGCAGCGATCTGGCCTTCTATTTCGGCCAGGCTTCGCGACCGGGCACCGAATGCCTGAAATTGTTCGGCGAAGAACTGGTGCCAGTCTGCGCCCCGAGCAGCCTGCCGGACACGCCATTCACTGACCCGACGCAACTCACCGACCTGGTGCTGTTGCAGAATGCCTCGCGACCGCAGGCCTGGCACGACTGGTTCGACAGCCAGGGCTACCACACCGAGCACAGCTACCACGGGCCGCGTTTCGAAACCTTTTACATGTGCATCCGTGCCGCCCAGGTCGGCTGCGGCGTGGCCCTGCTGCCACGGTTTCTGGTGGAAGAGGAATTGGCCGAAGGCAAACTGGTCATACCTTGGCAGCATGCGATGCCCAGCAGCGATGCCTATTACCTGGCCTACCCCGAACACGCGGCGGAAGTGCCGAAGGTGCGCGATTTTGTGAAGTGGATGCTTGAACAAATCGATAGCCCGCTGTGAGTTCAACCGGGATCCCTGTGGGAGCGAGCCTGCTCGCGAATGCGGTGTGTCAGTTAAAGATGATGTGGCTGACCCGACGCTTTCGCGAGCAGGCTCGCTCCCACAGTGGAACTGCGGCGCTCTGAAAAAATGCTGGCAATCCCCACCGCTGATATGCGCCACTAGCGCCATCGATTTAGACCGCGCCAGGCGCGGCGCAACTGGAGACCCGTTTATGAGCGAGAGTGTGTTTGCCGATCGCATCGTGCAGAACCTGCTCGACACCGACTTCTACAAGCTGACGATGATGCAGGCGGTGCTGCACAACTACCCCAACGTCGAAGTCGAATGGGAGTTCCGCTGCCGCAACGCCGAAGATCTGCGCCCGTATCTGGCCGAGATCCGCCATCAGGTCGAGCGTCTGGCCGAGCTGAGCCTGAGTGCCGATCAGTTGAGCTTTCTCGAGCGCATCAGCTTCCTCAAACCGGACTTCCTGCGCTTCCTCGGTCTGTTCCGCTTCAACCTGCGCTACCTGCACACCGGCATCGAAAACGGCGAGTTGTTCATCCGTCTGCGCGGGCCATGGCTGCACGTGATCCTTTACGAAGTGCCGCTGCTGGCGATCGTCAGCGAAGTGCGCAATCGCTATCGCTACCGGGAGACTTCGCTGGAGCAGGCACGCGAACAGCTGTATCGCAAGTTCGACTGGCTGACCGCCAACGCCTCGGCCGATGAGCTGTCGCAATTGCAGGTCGCCGATTTCGGCACGCGTCGGCGCTTTTCCTTTGGCGTGCAGGCCGAAGTGGTCAACGTGCTCAAGCATGATTTCCCCGGGCGTTTCGTCGGTACCAGCAACGTACATCTGTCCCGCGAGCTGGACATGAAACCGCTGGGCACCATGGCCCACGAGTGGATCATGGCCCATCAGCAACTCGGCCCGCGCCTGATCGACAGCCAGATCGCCGCGCTCGACTGCTGGGTTCGCGAATACCGTGGCCTGCTCGGTATCGCCCTCACCGACTGCATTACCACCGATGCGTTTCTTGGCGATTTCGATCTGTTCTTCGCCAAGCTCTTCGACGGTCTGCGCCACGATTCCGGGGACCCGGTGGCGTGGGGTGAAAAGTGCATCGCGCACTATCACAAGCTCGGCATCGACCCGATGAGCAAGACCCTGGTGTTTTCCGACAGTCTGACCCTGCCCAAATCGCTGGAGATTTTCCGCGCGCTGCACGGTCGCATCAATGTGAGCTTCGGCATCGGTACCAACCTCACTTGTGATATCCCGGGTGTCGAACCGATGAGCATCGTGCTTAAAATGACCGCCTGCAACGGCCAGCCGGTGGCGAAGATCTCCGACGAGCCTGGCAAGACCCACTGCAAAGATCCGAATTTCGTCGCCTATTTGCGACATGTGTTTCAGGTTCCTGCCGAATCCAGTCTATCTAGCAAGGAGTGAATTCATGCAAGCCGTACAGCGTGAGATTGCTGAGCAGCTCAAGGTGCAACCACCGTTCGCCGACGATCAGGCCCTGCAGGCCGAAGTCGCCCGGCGCCTGACGTTCATTCAGGATTGTCTGGTCAATTCCGGGCTCAAGACCCTGGTGCTGGGCATCAGCGGCGGCGTCGACTCACTGACCGCCGGCCTCCTGGCCCAGCGCGCGATACGTGAACTGCGCGAAAAAACCGGCGACGACCGCTACAAATTCATCGCCGTGCGCCTGCCCTACGAAACCCAGTTCGACGAGCACGACGCCAAGGCCTCGCTCGACTGCATCGGCCCTGATGAAATCCACACCGTGAACATCGGCCCGGCGGTCAAGGCACTGGCGGCTCAGGTGTCGGCGTTCGAAGGCAAACCGGCGGCGTCGGTGGATTTCGTGCTGGGCAATACCAAGGCGCGGATGCGCATGGTGGCGCAGTACACGATTGCCGGGGTGGCAGGCGGTCTGGTGATTGGCACCGACCACGCGGCGGAAGCGGTGATGGGTTTCTTCACCAAATTCGGCGACGGCGCCTGTGACCTCGCCCCGCTCAGCGGCCTGGTGAAAAATCAGGTGCGTGCGATTGCCCGTAGTTTTGGCGCGCCGGAATCGTTGGTCGAGAAAGTGCCGACTGCTGACCTGGAAGACCTGTCACCGGGCAAGCCGGACGAAGCGGCGCACGGCGTGACCTATGCCGAGATCGATGCGTTTCTGCACGGGGAAACGGTGCGGGACGAGGCGGCGAAGATCATCGTCGATACGTACAACAAGACTCATCACAAGCGCGTGATGCCGTTTGCGCCTTGAGGTATGGAAATGCCTGTAGGAGCCGGTAGGAGCTGACGAGTGCAACGAGGCTGCGATCTTTTGATCTTCCTTTATTAAGATCAAGATCAAAAAATCGCAGCCTTCGGCAGCTCCTGCACAAAAAAAAGCGTCCCCGGGGGGACGCTTTTTTTGTGCCTGGTTTATTTGACGACGATGGTGCCTTTCATCATCGAGATATGGCCAGGGAACGAGCAGAAGAAGCCGTAGCCACCGTCAGCTACCTTGGCCACATCGAAGGTCACCGAGTCGGTTTCCTTGGCGCCGATGATCTTGGTGTGGGCGATGATGCGGGCGTCGCCGTCCTTCAGGTAGTTCTTGTCGATACCGGCTGCCAGGCCGTCGGTAGCAATCGGCTGCATGTCAGCTTCTTTGCTGATCACCAGGTTATGGCCCATGACGTTCTTCGGCAGGCTGCCGGAGTGGGTCAGTTCGACGGTGAAGGTCTTGCAGCTCTTGTCGATCACGATTTCCTTGGTGTTGAAGGACATCTGATCGGTGGAATCAACGGTGGTTTTGCACTCGGCAGCCATCAATTGGCTGCTGGCCAGCGCCAGCAGGGATACCGCAACAACTTTGGAAAACATGGTGAATCTCCAAGGCAGGGTTAACAAAAACACTAGTGGTGGAAAGACTGCCTGAAATCATCGCAAGTTCATATGACTTGAGTCAAAAATTGTATACAACTTTCAGGCTATGACACTCATCGACACAATCTACCGGCCATTTCGTTCGGCCAGCCCTATGATCGGCCCACCTACGAAACGGAGTAACTGTCATGTTCTTTAACGGCCTGTTCTGCAGCTTGCTCGCCGCCTACGCCTGTGGCGCCAGCGGTACTTTTGAATCACCCGAACGCGAAGTCTAGTCCTTGGAGCGCGACGTGCCAGCCGTTACCCTGTGCGACTGATCGACCCAGGAGTAACCCATGTCGCTGAAATCCGTTTGTGTGTTTTGCGGTGCCAATGCCGGTACCGTGCCGGCCTATACCGAAGCTGCCGTCGCCCTTGGCCGGGCACTGGCCGAGCGTAATCTGACGCTGGTCTACGGCGGTGGCGCCGTCGGCTTGATGGGCATTGTTGCTGATGCCGCGCTGGCCGCTGGCGGCGAAGTGATCGGCATCATTCCGCAAAGCCTGATGGACAAAGAGATCGGCCACAAGAGCCTGACGCGCCTGGAAGTGGTCGACGGCATGCATGCGCGCAAGGCGCGGATGGCCGAACTCAGCGATGCATTCATCGCCCTGCCCGGCGGCCTTGGCACGCTGGAAGAGCTGTTCGAAGTCTGGACCTGGGGCCAGCTCGGCTATCACGGCAAGCCTTTGGGACTGCTGGAAGTGAACGGCTTTTACAGCAAACTCACGGCTTTTCTCGATCATATCGTCGGCGAAGGCTTCGTTCGCGCGCCACACCGTGACATGCTGCAAGTGAGCGAATCGCCAGATTCCCTGCTCGATGCCCTCGATCAGTGGCAGCCGACCGTCACGCCCAAATGGGTCGACCAGAAACCCGGCTAACCCCCGGACACCGATACAGGGCAGAATACGCGCCGCTCAACCTCACCTTCGACCCCAGAGGATCGCCCATGGCCAAACCCAATTACTCCTTCGCCAAACGTCAACGAGACCTGGCAAAGGAACAGAAGAAAGAGGAAAAGCTTCAGCGCAAGAAGCAAACCGCTGAAGAAGCGGCACTGAACCCTGACGGTGAAGTGGCGACCGATGATGATGTTGATGCAACCGATGCACCGAAAGATCAGACGCCCGACGCCTGAGCCCCACCGGGTTTGATGATCGAATCAGACCCTGCGGATTTGTGACGGGGCTGGCAGTTTTGCTGCCGGCCCTCACAGCCCTGCTTTCTCCATGACGCACCAAAATTCCCTGTGGGAGCGAGCCTGCTCGCGAAAGCGGTGTATCTGTTACAAATCTATTGGCTGACCTGACGCTTTCGCGAGCAGGCTCGCTCCCACATCTGAAAACTCATCAATTCTGAGGCATCACCGTAACCCGCACTTCCGGGTCGTGATTACCGCCACCGAGAATCACCCCACGCAGGGGCGACACATCGGAGAAATCCCTTCCCCACGCCAACGTGATGTGTTCCAGCGCTGGCTGCACATTGTTGGTCGGATCGAAATCCACCCATCCCGATACCGGACAGAACACCGATACCCACGCATGCGAGGCGTCGGCGCCGATCAGGCGTGGTTGCCCCGGCGGCGGCTGCGTCAGCAGGTAGCCGCTGACATAACGCGCCGCCAGCCCACGCGAGCGCAGGCAGGCCAGCATCAGATGGGCAAAGTCCTGACAGACCCCACGGCGGCGCTCCAGCACCTCCACCAGCGGCGTCGCCACTTGGGTGGCTTCGGCATCGAAGGTGAATTCGCTGAATATCTTCTGCATCAGCGCTTGCACGCCGAGCAGCAATGGTCGCCCCGGCGCAAAGCAGCTTTGCGAGAACTCGACGAAGCTGCGCTTCAAATGCACATAGGGTGACTGGAACCGGTAGCGACAGGCTTCGAGCAAGTCGGCGGACAACGGCTGACTGCTGTAGGTCAGCGCATCGCGGGTCTGCTCCCACGGCGGCGACTGATTGAAATCCAGCGCCGGCCGCGCCAGCACCTCGACCGTCAGCCGGGCGTTGACCTGCAATTGGTCATGGGGCCGCTCAAAGGCCAAGCGCGTCAGCGGATTGCCGAACACGTCCAGTTCATCGCGGCGCATGGTCGGCTCGGGACTGATCAGCAGTTGCTGCTCGATGCAGCGCTGCCAGCTGCATTCGCGCGGCCACAGGTGCGCCAGTTGCTGTGCGAGGGAAACCGGGCTGTCGTAGTGATAACAGGTGTCGTGGAAGATCTGATATTGAGCGCTCATCACACGGACACCGTTCGCTGGCTGACATCATCGACATGGGCGAAATGGCGCAGGGCCAGACGATCCGAGACCTGGCCGCTGGCCTCGGCGATTTCCTGCAACAGATCGGCCAGACCATCCAGCGCGGCACGTACGCTGGATTTGCCGAACAGCGGATTCTCCAGACAACCGAGATCAAACCGCGACAGGCGCTCGACCAGTTGCGGCAGCGCGGTTTCGCGAGGCGCAGCGAAGTCGTCGTTCAGGCGTTTCAGCGTGCGGGTGACCAGTTTCAGTTGAAACAACACCGCGTGGGGGTTCTGCTCATCCAGCAACAGCAAATCGAGCACCGGAATCAGTTGCGCCACCGCCAGATAGCGCGAGCGATAGGTGATGCTGCTGTTACCCAACTCCAGCAACCACTCAAGCCCGGCCTGATCGAACGCACCCGCACCGCGCAGAAACGCGGCGAGGCTGCTGCTGAGAAACTGCAAGCGTTCGATGCGTCGGCCGATCATCAGAAAACGCCAACCTTCGTCGCGGGTCATGTCATCCAGGGCAAACCCCGACAGCGCCGCCAGCGACATCACCAGACGGTTGAGGAAATCCAGCAGTTCGCCGAAGTCCGGCTCATCGACTTCCAGCTCCAGCGCCTCGCGCTGCAACTCGACCAGGGCCTGCCAGTTTTCCCGGGACAGCTTGCCGCGCACTTGTGACGCCGCCCACTGCAAGCGCTGCAAGTTGGAGCGCAGGCTGAACGACCAGTCCTCGCCCAGCAGCGCAGCGAGCAGGCGCTCCGGCAGTTCGCCTTCATCCGGCAACAGCGCCAGGCGCTCACCGAGATCGACTGCCGCCTGCAACGCTTGCGGATCATCGCCATCGACGTAACGCGTGAGCATGATGCGCAGCAGCCGCGCGCTGTCGTCGCAGCGCTCGCAGTAGCGGCCGAACCAGAACAGGTTTTCCACCACCCGCGACGGCAGATATGGATCGCGCCGCACCAGATCGTGCACGCCGACATTGCGCTGCGCCTTCCATTGCTCGCCGCTCGGCGCACGGTCGCTGAGCACCCAGGTGTCCTTGCTCGCCCCGCCGCGCTGCATCGACACGACTTCTGCATCGGCTTCGGCCGCCACTCGGGTCAGACCACCCGGCAACACGCGGTAGCCGTCGTGGCTGGCAACCGCATACATGCGCATACCGATCGCGCGGGGTTGCAGATGACCGTCTTCGGCTTGCCAGACCGGCGCCTGCGACAGTTGCGCCAGCTCTTGCGCGACATAGGCATAAGGCCGCGCCTGCATACGCTGCGCCAGTTCCAGGCGCTGACTGTCGCTCAAATCACGGCCAAACACCGGGGCGAAGCTTTGCGACGGAAACGCCGGTTTGATCAACAGCTCCGGAAGTTTTTCCAGCGCCTGCGCCAGCACTGGCGCTTCACCGCACCACCAAGTGGCGATCGACGGCAGGATAAGTTCTTCGCCGAACAGGAATTGATTGATCTTCGGCAGAAACCCCAGCAGGCCCGGCGATTCCAGCACCCCGCTGCCGAGCGCATTGGCCACCAGCACCCGTCCCTGACGCACCGCTTCAAGCAGGCCGGGGACGCCAAGCGCCGAGTCGGTTCGCAGTTCCAGCGGATCGCAGAAATCATCGTCGAGGCGGCGCATGATCGCGTGCACCCGGCGCAGGCCGCTGAGGGTTTTCAGGTACACCGTGGCATTGCGCACAGTCAGATCACCGCCCTCGACCAGCGGGTAGCCGAGCTGACGGGCCAGATACAGATGCTCGAAATAACTTTCGTTGAACCGCCCCGGCGTCAGCAGTACCACCAGCGGTGCGTCATCGCCATCAGGAGCCTGACGCGCCAAAGTTTCCTGCAAGGTGCGGAAGAATCCGGCCAGATGCTGCACCTTCAGATCACGGTACAAATCAGGAAAGGCACGGGAGACGATGGTGCGGTTTTCCAGCGCATAGCCGGCACCGGACGGCGCCTGTGTGCGATCGGCAGTGACCCACCAGCGACCGTCCGGCGTGCGCGCCAGATCCACGGCGTACAAATGCAAAAAAGCTGACTCGGGCGGAGCAATGCCCTGACAGGGCCAGAGAAAATTGTTGTGCCCGAAGACCAGCTCGGCGGGCAGCAGGCCCTGGCTGATCAACCGTTGCGGACCGTACAGATCCGCCAGCACTGCATTGAGCAAGCGCGCGCGCTGAGCGATGCCGGCGGACAAGTGCTGCCATTCATCTGCCGCGATCACATGGGGCAGCAGATCCAGTTCCCACGGCCGATCAGCGCCCTTGGGATCGGCATAGACGTTGTAGGTGACGCCGTTTTCCTGAATCTGCCGCGCCAGCAAGGCCTGACGCTGCACCAGTTGCGCGGGGCTGCTGCGCTGCAACTGATCGAACAGCCGCTGCCAATGCGCACGCACTGCGCCGCTGCCGTCGAGCAGTTCGTGATAGGTGCCCGCAGTCAGCGGGTAGCGGTCTAACAGGTCAGGCATGGAAAGCTCGGCAGACAGCAGGGAACGGTCAGACTAACGCAGGCACATGACGCGCGGATATACACAAAATCCGCGTGTCATGCCGGTTTCAGAAACGTCGCAGATCAAGGGTCATCGGCAACTCGTCACTGACTTCAACTTTCGGTATCGGGAGTTTGCCCGGTGTATGTCCGAGGCGGAAAAACCGCGCCATGCGCCGGCTCTCTGCTTCGTTGGCATTGACCGGCAATGTTTCGTAATTGCGCCCGCCGGGATGGGCGACGTGGTACTGGCAACCGCCCAGCGAACGCCCCATCCAGGTATCGAGCAGGTCGAACACCAACGGCGCGTGCACCGGTATGGTCGGATGCAGACAATTGGCTGGTTGCCAGGCCCGAAAGCGCACCCCAGCGACAAACTCACCCACCCGCCCGGTCGGGTGCAACGGTACCGCGACGCCATTGCAGGTCAGCAGATAGCGTTGTGGCGGCAGGCCGTTGAACTTGACCTGCAAGCGCTCCAGCGATGAATCGACGTAGCGCACCGTGCCGCCCGCCGCACCCTCCTCGCCCAGCACATGCCAGGGTTCGAGCGCCTGACGCAGCTCCAGCTCGATGCCATTGACGGCGTAGTCGCCGACCTTGGGAAAACGAAACTCCAGATGCGCCGCGAACCACTCCGCACGCAACGGATAACCGGCATTGTTGAGTTCGACGATGACGTCGGCGAAATCCTCTTCGATAAAGTGCGGCAGCAGAAAGCGATCGTGCAGCTCGGTACCCCAGCGTGCCAGTTTCGCCGGCGCATAAGGCTCGCGCCAAAAGCGCGCGACCAGCGCCCGCAGCAGCAACTGCTGAGCCAGACTCATGCGCGCATGGGGCGGCATTTCAAAAGCGCGCAGCTCCAGCAAGCCGAGACGCCCGGTGGCGCCGTCCGGTGAATACAGTTTGTCGATGCAGAATTCGGCGCGATGGGTATTGCCGGTGACATCGATCAGTAGATTGCGCAACAGCCGATCGACCAGCCACGGCGCACATTCCTCGCCCGGCTCCGGCATCTGCGCGAAAGCGATTTCCAGTTCGTACAAGGCGTCATTGCGCGCCTCATCAACCCGTGGCGCCTGTGACGTCGGGCCAATGAACAGCCCGGAAAACAGGTACGACAGCGAAGGATGGTTGTGCCAGTAGCTGATCAGACTGCGCAGCAGATCCGGCCGCCGCAGAAACGGTGAGTCCGCCGGTGTCGCGCCGCCGAGGACGAAATGGTTGCCACCGCCGGTGCCGGTGTGGCGCCCGTCGATCATGAACTTCTCGGTGGTCAGGCGGGTTTGCCGCGCCTGTTCGTAGAGAAACTCGGTGCGCTCGACCAACTCGTCCCAGGTCGCCGATGGCTGCACGTTGACCTCGATCACGCCCGGGTCCGGAGTGACACGGAAATTGCTCAGGCGCGGATCACTCGGCGGCTCATAGCCCTCCAGCAACACCGGACAACGTAACTCTTCGGCAGTGGCCTCGATGGCCGACACCAGCTGCAGATAATCCTCGACACGCTCCAGCGGCGGCATGAACAGGTACAGCCGCCCTTCGCGGGCCTCGGCACAGAATGCGGTGCGGGTCAGCCAGTCGGCGGACTCATCGATTTTCGGCACGCGGTCATCCAGCGCCGCAGGTTCGCCGTGAACACCAAGCTGCGCGGCATCCGGCAGCTCGGCTAAGTCCTGATTCGGATCGTTGGGATGGATGAACGGATATTCCGCCGCTGTCACCCACGGCTGCGAGGCCAGCGGCAAGCGATAACCCAGCGGCGAATCCCCCGGCACCAAGCGACAGTGCTCATCGCGCAGATACCAACGCCCGCTCTGCCATTGATCGCCCTTGGCCGTGCGTGCCAGCGGCAGCACTTGGCCGATCACCTTGTTCAGGCCCTGACTGAAGACCTTGCGCAATCGCGCGCGCTCCAATGGCTCTTCCAGGCGCGAATCTTCGGCGCTGACGTTGCCGGGCAACGCGCCCTCGCGCCAGAGGTAATAGAGATGATCCTCGTAAGCCGGGAACACAAAGCGTGCAGGCAACTTCAGGCGCTCGGCAACACTGGCCAGAAAGCGCCCGGCCAGTTCGCCGTCGGCGCCGTAGTCCTGCTGTTCGTCGGCGATCAACGCGTCGTTGTGCCAGATCGGCTGACCATCGCGGCGCCAATAACAATTGAGCGACCAGCGCGGCAACTGCTCGCCGGGATACCACTTGCCCTGGCCGAAATGCACCAGCCCCTGCGGAGCGTATTGCTTGCGCATGCGCTGGAACAGTTCGGCGGACAGCCGACGCTTGTCCGGCCCCAGCGCGGCGGTGTTCCATTCGGCGCCGTCCGGGTCGTCGATGGAGACGAAGGTCGGCTCGCCGCCCATGGTCAGGCGCACATCGCCTTCGAGCAGATCGGCATCGATCTGCCGGCCCAGTGCCTGGATCGCCCGCCACTGTTCATCGGTATAGGGCTTGGTGACCCGTGGCGCTTCCCAGATTCGCTCGACCGACATTTCATGGCTGAACTGCGTCTCGCAAGGTTCGACCAGACCACTGATCGGCGCCGCCGAGGACGGATCGGGACTGCAGGCCAACGGGATGTGCCCCTCCCCGGCGAACAGCCCGGATGTGGCGTCGAGGCCGATCCAGCCGGCGCCCGGCAGATACACCTCGCACCAGGCATGCAGGTCGGTGAAGTCGACGTCGGTACCGGACGGGCCGTCGAGGCTTTTCACATCGGCGGTCAGTTGAATCAGGTAACCGGAAACAAACCGCGCCGCCAGACCGAGATTGCGCAACAGCTGCACCAACAACCATGCCGAATCACGGCAGGAACCGGAGGCGTGCTGAAGGGTGTGCTCCGGGGTCTGCACGCCGGGCTCCATGCGAATCAGGTAGCCGATGTCTTCGCTGAGGCGCTGATTGAGCGCCACCAGAAAATCCACCGCAGGCAGCGGCGTGCGGTTGATGCTGTCCAGGTAAGTCTTGAAGGTCGGGGTGAGCGGCAGGGTTTCGAGGTACGGCGCCAGCTCCTTGCGCTCGTCGGCGGCGTAGTTGAAAGGGATTTTTTCCGCATACGGTTCGAGGAAGAAGTCGAACGGATTGAACACCGCCATTTCCGCTACCAGATCGACTTCGATGCGCAGCTCGGAGGTTTTTTCGGGAAACACCAGACGCGCCAGGTAATTGCCTTGGGGATCCTGCTGCCAGTTGATGAAATGCTGCTCGGGCGAGACTTTCAGCGCATAGGACAGAATCCGCGTGCGACTGTGAGGCGCCGGGCGCAGGCGGACGATCTGCGGGCCGAGTTCGACAGCGCGGTCGTAGCGATAATGCGTGACGTGATGCAATGCGACATGAATCGACACGGCGTGCCTCCTGCGAGCCTTGGGCGTATGGGAAAGCGCGCAAGACTTATGCCATGCACAGGCTTGCGCGCTTTCGCGAAGTGCTCAAGGCAGTACAGCACCAAAACCGGGCGATGCGAGGAAATGCTTGGACTCAGTTGCACGCAAATGTTGCGAACGCTGATTCATGCGGTGTTTGATCGCACGCTTTCGCGAGCAGGCTCGCTCCCACATATGGAATGCGTTCCCCTGTGGGAGCGAGCCTGCTCGCGAAGAGGCCAGCGGCAACAACTCATTTCCCGAGGCCTGAAATGCAAAACGCCAACCCGAAGGTTGGCGTTCTGCTCAGCTCAAACAGTGTTTAGCGCGGCACGACTGGCTTGCGCGTCGGCTTCGGCCCTTTGCCTTTGGCCGCATCCTTGCGCTCCTTGGCCGCCTGCTGGTTGCGGGCGAACGCCGCAGCCTTGGCCTGTTCACGCTTGTCCCACGGATTACCGCCATCACTGGCACGCGGCGGCAGACCGGTGTGCTGGGTGAGAATCTTGGTGGTCTTCTCTTTGGCGACCTTGTGGCTGCCGGCCGGCGTCGAGTTCTTGCGACGGGCGCTCTGGTAGCTGTCGGTGGCTGGCTGATGCGCCGGGATCAGTTGATCCTTGCCCGGCCCGATCAGATCGGCGCGGCCCATGCGGATCAGCGCTTCACGCAGCATCGGCCAGCCTTTCGGGTCGTGATAACGCAAGAACGCCTTGTGCAGGCGACGCTGATCTTCGCTCTTGACGATGGTCACGCCGTCGCTCTTGTACGTCACCTTGCGCAGCGGGTTCTTGCCCGAGTGGTACATCGCCGTGGCGGTGGCCATCGGCGACGGGTAGAACGCCTGCACCTGGTCGGCACGGAAGCCGTTACCCTTGAGCCACAGGGCGAGGTTCATCATGTCTTCGTCGGTAGTGCCCGGGTGGGCGGCGATGAAGTACGGAATCAGGTACTGCTCCTTGCCTGCTTCCTTGGTGTACTTCTCGAACATGCGCTTGAACTTGTCATAGCTGCCGATGCCCGGCTTCATCATCTGGTTGAGCGGACCTTCCTCGGTGTGCTCCGGGGCGATCTTCAGGTAACCGCCGACGTGGTGGGTCACCAGCTCCTTGACGTACTCCGGCGACTCGACGGCGAGGTCGTAGCGCAGGCCTGAAGCGATCAGAATCTTCTTCACACCCGGCAGCGCACGAGCGCTGCGGTACAGCTGAATCAACGACGAATGGTCGGTGTTCAGGTTCGGACAAATGCCCGGGAACACACAGGACGGCTTGCGGCATGCGGATTCGATTTCCGGACTCTTGCAGGCGATGCGGTACATGTTCGCAGTCGGGCCGCCGAGGTCGGAAATGACGCCGGTGAAGCCTGGGACCTTGTCGCGGATCTCTTCGATTTCGCGAATGATCGACTCTTCGGAACGGTTCTGGATGATGCGACCTTCGTGCTCGGTGATCGAGCAGAAGGTGCAGCCACCAAAGCAGCCACGCATGATGTTCACCGAGAAACGGATCATGTCGTAGGCCGGGATCTTCTCCTTGCCATACGCCGGGTGCGGCACACGGGCGTATGGCATGCCGAACACGTAGTCCATTTCTTCGGTGGTCATCGGAATCGGCGGCGGGTTGAACCAGACATCCACCTCGCCATGCTTCTGCACCAGCGCACGGGCGTTGCCCGGGTTGGTTTCCAGGTGCAACACGCGGTTGGCGTGGGCGTACAGCACCGGGTCGTTACGCACCTTCTCCATCGACGGCAAGCGGATCACTGTCTTGTCGCGGGTCATGCGCGGGCTGGCCAGGATCTGCACAACCTTGGCTTCCTGCGGATCTTCGACCGGGCCCTTTTCCTGCTCAATGGCGCAGGCCTGGGTGTCCTGGGTGTTCACGTACGGATTGATGATCTTGTCGACCCTGCCCGGACGGTCGATGCGCGTGGAGTCGACTTCGTACCAGCCCTGCGGCGTGTCACGACGGATGAACGCGGTGCCGCGCACGTCGGTGATGTCTTCGATCTTGTGGCCCCACGACAGGCGCTGGGCGACTTCAACGATCGCCCGTTCAGCGTTGCCGTAAAGCAGAATGTCGGCGCTGGCGTCGATCAGGATCGAATTGCGCACGCGATCCTGCCAGTAGTCGTAGTGGGCGATGCGGCGCAAAGAGGCTTCGATGCCGCCGAGCACGATCGGCACGTGCTTGTAGGCTTCCTTGCAGCGCTGGCTGTAGACCAGGCTCGCGCGATCCGGACGCTTGCCGGCCATGCCGCCGGGGGTGTACGCGTCATCGGAACGGATTTTCTTGTCCGCGGTGTAGCGGTTGATCATCGAGTCCATGTTGCCCGCCGCGACGCCGAAGAACAGGTTCGGCTCGCCGAGCTTCATGAAGTCGTCTTTGGACTGCCAGTTCGGCTGCGCAATGATCCCGACGCGGAAGCCTTGCGACTCCAGCAGCCGGCCAATGATTGCCATGCCGAACGACGGATGATCGACGTAGGCATCTCCGGTAACAATGATGATGTCACACGAATCCCAGCCAAGCTGATCCATCTCCTCCCTGCTCATCGGCAGGAATGGCGCTGGCCCGAAACATTCGGCCCAATATTTTGGATAGTCAAATAACGGCTTGGCTGCTTGCATGTCGACGACCGGTGTTGAAGTGAAAAATCGCGGGCGCGGAATATAGCACAAATTTTGACCAATTCCGACGGCAATGGTCGGTTTCTCCATGAACCCGCCCGCCTCGTCATGCCGGGCTGACATTACGCTTTTGAATTGAACGCACGACACACGAAACGGCAAGGAAGCCGACCGCCTGTCGCCTCCATTTGGGGAATGGCGCAGCGTGAAACGTTAAAGGATGACATCCAATGCCCATCAAACCGCCCATCAGAGGCGCAACAACGGTCTCGGTGCATGTGCCGCGACTCAGCGAACCGACGCCCCTCTCCGTTTTTCGACTACCTTTCGATAGCGGGGTGGCGCACACGCACACCAGCCGCCTGCCTTCAGCAGCGACGCATACGTCGCCCGATACGGTGCATACCAGCATTACCTCTGTGCCGCCGCTGATATCGGTCAGCCCGATTGGCCGTTCAGCATCAGCAGCGGTCACGCAACCACGCTCGCTGAAGGATTACCGGATCACGCCGCTGGCCGTGCTCCCGGCTCCCGACGCCCAGGGTATTTCCCTGTTCAAGGGACGTCAGTATGTGGACCTGCCGGATGGCGGTACGGTACAGATCGCAGCAGACCCCGTCAGCGGCCTCTATCGCGCGAAATTACCCAGCGAATTAAACCCTTCGGGGCCGGTTTTACAGCCGGACGCCGACGGCTCGCTCTGGCGCCCGGTTGAACCCGTGGCGCCATTGATCTACCCGCTATCGACCACGCGTCTGCAGGCATTTCGTACCGACCTGGATTTCAGCACGGTCGATCCGGGCAGCGATCGACTGTACCGCCTCAATGGCAAGCTCTACGTCGTCATCGAACAACGTGCCTATCAGGTCCTGCACGACCTGGACGCGTCGACGCCGCGCAGGACAGTGATGCGCATCGTTCGCGCCGAAGACCCGGTCGCCACCCACGAGAACAATATCTACGTGGCCTCTCGTCCCGGCCGGTCGGAACCCATTGTTTTCGATAAGCACCACGGATGGCGGGGCACCAATGTCTTCGGTGCTGCGGGTATGCCGCGAAGAGTCGCCCAACCTTCCGGTGCGGCATTTGAGTACATGGAAATGAAGGCTGAACTTGCCGGCATTCACTATCACATCAACCACGACCACGTCGAACGTCAGCGGCTGCTGGACGCATGGGCGGAGGTGAAGGATCTGGTGGGTGAAAATGGCAGGGTGGGTGTTGGCGAGTTAAGCCTCCAATTGACTGCCATTGTGAACCGCGAATGGCACAGTCGCGAGGAGCTGATGCGACTGGACAGAGCCCTGAAATACTATGAGCGCAACAAATCAGCCATCAGATTGGTGAGGACGAAGGATGAGTATAAAAACGACGTGATCGCCTTGCACAAAGGGCAAATGTTCGCCCACCAGCAGCTCATAGAATTTGGCCTGACTCGCCGCTCACTGCAAGGACCATTGCTTGATCTGCACCCTCAGCGGCTGCCACGGACGGTCAGTTTCCTCGGCCGATTGCTGCACCGCATGAAGAAGCGCCAGGTCATTGCCGACAACCTGATGAAAAAATGGAAGGTCTCGGCAGACGATTTGGGCCAGGACATCATTTCACCGAAGGATATACATAACGTAGTTGCCTCGTGGATCCTGACGAAAAGCGTGCTCCTGGATAACCCCCAATCGAGTGGCGATGCCCCTCAGGCTTCTGATCTCGCCGTCCAGTTCGGTCAGGTGACGTACATCTACGCGGCGCTCGACAGCATTCCCCCCGCTTCACACGCTTCTGTGCTCAGTGGCCTGTCACAACAATGTGCAGCCATCCGCGACTGGTACGACCGGCTGGAACTGCCCGTCGGGCCTGTGCACGAGACCTCACGCAATGAGATCAATGTGGAAATCAACACATTCGAGCAAACGCTGGCCACTCGCCTGACCCGCGACTACAACGAACAGTCCGAAAGGCTGGCACAGCCCTTTCATGAGCAACCGATTGACTTCGACTTCGTCCCACAGCAAGACAGAAGCGGCCCTGATGCAAGACCCTGGCGACTTTTTCGCGCGAAAAAAAACGGCATCTCCAGGATCAATGTCGGCCACCCTCGACGTACCGACCGGGGAGAAGAAGTCATTGACGTGCGCGACCCCTTCGATCCGACCCGGCCGGCACAGACTTATGAGCGCAAAGACGGAGAGTGGCGCCCGGCACCAACGGTTCAGCACAAACGCGGGGCTGCTCTCAGCGCCGAGGCCAGGCATCTTTTGCGGCAGTGCGACTCGTACGTGGATGCTGCCCTCAAGCAGGAGCGCAACAAAAACAATCCGGACAACATCGTCGAGGCGCTTGAGGCCAAAGCCAGAGTACTCGAAGGCACCGCGCTCCAGCTAAGGCAGCTTGAAACGGCCGATGCCAATGTTGCGCCGCTGATCCGGAATCTCGAGCTGCAGAGTCAGCGCCTGCAAGACGTCGGCGAAGAGATTCGCCTGCGGATCTACAAGGACAAGGATTTCCTGAGCATCGACAGGCTGATTTACCTGATCGACAAAGGGCAGATAAAAGTGCGCAAGCATGGCGATCGAAAGAAAGACGGCGAACAAGACTTTCTGGACGTCTATTCGCTCATCGACGCCATGAGTAACAAAGATCTCTGGCATGCACATTTCCATTATCCGGCCAAGGACACGGAAGATCTGAGCTTCAATGTGCGAGGCGCCCATCTGAAAACCCTTGAGCAAAGCCGCATGGGCAGCTCATCACAGCGCGCAGAAGAACGGGCGGGGCGCGAACACGTCCGCATCTGGCGCGAATATTTCGATGGACGTACTGCGCAGAGAATTTTTGCCTTGGCGAAAAATTCTCTGCGCGTCGATGCCGGGCAGTCACCCCGCCCGACGTAGCCGCCGGGCCTATACAACTGTGGCAATCAGCGACACCTCCCAGGCAATGATGCCGAACAGCGCGGGAGCACCGGCTATCGAGTGCTGCCGGGCAACCTCTACAAGGAATGTAAAGACATGCCAATCAAATCACCACCCAAAGGCACTACCACCGTGGATGTCCACCTGCGACCGGACACGTCAGTGGATTCGCCCGCGCTACACTCCGATCTGACGCTGCGACCGGGTTTTGAAATCGCAACCTCGATTGGCGCGCAGCCACGGCCAGGCAGGCTGACAGAGCGCGCCGATCCTGATGCGATCGTTCCAGCGCCGAGCGTTACGGTGCACACCATTCGAACAGTAACGGACGAGGCGGATATCGTCGTCCGGCCGCTGGCGGACTATCGCCTCGCTTCGACGGACAACTTGCCCGCGGCCAATGCCGAGGGCTTGAGGCTGTTCAAGGGACGTCAGTACATCGAGGTGGCCGACGGCGGCTTCGTGCAGGTCGGCAAAGATGCGCAAAGCGGCTTGTGGCGAGCCAGACTGGCGAGCGAATCGACGCCCTCCGGCCCCGAGATGCTGCGCGACCCAGAAGGCGGACTGTGGCACGCATTGAAGGATTTGCAACCCAATACCTTCGCACTGTCAGCGACGCGTCTGGAGGCCTTTCGCACATCGCTGGATTTGAGCAACGCCCTGCGCGACAGCGATGGGCTGCATCGTCATGACGGCAAGCTTTACGCGGTGATCGACAAGCACAGCTATCAAGTGCTGCACGATCATGAAGCCTCGACACCGTGGACGCAGGTGATGCGCATCGTTCGACCCGATGATCCGGTTGCCGTTGATAGTGACAATGCCTATGTCGCAACCAGACCCGGCAGGTCGGAGCCGATTGTCTTTGATTCCGGCGCCGGCTGGCGGGGCGCCGAAGTGGGTGGCCCGGGCGGTATGAATCGCGGCGACAATGAAAGCCCGGAACAAAGAAGCCTGCGCAGCCGACTGTCGGCGCTGTTCAACCCGCGTCCCACTGCGCAATCGCGCGCGCGAAAACTTTTCCCGGGCCTTAATGACGAAGGCCTCGGCACGCTTCTGCGGCCCCAGGGTGATGACGTTCTCGCCTACCTGGCGCGGTGTGAAAGCGAATACAAAACGCTCAAGGAAGATCTGGCAGCCTGGGTCAGAACATCCACCGTGGACGGCACTGACAAAACCCGGGCGGTCGCAGCAGAACGCAGCGCTGCGGCAATCAGGCGCAGCTGGAAACGGCAGAGTGGCGACGTGCTCAGACTCGAACTGGGCAACGGCGTACTTCCCGCGTTGAGTGCTGATTTCAGTCACGTGCACGTGCTGGAGTTGGGCGCGGTGGGCTGGTCGGCTGCGGCCGACGACTTCCTCAACGGTTTTACTTCGCTCGAGCGCCTGACAGTCGCTCGCTCTACCCTGGATACGCTGCCCGCCAGCATCGTGGAAATGCAGGGGCTGACCGAGCTTACCCTGACCACCAACCGGCTGCAGCTCACGGAGCACACAGCGGCGCAGTTGAGCGGACTGAGCCAATTGCAACTCCTGAACCTGTCGCACAATCCACTGGGCAAAGCGCCGGACTTCAGCGCCATGCGCCTGCTCAGATCGGTGAGCCTGCGCGACACCCGACTCGAGCAATGGCCAAACGGGCTGCAGAATCTGCAAGCCGCGGTAAGCGTGGACTTGCGCGATAACCTTCTGCGTGAAATACCGCAGACCATCCTCTTCCCTGCAAGCGCGCAATCGCTGGCCAGCGCCCGAGTCAACAGCGTTACGCACATTGAAGGCAATCCGTTCCCGGCAGGCTACTGGCGAACCCTTGAGAAGTATTGGCAGCGGGTGAGCATCGAGCATCCACAGGCGCACGTTGGCAAACAACCGAAGACCTTCAGACTCGACGGAGCCGTCGAGGACATCGCCATGGTGCAACGCATGTATCCCGATAAAGATGCACGGGCAGCCAGGGATTATCTGCTCGGTCTGGAGGAAGGCGCGCATGGCGAGATGTCCCGGCGCTTTACGCAATTCAACGTGCTCGAGACGCAACTCGAAGCCTATATAACCGACAGTCAGAACGGTTCATCCACTGCCACCGGATCGGAGGCCATCAAGGCCCGCCGAATTGCCAGACTGATTCGCGGCTGTTGGCTGCAAGAGTCGGGGGGCGTACTGAAACTGTCTGAAGTGTACGGACATCTTCCCGCTCTGACGGCGGACTTCAGCCACGTCAAATCGCTCAGTCTCGATGCTGTAACCTGGTCCGATGCTGCCGACGCATTTCTTGGCCGGTTTGCCAATCTGGAACAACTGACCCTGACGTCGTGCAATATCGGCAAGCTGCCTGCGGTCGTCGCCAGCCTGTCGCGACTTACCGAACTGCATCTGCGTGCAAACAAAATAAAACTCGATCAGCAAGATGCCGACGCGCTGAGCAAACTGCACTCACTCAAGCACATCGACCTGGGCAACAACCCGCTGGAAATCCTGCCTGATTTCAGTGCCATGCCCGGCCTGCAGACACTCAATCTGCAGAACACCGGGATCACCGAATGGCCCAAGGGACTGCTCGACAAGACGGCTTTGACCACACTTGATTTACGCGACAATCGTTTACGTGAAGTGCCGCAGGCCAATCTCGACCCGTTACCGGATGACCTGCCGCGCGTTGCCCGGATCAATAACGTCACGCGCCTGGAAGGCAATGACTTCCCTTCCAACTACTGGAGAAAATTCGATGGTTACTGGCGTCGCCTGAAAGCCGCGCACCCTGAACTGATGACCCCCGCCCACCCCGCTGCGTTCGACAGCGAAAACTCGCGAGCACAGCGTTATCACAGTCTATACCCGCACAAAACCATCGAGACCTGCCGCGAATTCATCTGGAATCACGACAAGGCTACGGTGGCGCACCGGCTGGCGGCGCTGGAGGAGGAATTTGCCGTCCTCAAAGGCCAGCTCGATGACTGGGTTTTCTCGGGCGGTAACAACCGTCAGCGTTACATTCGAGCCAATCAGCTGCAGCACAACGTTCATACCCGAAATGACCGCAATGAAGCGCGGGATCGCATCCTCAGTTGCTGGCGCCGGGACACGCCGCAACAACACGCGAACGACGGTAGCGAAATAGGCGTTGAACTGGACCTCAGCGGCCTGACGTTGCCGACGCTGCCTGACCTGAGCATCGACTTCAGCCACGTAGGTTCGCTCAAACTGAACAACATGAACCTGACCGAGTCGCCGGAAGGCTTTCTCACGCGTTTTCGTCATGTGCGCTGGCTGAACATGGCCAACAATCGGCTCAGGGATTTGCCGCCGGCGGTTGGAGAGATGCATGGCATGACCCGCTTGTTCCTGCAGGGCAATCAACTTGAACTCAGCGCTGAAACGGCGCAGATACTGGCCGGGCGCACGACCCTCAGAGCCTTGTGGCTGCAGAACAATCCGCACCTGGGCGTGGTGCCGGATTTCAGCCTGATCACGGACATTCGCGAGGTCGATCTGGCGAACACAGGAATCGACAGCTGGCCGACAGGCCTTTTCGACCAACCGCAACTCGCCAAGATCACCCTGAGCAACAATCAGATCAGCACGCTCCCGGACTTTGTCATTGCCCCACCAGCAGACCGGCTGGCGCACTCGGTGCAGGTCAACAGCGGCACGCGAATAACCAATAATCCCTTGAGCGATGCGACTCATGAACGCCTGCGTCTTTACAGTGAGCAGTTGGCCGCCGCCGGGACCCCGCTTCGCCACCGATTGAATCTGCTGACAACGGCTCGTCCCGTCTTTCGCATTCAAGTGCCTGTCGCCAGCCCGGTGGCGCTGAACCCGCAGTGGGTTGCCGGGATGTCGGCACAACAGGCCGCAACGAAAATCACGCAGTTGAACAACCTGAGAGCCCAGGACGGCTCGGATGGATTTTTCAACATCATCACCGGCCTTGCCCATCATCAGGATTTCCGCCGGCAGGTCTGGGATGTGATCGATGTCATCAGCGAAAACGATCCGCAATCACGTGCCCTGCGCAGGGAACTCTTCGACCGCGCCTGCGAAGCAGGTTGCACGGATCTGGCCGCCGCGACCTTCACCGACCTGCAAGTGCTTGCCATGACCCACAAGGCTCGCGCGAAAGCCCGAGAGGACGGCAACGGCGCGCCCCTGGTGGAATTGTCCAAAGGTCTGTTTCGACTCAGACAAGTGGATGACATCGCCGCCGCGCAGGTCGCCGCAAGCAGGGCCATTGCCGATGATCCACAGGTGGCGGGGGGCGAGCGGAACCGCCATCGCTTGCGCATCCGCGACCCGCACGAGATGACCATGGCGTATCGCTTCGGTCTCAAGGATCGGTTGCAATTACCCTTTCAACCGCAGTCGCTGTCGTACATCGGCATGGCTGACGTCACAACAGAAATGCTTGAGGTGGCGTTTCGCAAAGTGATCGCGCTGAACGGCTCGCCGGAGGAGGTTCAGGCATTGGTTGCGACGGACTTCTGGCAGGATTTCATCACGCACAAATACTCATCGCAGTTCGATGCTGCCCGCCAGCCCTTTCAGGAAAAGCAGGCAGTGCTGGACGAGCAGTTTTCGAACAAGACATTGAACCAGGCCCGGTACGACACGCAAACCGATAACGTCACCGCACAGTTGGCAATCAGCGAAGCGACGCTGATTCAGGCGCTGACACACCAGGAACTGCAAGCGGAACATCCTGGCGCAGTGCCTGCTGAAGGCGAAACGGCTACACAGGCCGATTGAGGCAAGAGCTATGGCAGGCCGGGCTGATCGGTCTGCTGTCACTCGTCGTCGTCGAAGTTGTAGCTGCCCGGTGCGAGGTTTTCGAAACGCGTGTACTTGCCGATGAACGCCAGCCGAATGAAACCGATCGGGCCGTTACGCTGTTTGCCGATGATGATTTCGGCGATGCCCTTGTGCTCGGTTTCCGGGTGATACACCTCGTCGCGATAAACGAACATGATCACGTCGGCGTCCTGCTCGATCGCTCCGGATTCGCGCAAGTCGGAGTTCACCGGGCGTTTGTTCGGACGTTGCTCAAGGGAGCGGTTGAGCTGCGACAGGGCGACCACCGGGCAGTTGAATTCCTTGGCCAAGGCTTTCAGGGAGCGCGAAATCTCGGAAATTTCGTTGGTACGGTTATCACCACTGGAACCAGGGATCTGCATCAACTGCAGGTAGTCGATCATGATCAGGCCGACGTCGCCGTGCTCACGCACCAGACGCCGGGTCCGCGCGCGCATTTCCGACGGGCTGATACCAGCGGTGTCATCGATGAACAGTTTGCGATCGTTGAGCAGGTTGACCGCCGACGTCAGACGCGGCCAGTCATCGTCTTCGAGCTGGCCGGAACGCACCTTGGTCTGGTCGATCCGGCCGAGCGAGGACAGCATACGCATGATCAGCGATTCGCCTGGCATCTCGAGGGAGTAAACCAGCACCGCTTTCTCGCTGCGCAACACGGCGTTTTCCACCAGGTTCATCGCGAAGGTGGTTTTACCCATCGACGGACGGCCGGCGACGATGATCAGGTCGGACGGCTGCAAGCCACTGGTCTTCTCGTCGAGGTCGGTGTAGCCGGTGGACAGGCCGGTGATCGCGTCGGCGGTGTTGAACAGGGTATCGATGCGGTCGATGGCCTTGGTCAGCAATTCGTTGACGCCGACCGGGCCACCGGTCTTCGGCCGCGCTTCGGCGATCTGGAAGATCTGCCGTTCGGCTTCGTCGAGGATCTCTTCGGCGGTACGGCCTTCGGGGTTGAAGGCGCTGTCGGCGATCTCGGTGCTGATGCCGATCAGTTGGCGCAACGTCGCACGCTGGCGGACGATCTGCGCATAGGCCTTGATGTTGGCGACGGAAGGCGTGTTTTTCGCCAGTTCGCCAAGATAACCGAGGCCGCCCACCTGCGACGTCTGACCCTCCTTGTCCAATTGCTCGGCAAGGGTCACGACGTCGATCGGCGAGTTCTGATCGGCCAGTTTGGCGATCGCGCGGAAGATCAGGCGGTGGTCATGTCGATAGAAATCGCCGTCGGAGACTTGATCGAGCACGCGTTCCCAGGCGTTGTTGTCCAGCATCAGACCACCGAGTACAGCCTGTTCGGCCTCGATGGAATGCGGCGGCACCTTCAGGGCAGCGGTTTGCAGATCGTATTGCTCGGGAGCGGAGATATCGTTCATGGCCACTTGAGTATTAGTGAAAAGCAGGGAATTCAGAAAGACAAAGGGCACGACCTGTAAACAGGATCGTGCCCGATGTTAACCGCCTGGCGGACAAGCCGCCAGCCGATCCGTGTTGCTTAAGCTGCTACCACGACAACGCGTACGGTGGCTTCAACTTCGGCGTGCAGGTGCACGGCCACGTCGAATTCACCCACGTTGCGGATGGTGCCGTTCGGCAGACGAACTTCGCTCTTCTGCACTTCAACGCCGGAAGCGGTCAGTGCGTCAGCGATGTCGTGAGTACCGATCGAACCGAACAGCTTGCCTTCGTCGCCAGCGGTGGCAGTGATGGTCACTTCCAGCTCGGCCAGTTGGGCAGCACGGCTTTCAGCCGATGCTTTACGGTCTGCGGCAGCTTTTTCCAGCTCGGCGCGACGCTCTTCGAACGCAGCCAGGTTGGCAGCGGTCGCAGCGGTAGCCTTACCGAAAGGCAGCAGGTAGTTACGACCGTAACCGGCCTTAACGTTTACTTTGTCGCCCAGGTTGCCCAGGTTGGCGATTTTTTCCAGAAGGATCAGTTGCATGTGAAAATCCTCTAACTTTTAACCTTCACCGTTCGCGCTGTCGGTGTCTTTCGACACGTGACGACCGCGAAAATCAATCAGGCTGTCGACAATGGCCAGAACCACGAGCAACGGATAGATCAGCTGCATGAACAACAGCAGCGTGACGTACAACCCCACCAGCCAGAAACCGGCCAGTCGCTTCTGCCCGACCAGCCCGTGAATCAGGGCCAGCCCGGCGAACACCAGCGGTACACTGCACAACGGCGTCAACATGGCCATCTGTGCACCGAGATTCGGGCCCAGAAGCATCAACGCCAGCAGTAACATCGCCGGCCCCAGCGGGATGCGGATGGCGCGAAACTCGCGACCGAAACCACCCGGGTTGTACAACAACGCCTGCCAATGCCGCCCGACAATCAGGCTCAGCACGCTGACGATCTGCAACAAGGCCGCAATCAGTCCGGTCAGGACCGGTGCAATCAGGGACGCGAAACGCGCTTGCTCATCGACCGACAATTGCTTGTAGGTCTCACCGAGAAGTGCCGGCATGACCTTTATGAGGGCCTGTGCAAGCATCTCGATCTGGGCCGCAAACGCGACCCCGAGCACCACTGAAAACACCACTCCGATCACTACGCTGACCAGCAGCGTGCGGACCCAGGATTCGCTTGCGCGCAAAACCAACGCAAGCACCGCAGAGCCCAGCAGCACCAGAAGTGCCCGTGGGTCGTCGGCATACAGCCACCAGATCAATGCCGGCAGCAGTCCCAGCGACAGAACGCCAAGGGCGTCCGTCAATCCGCGCCGCAGCAGCACAAGGCTCCCGGCGGCAGCACCCAACCAATACAACAACGGCAATGTTGCACATCCGGCCACCACGAGAGTGGCCTGCATTCGGCCTCGCATGATGAACTCAGCTAAGGCGCGCATGCATTCAATCCTTTGCTACTTGTCGACTGCCCGGTCTCAGCGGCCGTGGCTGTCGGTGTAGGCCAGCAGGGCCAGGAAGCGGGCGCGCTTGATAGCGGTGGCCAGCTGACGCTGATAACGAGCTTTGGTACCGGTGATGCGGCTTGGAACGATTTTGCCGGTCTCGGATACGTAGGCTTTCAGAGTGTTGAGATCTTTGTAGTCGATCTCTTTCACGTCTTCAGCGGTGAAGCGGCAGAATTTACGACGACGGAAGAAACGTGCCATTTGATAGGCTCCTTAATAAGGTCCGTGGATTACTCGTCAGCGTTATCGCTGTTGTCGCTGTCATCACTGTCGGTGCCTTCGGCGCCTTCGTGCTCAGGACGGTCGCGACGCTCACGGCGCTCACTGCGGTTTTCTTCAGCCTTGAGCATCTCGGACTGGCCGGTAACGGCTTCGTCGCGACGGATGACCAGGTTACGGATCACTGCATCGTTGTAGCGGAAGTTGTCTTCCAGCTCGGCCAGGGCCTTGCCAGTGCACTCAACGTTCAGCATCACGTAGTGAGCCTTGTGAACATTGTTGATTGCGTAGGCCAGTTGACGACGGCCCCAGTCTTCCAGACGGTGGATTTTGCCGCCGTCTTCTTCGATCAGCTTGGTGTAACGCTCAACCATGCCGCCGACTTGCTCGCTCTGATCCGGGTGGACCAGAAAGATGATTTCGTAATGACGCATGAATGCTCCTTACGGGTTGTAGCCTGCCGCTCAAAAACGGTCAGACAAGGAGTGAATGACACTTATGGACTTGCTGGCGCGGGGCACATGCGTGCCTGCCGTCACAGCAAGGGGCGCAATTGTAGAGAAGGGACTGCGGGGGCGCAAGGCAATTGGTGATTATTTGAACAACCACCGATCTTCCAGACACCGTAAGCGAATGTGGGAGCGAGCCTGCTCGCGAATGCGGCCTGTCAGGCAACAATGACGTCGACTGACACTCCTCTTCGCGAGCAGGCTCGCTCCCACAGTTGATTGCGTGAAGCTTATTTCTTCGCGGCAGCCTTGGCCTTCGCACCGCGCTGGCGTTGGGCTTCGAACAGGCACACGCCAGTGGCGACCGAGACGTTGAGGCTGCTGACGCTACCGGCCATCGGCAGGTTCACCAGATAGTCGCAATGCTCGCGGGTCAGGCGACGCATGCCTTTGCCTTCGGCGCCCATGATCAGGATGGTCGGGCCGGTCAGGTCCTGGTCATAAATGCTGACTTCGGCTTCGCCGGCCGTGCCGACGACCCAGAGGCCGCGCTGCTGGAGTTTTTCCAGAGTGCGCGCCAGGTTGGTCACGGCCACCAGCGGAATCACTTCCGCCGCGCCGCAGGCGACTTTACGCACCACCGGAGTCAGCGTGGCCGACTTGTCCTTCGGCACGATCACCGCCAGCGCACCGGCTGCATCGGCCGAACGCAGGCAGGCGCCGAGGTTGTGCGGATCGGTCACGCCATCGAGCACCAGCAGCAACGGCGCGCCTTCGGTGCGATCGAGCAGCTCGTCGAGCATCGCCTCGCCCCAGACCTGGCTCGGGCTGACTTCAGCGACTACGCCCTGATGCACGCCTTCAACCCAGGCGTCCATTTCGCGGCGCTCGGCCTGGCCGACCTGAACACGGTTTTCATTGGCCAGTTCGACCAGCGTCTGCACGCGC
The DNA here is from genome assembly GCF_058245595.1 of Pseudomonas sp. UF-293. Taxonomy (NCBI): domain Bacteria; kingdom Pseudomonadati; phylum Pseudomonadota; class Gammaproteobacteria; order Pseudomonadales; family Pseudomonadaceae; genus Pseudomonas; species Pseudomonas sp. UF-293. Next base: position 186,450 of record NZ_JBSICA010000007.1, on the reverse strand, counting down.
GGATCGTTGCGGCTTTCCGCCAGCCAGATCTGCTTGACGCGCTTGGGGTGATGACGCAGCAACGCTTCTACCGCGTGAACGCCGTAGATTTTTTCCAACTGACTCATGACTTCGCCTTCGGTTTACGCGCCCCGCCACTCTTGGCTGGAGCGGAACCCGCTTTTGGCGGGCCCTTACGGTGTTTGCTCGGTTTGGCTGGCTTGCCGTCGGTCGCCCTGTCAGGCGCCGACCGCCCGGTCTTTCCCCCGGACGCCGCTTTACCACCGTTTTTCGCATCGGCCAGCAAGGCCTTCTTCAATTCACGGCTTTTGCGCAGCTCGGCGTTTTTCGCCACGGCGTCGCTCGGGCGATAGGCTTCGGCAACCTTTTCCTTGGCTGGACGACGGCTGGCGGTTTTCGCTGGAGCCTTTTCTTGCGCTTCCTTGGCAGCAGGCGCAGCGGTTTCGGCGCCACGTTTCTTGCGACCGATCGGCGCGCTGATGGTTTTTTCCGCCATCTCGAAGTCGATCTTGCGTTCGTCGAGGTCGACACGCATGACCCGTACTTCAACGGTGTCACCAAGCCGGAAGCTGCGACCAGTGCGCTCACCCGCAAGACGGTGATGCACAGGGTCGAAGTGGTAGTAATCGCCCGGTAGCGCGGTCACGTGCACCAGGCCTTCAACGTAGATATCGGTCAGCTCGACGAACAGACCGAACCCGGTCACAGCGGTGATCACGCCCGGGAACGACTCGCCGACGCGATCCTTCATGAACTCGCACTTGAGCCAGTTCACCACGTCGCGGGTCGCTTCGTCGGCACGGCGCTCGCTCATCGAGCACTGCTCGCCGAGCTGCTCCAGCGCCGCTTCGTCGTACGGATAAATGCGCGCCTTCGGAATGGTCATCGCACCGGCACGACGAACGTGCGGGGTGTCTTGTTTGGAATGGATCACGCTGCGGATCGCGCGGTGCGTGAGCAGGTCCGGGTAACGACGGATCGGCGAGGTGAAGTGGGTATAGGCTTCGTAATTCAGGCCGAAGTGGCCGTCATTTTCAGCGCTGTACACCGCCTGACTCAACGAACGCAGCATGACGGTCTGGATCAGGTGGAAATCCGGACGATCCTTGATGCTCGCGAGCAGAGCCTGATAATCCTTCGGCGACGGACCATCCTTGCCTTTGTGCAGGGACAGGCCGAGCTCACCAAGGAATGCGCGCAGTTTTTCCAGACGCTCTGGCGGCGGACCAGCGTGAACGCGATACAGCGCAGGAATTTCGTGCTTCTTGAGGAATTCGGCAGTGGCCACGTTGGCCGCCAGCATGCATTCCTCGATCAGCTTGTGCGCATCGTTGCGCACAGTCGGACGGATTTCGGCAATTTTGCGCTCGGAACCGAAGATGATCCGGGTTTCCTGGGTTTCGAAATCGATCGCGCCACGCACATGACGGGCAGCCAGCAATACTTTGTACAAAGCGTAGAGCTGCTTGAGGTGCGGCACGACGTCGGTGTACTCGCCGCGCAATTTGCGCGCTTCGGTAGCCTTCGGCGTTTCCAGCATCGCGCTGATCTTGTTGTAGGTCAGACGGGCGTGGGAATGGATCACCGCCTCATAGAAGCAGTAGTCGGTCATTTCGCCGGACTTGGAGATGGTCATCTCGCAAACCATGGCCAGACGATCGACTTGCGGGTTCAGCGAGCACAGGCCGTTGGACAGTTGCTCCGGCAGCATCGGAATCACGCGTTCGGGGAAGTACACCGAGTTGCCGCGAACCTGAGCTTCGTTATCCAGCGCCGAACCGATCTTCACGTAGCTGGAAACGTCGGCAATCGCCACGTAAAGCTTCCAGCCACCGGAGAACAGACGCAGCTTGCCCGGCTTGGCTTCACAGTAGACCGCGTCGTCGAAGTCGCGGGCATCTTCGCCGTCGATGGTAACGAACGGCAGATGGCGCAGGTCGATGCGCTTCTCTTTGTCTTTTTCTTCAACTTCCGGCTTGAGCTTGGCTGCTTCTTTCACAACCGCGTCAGGCCAGACGTGCGGAATATCATACGTGCGCAGGGCAACATCGATTTCCATGCCCGGTGCCATGTAGTTGCCGACCACTTCGACCACATCGCCTTGCGGCTGAAAGCGCGGCGTCGGCCAATGAGTGATTTTCACCTCGACGAACTGCCCGATCTGCGCATTGGCGTTGCGGCCCGGCGTGACCAGCACTTCCTGCTGGATCTTCGGATTGTCGGCAACGACGAAACCGATACCGCCTTCTTCGAAGTAGCGGCCAACGATGGTTTCGTGAGCGCGGGAGACCACTTCGACGATCACGCCTTCGCGGCGACCACGACGGTCGAGACCGGACACTCGTGCCAGCGCGCGGTCGCCGTCGAACACCAGACGCATTTGCGCCGGGCTCATGAACAGGTCATCGCTGCCGTCGTCCGGCACCAGGAAGCCGAAGCCGTCGCGGTGACCGCTGATGCGGCCGAGGATCAGGTCGAGCTTGTCCACCGGCGCGTAAGTGCCACGGCGGGTGTAGATCAGTTGAGCGTCGCGCTCCATGGCGCGCAAGCGGCGGCGCAGGGCCTCGATCTGGTCTTCTGTGGTCAGACCAAACTCTTCGACCAGTTGCTCGCGGGCAGCAGGCGAACCCCGATCGGCGAGGTGCGCCAGGATCAGTTCGCGGCTGGGAATAGGGTTTTCGTATTTTTCCGCTTCACGAGCGGCCTCGGGATCGAGGGACTGCCAATCGGCCATTAGAGAGTTTTCACCTTGTCTATATGCGGGTTAGTTTGGCATAGGCGCCGGGAAACGGGAAATTTCCGCTTCTATAAGGCTTTGCATGGCCCTGTATCGACGCTCTGATACCGTTTTGAACGCCGCTGGTAAAAAAATTCAGTTTTTTCTGCGGCAGGGGTTTACAGTTAAAAAGGCGCTCCGTATAGTGCGCGCCATCGACGACGCACAAGCGCTTTCGATGATGCCCAGGTGGTGAAATTGGTAGACACGCCAGCTTCAGGTGCTGGTGACCTTACGGTCGTGGAAGTTCGAGTCTTCTCCTGGGCACCAATTTCGAGTTTGAGACTAGATCAGTTTCAAGACTCACACAAAACCCGCGAAAGCGGGTTTTTTGCATTTGCGGGAAAGCTTTTGTTCACACTGATTTATTAAAACCAAATCAGGGGTTTACAGATCAAAAAGGCCTCCGTATAGTGCGCCACATCAACAGCGGCAACGCTTGCGATGATTGCCCAGATGGTGAAATTGGTAGACACGCCAGCTTCAGGTGCTGGTGACCTTACGGTCGTGGAAGTTCGAGTCTTCTTCTGGGCACCAATTCAAATTCAAGGTTCAGGCCTTGGATTTCACAAAAACCCGCGAAAGCGGGTTTTTGCGTTTCTGGCTTCCTGAATTCTCACAGGTCTTCTAGGAGCGTGTAGGAGCTGACGAGTGCAACGAGGCTGCGATCTCTTGATCTTGCTTTTCCCCGTAACTTGCAGGAGGCAGATCAAAAGATCGTCCAAACGCGGCCCGAGCCTTCGGCAGCTCCTACACAATCACCAGTCGCCCCATAAGGCGCACTTGAGAAACAATATCGTTTATCATTGTTGCAAGTTTTTGCAATGCGACAGTGAGGAACCCTGCGAATGACGTTTCGAAATACCCTGCGCCGAGGCCTGACCTTCACCCTCCTCGGCCTGGCGCTCGCCACTCCCCTCACCCAGGCTGCCGATGCGGTTTCCCTGACTCTCTACAACGGCCAGCACAAGGAAGTCGGCGACGCGATTGCCAAGGCCTTTGAAGCCAAGACCGGCATCCACGTCAACGTGCGCAAAGGCAGCAGCAACCAGCTCGCCAGCCAGATCATCGAAGAAGGCGATCGCTCCCCCGCCGACGTGATCTACACCGAAGAGTCGCCGCCGCTGAACAACCTCGGCGAACAGGGCCTGCTGGCCAAGGCCGATGACGCCACGCTGGCGGTTCTGCCGGAAAAATACGTCGCCGCCAATGGCACGTGGATCGGCGTTACCGCGCGCGTACGCGTGGTCGCGTTCAACCCCAAACTGATCGACGAAAAAGATCTGCCGAAATCGGTGATGGAATTCTCCGAGCCGCAATGGCAAGGCAAAGTCGGTTTTGTCCCGACCAGCGGCGCCTTCCAGGAACAGGCCGTAGCGATCATCAAACTGCACGGTCGTGACGCTGCCGAAGAATGGCTCACCGGTCTGCGCGCGTTCGGCAAGACCTACAGCAACAACATGGTCGCCCTCAAAGCCGTGGAGAACGGCGAAGTCGCCACGGTGCTGGTGAACAATTACTACTGGTTTGCCCTGCAGCGCGAGAAAGGCAAGCTCGACTCCAAGTTGCATTATTTCACCGGCGGCGACGCTGGCGGCCTGATCACCGTATCCAGCGCTGCCGTGCTCAAATCCAGCAAACATCCAAAAGAAGCCCAGCAATTCCTCGCCTTCATGGCCAGCGAAGAAGGTCAGCGCGTGATCACTCAGACCACCGCCGAATACCCGCTGCACAAAGGCATGGAATCGGATCGTGGCCTCAAGCCGTTCAGCGAACTGGAAGCGCCGAATGTCACTCCGGCGGATCTGGGCAATGCTGAAGAAGCGCTGGAACTGGAACGCGAAGTTGGCCTGAACTGATGGCAGCATCGTTATCGGCCCCCGCCGCGCGCGGGGGTTATGTACCAAGGCGCAAACGTCCGTCGATCTGGCTGGTGCTGCCGGTATTGCTACTGGTGGTCATGAGCTTGCTGCCACTGGCCTATGTCGGGGTGAAAGCCTGGCAGGCGGGATGGGCCGAGGCGCTGCACCTGTTGTGGCGCCCGTATGTGTTTGGCCTGCTGCGCAACACCTTGGCACTGATGGTCGGCGTGACGATCACCTGTGGCGTGATCGGCCTGTCGCTGGCGTGGTTGCTGGAACGCAGTAACCTGCCGGGTCGACGCCTGTGGGGCGTAATCCTGTGCCTGCCGTTTGCGGTGCCGGCGTTTGTCAGCAGCTTTACCTGGGTGTCGCTGAGTGCGCAATTCGAAGGCCTCGGCGGGGCGATTCTGGTGATGAGCCTGTCGAAGTATCCGCTGATCTTCCTGCCGGTTGCTGCCACCCTGCGCAATCTCGATCCGTCCCTCGAAGAATCCGCCCGCACACTGGGACAGAATCGCTGGGGCGTATTTTTCCGCGTCACCCTGCCACTGCTGTGGCCCTCGCTGTTGGCCGGTTCGCTGCTGATTGCCCTGCACATGCTGGTGGAGTTTGGTGCGCTGTCGATCATCGGCCTGCAGACCTTCACCACGGCGATTTACCAGCAATTCGAATTGGAATTCAGCAACGCCAATGCCGCGATGCTTTCGGCGGTGTTGCTGGCGCTGTGCCTGCTGTTGTTGTGGCTGGAGTTGCGCGTGCGCGGCAAGGGCCGGCATGTGCGCACCGGCCAGGGCGCGGCGCGACAGGCTGAACAGGTAAAGCTTGGACCGTGGGCGGCGTTTGGTCAGTTGTATTGCCTGTTGCTGGCGATTATTGGTAGCGGCATCCCACTGGGGATGTTGGCTTATTGGCTGGCGGTCGGCTCATCAGCAGCCTTTCCGATCGCGGCGATCAGCGAGGCGCTGCTGTCATCGCTGGCATTGTCGTTGGGCGGCGCGGCGTTGTGCCTGGTTTTGGCAGTGCCGGTCGGGCTACTGGTGGTGCGCTATAAGGGCCGGTTGGCAATCTGGGCCGAACGCTTGCCTTATCTACTGCACGCGCTACCGGGGCTGGTGATTGCGTTGACGCTGGTGTATTTCGCCCTGCATTACGTGCCGGCGCTGTATCAGACGTCGGGCTTGCTGCTGATCGCCTATGCGCTGCTGTTTCTGCCACTGGCGCAAGCGCCGATCCGTACCGCGCTGAACAAGGCTGCGCCGCAGTTGGAAGAAGCGGCGCGGACCTTGGGCGCATCGTCGTTCACGGCGTTTTGCCGGGTGACCTTGCCGATCATTTTCCCGGCATTGGGCGCGGCGTTTGCGCTGGTGTTTCTCGATGCGATGAAGGAATTGACGGCGACGTTGCTGCTCAGCCCGACTGGACTGAATACATTGGCGACCGAGGTCTGGGCGCACACGGCGAATGTCGAGTTTGCGGCAGCGGCACCTTATGCGGCGTTGTTGATCGTGGTCTCGGGTTTGCCGGTTTATCTGCTGACGACACGGATGTATCTGAGCCGCTGATACCGTTTTCGCGAGCAGGCTCGCTCCCACATTGAATCGGGTTTTCCATGTGGGAGCGAGCCTGCTCGCGAAGAGGCCAGCCCGGATAACATCAAGCCCGGAACTGCCCCAGGCTGGCTTTCAATTGCGCAGCCAGACCATCCAGCACCTTGCCACTGGCCGTGGTCTCCACCACCGCCTGAGCCGCTTTCTCGGCCTGCGCATGAATCGTCTCGACCCGCCCACGCACCGCCTGCGCGCCCTGCGCCTGATGCGCTGCTGCTTGCGTGGCCAGACCGATCGCCGCGTGCACCTGCTCAACCGAAGCCTGCACCGACTGCTGCAACCGCGCACTGTCGCGCAACACTAGCAAACCTTCGCTGGCCTGCCGTCCGGCCTGACCAATCGCTTCGACCGCCTCACGTGCGCCCTGTTGCAGCGCAACAATGTGCGCCTGAATATCGCCGGTGGAGCTTTGCGTTTTGCTTGCCAGGGCACGCACTTCATCCGCGACCACGGCGAATCCGCGCCCGGTCTCACCGGCCCGCGCCGCCTCGATCGCTGCGTTCAATGCCAGCAGGTTGGTTTGTTCGGCGATGCCGTGAATCACCGTCAGCACCACCTCAATCTGTTCGCTCTGCTGCGCCAGTCGCTCGATGACTTTCGCTCCGGTATCGACCTGCCCGGCCAGCGCTTCGATCAGCCCGCCAACCTTGGCTGAAGTACGCGTGTTTTCATCGGTGGCCTGCCGGATTTCCACGACTTGTTTGAGTGCCGCTTGCATGGCATGACTTTCCGATTGAGCTTCGTCAGCCATTTGCGAGAGCGCACGCAGGCTTTCTGCGACCTCATCACGCTGCATCCCGGCGGCCGCATCGGCGCCGGCATTGCGCAAAGTCATCGCGCCAATTTCCACGCCAGTGCGCTGAGCGACATCGCCCGCCTCGCGCACGATCGGCTGCAACTTGTCGACGAAGCGATTGACCGCCGAGGCCATGTCGCCGATTTCATCCTTGCTGTTGATCTGCACACGCTTGGTCAGATCGCCCTCGCCCGCTGCCAGATCGTCCATCGCCGCATTGAGCATTTTCAGGCGATTGACCACCCGATGACCGAGCACCACAGCCAGCAACAGCAGCACGCCGCAACCGACCAGCGCCAAGCCGAGGCCGATGCGCCAGCGCAGTGTCGCAGCCGCCTCTTGGACGGTTTGTGCGGTGTTGGCTTTCATCTCGCCAGCGGTGCCCTGCGCCGATTGCAGACGCGCCTGCATCGCTTTGGCACTGTCCGCCGCCGCGCCTTTGAGGCTGTCGCCGACCAGTTGATCGCTGCTGGCAATCAGCGCCAGAAAGCGCTTGTCGAGCTCGGCCAGATCGGTTTCCACCGAGGCCGTTGACACGCCCATCAGCACCTTGCCGATTTCCACGCCGTTAGGATTGATCGAGGCTTCAAGGTAGTAAACCGAAGGATCGTTTTTCGCCGCATCCAGCACCTTGTCCAGCGCACGCTCGCCCTGACCTTTTTCCAGCAAGGCCTTGTTGATCGGGTTTTCACGGTTGAGATAACGGGTCAGATGCTGGCCAGTGGCGTCGTCATACACCACGAACAGCACATTGGGATTGCGCTGGGCGCGACGAGCGAACTCCGAGAGCGTCGGCACGTCGCTGTCCCACATGGCACGCGGCGCTACCGAGGCAAGCAACTGCGCCATGTCGTTGGCGGAATCTTTGAGATCCTTTTCCAGCGTGGCGCGCAATTGCGCCTGCTCATCCTTAAGGCGCGCAGAAAGGCCGGTCGTCAGGCGCTGACGAGTGCTAGCGGAAAGCGCATCCAGACTGGAAGTGACTTCACGTCCGGCCTGCTCCAGTTCACCGGAGAGCTTCTGGCTGTCGGCACCCAGGCGCACAGCCAGATCGGCTTCCAGCGCCGTGACCGTGCTCCGCGTCAGGGCAACCGCCACCAACACCTGCACCAAAAGGGCGATACCAAGGGTAACGAACACCGGCCGCAACAAACGGCTTTGTAACAGTGAGAGAACGGCTGACACTTTAAATCCCTCTACTTCTGACGCCATTAATTTGATGGCACTCTTGTAGACAGATTCACAGCAAAGGTCATGCCGTCCAACAGGCATAAACGACAAAGGCCCCGATTAAGGGGCCTTTGTTTTTTACATCAACGACTTATCAGGCAAACGGATGACGCAGAACGATGGTTTCGTTGCGGTCCGGGCCCGTCGAAATAATGTCGATCGGCGCACCGATCAATTCTTCAACGCGCTTGATGTAGGCACGAGCATTCGCCGGCAGCTCTTCCAGGGTCTTGGCACCCACGGTCGATTCGCTCCAGCCCGGCACTTCTTCGTACACCGGCTGCAGGCCGACGTAGCTATCAGCATCAGTCGGAGCAACGGCATTGCCCTGCGCGTCTTTGTAGCCGACGCAGATGTTGATGGTTTCCAGACCGTCGAGTACGTCCAGCTTGGTCAGGCAGATACCCGAGATGCTGTTCACATCGATAGCGCGACGCAGGATGACGGCGTCGAACCAGCCGCAACGACGGGCACGGCCGGTAGTAGCGCCGAACTCGTGACCCTGTTTGGCCAGGTGGGCGCCGACTTCGTCAAACAGCTCGGTCGGGAACGGGCCGGAACCCACGCGCGTGGTGTAGGCCTTGGTGATGCCCAGGATGTAATCGAGGAACATCGGGCCAACGCCCGAACCGGTCGCCACACCACCAGCGGTGGTGTTGGAGCTGGTCACGTACGGGTAGGTGCCGTGGTCGATGTCCAGCAACGAACCTTGCGCGCCTTCGAACATGATGTCTTTGCCGGCGCAACGCAGGTCGTGCAACTCGGCAGTCACGTCGAGCATCAGCGGCTTGAGCAGCTCAGCGTATTCCTTGCACTCGGCCAGGGTCTTTTCGAATTCGATGGCTGGCTCTTTGTAGTAACCGACCAGCATGAAGTTGTGGTAATCCACCAGTTCACGCAGTTTGTCTTCGAAGCGCGGCATGTTCAGCAGGTCGCCGACACGCAGGCCACGACGGGCAACCTTGTCTTCGTAAGCCGGGCCGATGCCGCGACCGGTAGTACCGATCTTCAGCTCGCCACGGGCCTTTTCACGGGCCTGGTCCAGCGCAACGTGGAAGGACAGGATCAGCGGGCAGGACGGGCTGATACGCAGGCGCTCGCGCACCGGTACGCCTTTCTCTTCCAGCTTGGTGATCTCGCGCAGCAGGGCGTCAGGTGCAACCACCACGCCGTTGCCGATCAGGCATTGCACGCCTTCGCGCAGCACGCCCGACGGAATCAGGTGCAAGACGGTTTTCTCGCCGTCGATCACCAGTGTGTGACCCGCGTTGTGGCCACCCTGGTAGCGCACTACGGCGGCAGCATGTTCGGTCAGCAGATCAACGATCTTGCCTTTGCCCTCATCACCCCACTGGGTGCCCAGGACTACGACATTCTTACCCATAACACTTGTCCTCATTCGCGCAAACTTGGTGCCGGCGAAGGCCGGCAGGAAAACTCAAGAAGCCAGTGGCGATACTTGCCAAAGCCCGTTCTGCTGAATCAATTGCCGGTCGCAGTCCGCATCACGGGCGGCGGCCAAAGGTTGTCCAGGCAAGGCCTGAACGACACGCTGACCCTCACTGCGCAACTGGCAAACCTGCTGCCAGAGTGCCGCATCCGTACTGTCAGGCATCCAGATACCGCCAGACGGTAGCTCGATCTCAGCACGCCCCAGGGTCACCAGGGTTTTCAAATCGGTAGAGAAACCAGTCGCCGGACGGGCGCGACCGAAATCGGCGCCGATGTCGTCGTAACGACCACCCTGAGCGATGGACTGGCCAACGCCGGGCACGAACACCGCGAACACCACACCGGTGTGGTAGTGGTAGCCGCGCAGCTCGCCGAGATCGAAATACAGCGGCAACTGCGGGAAACGCACGGAAAGACGCTCGGCAATCGCCAGCAGATCTTCCAGCGCCGCCAGAACCGGCGCCGGCGCATTGGCCAGTCGCTCGCGGGCAGCGCTCAACACTTCACGGCCGCCGCACAGATCAACCAGTGCGCGCAGCATGCCGGACAGATCAGCCGGCAGGCCTTCGGTCAAAGTAATTACTTCATCGATGGCCTTGCGCTGCAGGGCATCGAACAACTGTTGCTCGACTTCACCGGACAGACCGGCGGCACGGGCCAGACCACGGTAGATGCCGACATGCCCGAGGTCCATGTGCACATCCGGCACATCGGCCAGCTGCAGCATGGCCAGCATCAGACTGATGACTTCGACGTCGCTGCTCGGGCTGGCATCGCCGTACAGCTCGGCGCCCAGCTGGATCGGACTGCGCGAGGACGACAATGCACGCGGCTGGGCGTGCAGAACACTGCCGGCGTAGCACAGACGACTCGGGCCTTCGCGACGCAGGGTGTGTGCGTCGATGCGCGCAACCTGCGGCGTGATATCGGCACGGAACCCCATCTGCCGGCCCGATTGCGGGTCGATGACCTTGAAGGTACGCAGATCCAGGTCCTGGCCCGCGCCGGTCAGCAGGGATTCCAGGTACTCGATATGGGGAGTCACGACAAACTCGTAACCCCAGCTCTGGAACAGATCCAACACCTGGCGACGCGCAACTTCAATGCGCGCAGCCTCCGGTGGCAGTACTTCTTCGATGCCATCTGGCAGCAGCCAGCGGTCTACCGTTGCCATTACGCCATTCCCCTTTGATCCGGGCGGCCAGCACGAGGGCGAGCCTTGAGTGAAGCAGAAAATGACCGAGGCGTTCAAAACGCACGCGCATGAACGACGCAGCGAAAGGCCGGCTGGCGGCTTCGCCCATCACTTTCCTCGAAAAACGCTCGGGCCGTTCAAACCCGATGCCTGCAACAAAAACAGCAATCAAACGTGCAGACGCAAAAAAGCCGGGAATTTCCCGGCTGCCGCATCATACACACGTTTTCCGAAAGGATCACCCCGCCCGAGGTTTTAGCCGCCGGGCGGAATGATTCAGGTCAACGTCGTATCAAGGTTTGGCTTTTTCCAGGTAACGGAAGAAGTCGCTGCTTGGGTCGAGGACCAGGACGTCGGATTTATTCGCGAAGCTTTCACGGTAGGCACGCAGGCTACGGTAGAAACCGTAGAACTCCTGATCCTGACCGTAGGCCTTGGAGTAGATCGCAGCAGCCTGGGCGTCACCGTCACCGCGAACCTCTTCGGATTCACGATAGGCTTCGGCCAGCAGCACGCGGCGTTGACGGTCGGCATCGGCACGGATGCCTTCGGCCAGCTCGTTACCCTTGGCGCGGTGCTCGCGAGCTTCACGCTCACGCTCGGTGCTCATACGCTCGAACACACTGCGGTTCACTTCTTTCGGCAGATCGATGGCCTTGACCCGGACATCGACCACTTCGATACCCAGCTCTTTTTCCGCCATCTTGTTCAGCGATGCAGTGATGTCAGCCATCAGCGCATCACGTTCACCCGACACCACTTCGTGCAGGGTGCGCTTGCCGAACTGGTCACGCAGACCGGATTCCAGACGACGGGACAGACGCTCGTCGGCGATCTGCTTCAGACCCGAAGTCGCGGTGTAGAAGCGCTCGGCATCTTTCACCCGCCACTTGGCGTAGGCATCGACCATCACGGCTTTCTTTTCCAGGGTCAGGAAGCGCTGCGTCGGTGCATCCAGCGTCAACAGACGCGCATCGAATTTGCGCACCTGGTTGACGTAAGGCACTTTCACATGCAAACCCGGCTGGACATCGGCCTGAACCACACGACCGAATTGCAGCAGCACCGCGCGCTCGGTCTGAGCGACGATGTAGAAGCAATTCCAGCCCACCAGTACCACAACGACGCCAACGATCAGGGCGATCAGCGATTTATTGCTCATCAGCGGGTCTCCCTAGTACGCGTCTGCGGCACGTCAGTGACATGCGGCGTGACGTCCGTGTTGTTGCTGGCGGCCGAACCGGTCACCGGTGCATTACCCGAACTGTTCTGGATCATTTTATCCAACGGCAGGTAGAGCAGATTGCTCTGGCCGTTCTTGTTGCCGGTCACGAGAACCTTGCTGGTGTTGCTGAAGACTTCCTGCATGGTGTCCAGGTACAGACGCTCGCGGGTGACTTCAGGTGCCTTGCGATACTCGGCGACCAGCTTGGTGAAGCGATCGGCCTCACCCTTGGCGCGCGAGATGGTCTCGTCGCGGTAACCGTTGGCATCTTCGATGATGCGCTGGGCCTGACCACGGGCTTCCGGCACCACGCCATTGGCGTAGGTCTCGGCCTGGTTGCGCGAACGCTGCTCGTCTTCACGGGCGCGGATCACGTCATCGAAGGCTTCCTGTACTTCACGCGGTGCCGCTGCGCTCTGTACGTTGACCTGGGTGACGGTGATACCGGTGCGATAGGTATCGAGGAAACGTTGCAGACGCTCCTTGATTTCGCTGGCCATCAATTCACGACCTTCGGTCAGCACCTGGTCCATGGCGGTGGAACCGACCACATGACGCAGCGCACTTTCGGTCGCGTGTTGCAGGCTGATTTCCGGCTGATCAACGTTCAGTACGAAGTCCTGCAGGTTGCTGATCTTGTACTGCACGGTCAGCGGCACTTCGACGATGTTCTCGTCTTCAGTCAGCATCTGGCCCTGCTTGGTGTACGCACGCTCACGCGTCACGTTCTCCATGTACTTCTTGTCGATCGGCGGGAAGTAGATGTTCAGGCCCGGGCCGACTGTCTCGTAGTACTTGCCGAAGCGCAGCACCACGGCTTGCTCCTGCTCATCCACAACATAGACCGCGCTGTACAGCCAGACGGCCGCCAGCACCACCAGGCCGATGCCGAGCAGACCGCCGAAGCCGCCACTGCTGCGCCCCGACCCGCCGCCGTCATCACCGCGTTTCTTACCACCACCGAACAACCCGTTCAGGCTTTCCTGCAGCTTTCGGAAGGCCTCGTCGAGATCCGGTGGTCCCTTGCGGTCGCCGTTATTGCGGCGCTTGCCACCCCAGGGATCCTGATTATTCGAGTTGCCACCCGGCTCATTCCAAGCCATAGCGCTCTCCATCTGATAAAGCAAAGACGCACCCACGGCGCGCCGACCAATGCTACAGAATGCCTGCCGTTGCGGCACAACCGCTTTGTCAGGCTTTTATTGCAAAGTGTGTTGCTCGATGAATTCCATCGGCTGCAATCCTTCGCGGCTTACCAATCGATTCAGCTCGATCCGGGGCAAACGAACGGCCAGCAGGCTGACACCTTCTTCATCGTATTCTTCTTTCTGCACCGCACCGAGTTCGAAGAACTGCGCACGCAGTCGAGCGAAGCGTTGCGGCAAGCGCAAGGTACCAACGAACAGATCACTGCCGAGCAACTCGGCGATGGCCTGTTCAAGCAGTTCCAGACCGCTGCCATCACGTGCCGAGAGCCAGACCCGTTGCGGCTTGCCATCGGCATCGCGCTGGATCTGCGGCTCGACACCTTCGAGCAAATCGAGTTTGTTATAGACCTCGAGGATCGGCAAGTCCTGGGCACCAATCTCGCCCAGCACCACCATCACCTGCTCGATCTGCAACATGCGATCCGGTTCGGCCGCATCGATCACGTGCAACAACAGGTCGGAATTGCTCGACTCTTCGAGCGTAGACCGAAATGCCTCGACCAGCTTGTGTGGCAGGTGACGAATGAAGCCCACGGTGTCGGCCAGGACGATCGGACCGAGGTCGTCAAGCTCCAGCCGGCGCAGGGTCGGGTCGAGCGTGGCGAACAGTTGGTCGGCCGCATACACGTCGGATTTCGTCACGTTGTTGAAGAGTGTCGATTTGCCGGCGTTGGTGTAGCCGACCAGCGAAACGGTAGGAATGTCCGCACGGGACCGGCCGCGGCGCGACTGCTCGCGCTGACTGCGCACCTTCTCCAGCCGCCCCTTGATCTGGCGCAGGCGGACCCGCAGCAGACGGCGGTCGGTTTCCAGCTGGGTTTCACCCGGACCGCGCATACCGATACCGCCACCCTGACGCTCAAGGTGAGTCCAGCCGCGAACCAGCCGCGTGCTCATGTGGTCAAGCTGGGCCAGTTCGACCTGTAGCTTGCCCTCATGGGTACGTGCGCGCTGAGCGAAAATATCGAGAATCAGCCCTGTGCGGTCGATCACGCGACACTCGAAAACACGTTCGAGGTTGCGTTCCTGACTGGGCGTGAGGATGTGATTGAAAATCACCAGATCGGCTTCTTCAGCCTTGACCAGGTCGCGCAGTTCCTCGACCTTGCCGCTGCCGATCAGATATTTGGCGGTTGGCCGATGACGCGGCACGTTAAAAAACGCAACGGTCTCGGCGCCAGCCGAATTTGCCAACTCCTGAAACTCCTGCGGATCTTCGCGCGCCTCAGGGTCCTGTCCATCCAAGTGAACGAGGATGACTCGTTCACCACCACCGTGGCGCTCAAAGAACAAAGGAGACTCCTATCAGGCGTTACCCGGCGCTGCATCGGCATCGCCCTGTTCGTTTTCGGTTGCGCTAGGCAGACGAATTGGACGAACCGGCACGACGGTCGAGATAGCGTGTTTGTAGACCATCTGGCTTACGGTGTTTTTCAGCAGGATCACGAACTGGTCGAACGACTCGATCGTCCCTTGCAGCTTGATACCGTTGACCAGGTAGATGGAAACCCCGACTTTCTCTTTACGTAAAGTGTTCAGGTAAGGGTCTTGTAGCGAATGCCCTTTTGACATGTGCCGCACTCCTTTAAGGATTCAATAATAAAAACAGATAAATTCAGATGGCTTCGGCCGTCACACCCCCAAGGATAGACGGCAATTGCAAGGACTCAGCTCAATATGGAGATGGTCCCAAGGTATTTCAAGGCGCGTGGCAGATTGTCGCAATCAAGACTGTCCAGCCAGTGCAAATCGTCCCAGCTGCGCAGCCAGGTAAACTGGCGTTTGGCCAATTGGCGCGTGGCGATGATGCCGCGCTCCTGCATCTGGGCCAATGTCAGCTTGCCGTCCAGGTAATCCCAGACTTGGCGGTAGCCTACCGCACGTATAGACGGCAACCCCGAATGCAGGTCACTTCTTTTACGCAGGGCTACGACCTCGTCGATGAACCCCTGTTCCACCATATTTGTGAATCTTTGTTCAATTCGCTGGTGCAGAACCTGCCGATTCGCCGGAGCAATGGCCAGGTTCGCGACAGTATAGGGTAATTGTTGGCGTCCCGAAGCGGCTGCTTCAGTACTTTGCGCAGATTGTTGCTCACGCAGGGCGGTCATGCTCTGTCCGCTGACTCGATAGACTTCCAGTGCCCGACTCAAGCGCTGCGGATCATTGGGATGAATGCGCGCCGCCGACACCGGATCGATCTGCGCCAACTGCTCGTGCAGCGCTTGCCAACCCAGGCGTGCAGCTTCTGCCTCGATCTGCGCACGGACCTCGGGATCGGCTGCCGGCATGTCCGCCAGACCTTCGACCAAAGCCTTGTAATACAGCATCGTGCCGCCGACCAGCAGCGGGATTTTTCCCCGCGCAGTGATTTCGGCCATGGCCTGCAGGGCGTCGCGGCGGAAATCTGCAGCGGAATACGCCTCAGCAGGATCGAGAATGTCGATCAGACGGTGCGGATATTCGGCGAGCAGTTCTTTCGAGGGTTTGGCCGTGCCGATGTCCATGCCGCGATAGACCAGCGCCGAATCGACACTGATCAATTCGCACGGCAGCACCTTGGTCAGCTCAATGGCCAGGTCGGTCTTGCCCGCAGCGGTCGGGCCCATCAGGAAAATCGCTGGTGGAAGCTGGCTCATCAACGACCGCGCAGGAACAGTTTGTCCAGATCGTCCAGGCCCAATTGGGTCCAGGTCGGTCGGCCATGGTTGCATTGACCGCTGCGCTCGGTGTTTTCCATATCACGCAGCAGGCCGTTCATTTCCGGCAGAGCCAGACGCCGGTTGGCGCGGATCGCGCCGTGGCAGGCCATGGTGCCGAGCAGTTCGTTGAGGTGCGCCTGGATACGGTCGCTAGTGCCGTATTCCATCAAATCCGAAAGCACGTCGCCGACCAGTCGATTGGCTTCGGCCTGCTTGAGCAATGCGGGAATCTGCCGGATCGCCAGGGTTTCCGGGCCAAGGCGCTGCAATTCGAAACCGAGACGCTGAAACCACGCCGCATGTTCTTCAGCGCAATCGGCCTCGCGCTGACTGACCGCCAGCGACTCCGGCACCAGCAACGGCTGGCCGCTGAGACCTTCGCTGGCCATGGCGATCTTCAGGCGCTCGTACATGATCCGCTCGTGGGCGGCATGCATGTCCACCAGCACCAGGCCATGGGCGTTCTCGGACAAGATATAGATGCCCTTGAGCTGCGCCAGTGCATAGCCGAGCGGCGGAATATCTTCCTGACCGGTCGGCAGCGCGCTGGCATTGGCTTCTGGCAGTGGCGCGAAGAACTCTTTGTAAGCAGCTTGGGCCTCGGCAGCGGGCACCGTCGATTGCGGACGCGGCGTGTATTGATACTGATAAGCGCCGCCAGCGCTGGCGCCGGATGACGTGTTGAACGCCGGTTGCGCCTGCGACTGCTCCAGCAGCGCATTGGCGGCCAGACGCATCTCCCCCTGTGGGCCGAATTCGCCCGCCTCGATCCCGCTCGGCCGAACGATCGCCGTGGTGACCGAGCCGGCCAGTTGATCTTCCGGGCGCACATCGCCCAGCGCACGGTGCAGCGTGCCATACAGGAAGTCGTGGACCATGCGCCCGTCACGGAAACGCACTTCGTGTTTGGTCGGGTGCACGTTAACGTCTACCGCTGCCGGATCGACCTCGAAAAACAGCGCGAAGGTCGGGTGCCGACCGTTGAACAGCACGTCGCGATAAGCCTGACGTACCGCGTGGGCGACCAGTTTGTCGCGCACCGCACGGCCGTTTACAAAGAAATACTGCAAGTCCGCCTGACTGCGGTTAAAGGTCGGCAAACCGACCCAGCCCCACAGGTGCAAGCCATTGCGTTCGATCTCGATCGGCAGAGCCTGTTCGAGGAACCCCGAACCACAGATCGCCGCCACACGCCGCGCACGAGCCGCATCATCGTGGGCCTCGTGCAGGCTGAGGATGGTCTTGCCGTTGTGGCGCAAATGAAAAGCCACATCGAAACGCGCCAGCGCCAGACGCTTGATCACTTCCTGGAGGTGATCGAACTCGGTTTTTTCAGTCTTGAGAAATTTGCGCCGGGCCGGAGTGTTGAAAAACAGGTCGCGGACTTCCACCGAAGTGCCGACCGGATGCGCCGCCGGCTGCACGCGCGGCGCCATGTCCCGGCCTTCAGTCTCGACCTGCCAGGCCTGATCGGCATCGCGGGTGCGCGAGGTCAGGGTCAGACGCGCCACGGAGCTGATCGACGCCAGCGCCTCACCACGGAAACCCAGGCTCATCACCTGCTCGAGGTCTTCGAGGTTGCGAATCTTGCTGGTGGCGTGCCGGGCCAGGGCCAGCGGCAGGTCATCGGCAGAAATACCGCTGCCGTCATCGCGCACGCGCAGCAACTTGACGCCGCCTTGCTCGACATCGACGTCGATACGCTTGGCGCCGGAGTCGAGGCTGTTTTCCAGCAGTTCCTTGATCACCGAAGCCGGGCGCTCGACCACCTCACCAGCGGCGATCTGGTTCGCCAGCCGTGGGCTGAGCAGCTCGATGCGCGCCGTGTTCATTACCTGGTTCATTCTTTCGACGCCAGTTCGGTGCCGGGAATGGTCAGGTGCTGACCGACTTTCAGTTCATCGCTTTTCAGGTTGTTGGCGGCACGCAGAGTGGCCGGCGAAACCTGATAGCGCACGCCGATCATTGCGAGGGTTTCCCCCGGACCGACACGGTGATCGCGCGGGCCTTGAGCAATCTTGCCGGAATCACGCAGCCAGGCGATGTAGGTGCCCGGTGGTGGATTCTGCTGGAAGAACTGGCGCACGCCGCTGCTGATCGAACGGGCCAGCGCCTGCTGGTGGCTCGACGCAGACAGCTTGTTCGCTTCGTTGGCGTTGGAAATGAAGCCGGTTTCTACCAGGATCGACGGGATATCCGGCGACTTCAGCACCATGAAGCCAGCCTGTTCCACGCGCTGCTTGTGCAGCGGCGTGACGCGACCAATGTTGGTCAGGACCTTCTGGCCGACGTTGAGGCTGGAGGTCAGCGACGCGGTCATCGACAGGTCGAGCAACACACCGGCGAGCATGCGGTCCTTGTCGTCGAGGCTGACGTTGCCGGCACCGCCGATCAGGTCGGAACGGTTTTCACTGTCGGCCAGCCAACGGGCGGTCTCGGACGTAGCGCCACGATCGGACAGAGCGAACACCGACGCACCGAACGCGGCTGCGGACGGCGCGGCGTCGGCGTGGATCGAGACGAACAGGTCAGCGCCCTTCTTGCGGGCGATTTCGGTACGCCCGCGCAATGGAATGAAGTAGTCGCCGGTACGGGTCAGCTCGGCGCGGAAGCCTTTCATGCCGTTGACCTGACGCTGCAATTCGCGAGCGATCTGCAGCACCACGTCCTTCTCACGCTGGCCGCGCGAGCCGGACGCGCCCGGATCTTCACCACCGTGGCCGGCGTCGATCACGACGATAATGTCACGCTTGCCGGCCGGGGCTGGCGGCAACTTGATCGCCGGTTCGGTCGGGGTCACCGGCACTGCCGGCACGGTCGCCACCGACGGCGTCGGTGCTGGCGGCGGCGCGGCATCGGCCGGGTTGTCGAACAGATCAACCACCAGGCGGTTGCCGTACTGCGCGTTCGGCGCCAGCGAGAAGCTTTTCGGGGTGACGGCTTTTTTCAGGTCGATAACCACCCGCAGGTCGGTCGGCGTGCGCTGGGCCGAGCGCATCGCAGTGATCGGCGTGTTCGCGGTCTGCACGTTCAACGGCGCGCCGAGGGTGGCGCCATTGATGTCGATCACCAGCCGATCCGGTGCGGTCAGGGTGAACACGCTGTGCTGCACCGGGCCGCTCAGGTCGAAGACCAGTCGCGTGTTGTCCGGCGCCCGCCACAGGCGCACGCTGTTGACCTTTGAATCGGCCACAGCGTTGACGGTTACTGCCATCAACATCAGTCCAGCGGCAGCCACCAACGCGCGAAAGCGCATACCAAACCCCATCATTTAATTGGATTCCAATGCCAAAGCGGCACACCAGGCCTCGCCACGCGAGCCCTGGGCTAAAATTTTCAGCGAACGCCCGCTGTCTTGCGGGCCAATGGTAATGGTCAGGTCGGGCTTTGGCAAAAAGCCTGCACCTTTATCGGGCCACTCGATCAGGCACAGGGCATCATCTTCGAAGTAGTCGCGGATGCCGAGAAACTCCAGTTCCTCCGGATCGACCAGGCGATACAGGTCGAAGTGAAAGGCGCGAATGTCACCGATCTCGTAGGGCTCGACCAATGTGAAGGTCGGACTTTTTACCGCGCCGACATGGCCCAAACCGCGAATGATGCCCCGCGACAGGGTGGTTTTGCCCATGCCCAGGTTGCCTTCGAGAAAAATCAGGCCATGACCCTGGGTGACGCGGGCGATCCGTGCGCCAAAGTCGCTCATCGCCTGTTCATCGGCCAGGTACAGGGTTACTTCAGACACGGTGCTTGCTCCTCCAACAACTGACGAATGGCTGGAATCAGATCACTGGCCGCCAGCCCACGGCCGAATTTGCCTTGTTGCATACCCGCGTTGGCGTGCAGCCAGACGGCCAGGCATGCCGCGCCAAATGCGTCCATGCCTTGGGCCAGCAATGCGCCGATCAGACCGGCCAGCACATCACCCAACCCGCCCGTGGCCATCGCCGGATGGCCCTGATGACACAGGGCCAGACGTGCATCGGGATGGGCGATCAAACTACCGGCGCCTTTCAGAACCACTACCGCTGAATACTTTTTGCTCAACGCTAATGCAGCGGCCGGGCGATCGGCCTGCACTTCGGCGGTACTGATGCCAAGCAAGCGTGCCGCTTCACCCGGATGCGGGGTAATCACGCAATCCTTGGGCAACTGGACAAAATCGCTGGCCAGCAGGTTCAACGCGTCAGCGTCCCACACCTGTGGCAACGGTGCATTGGCGGCGGCCGACAACAAGGCGCGCCCCCAACTGGCCTGACCGAGGCCCGGCCCGACCACCAGCACTGAAACCTTTTCCAGCAGCCCCATCAGTTGATTGGCTGACGAAGTGCCGAGCGCCATCGCCTCTGGGACCCGAGTCAGCGCCGCCGGCACATGCTCTGGGCGAGTCGCCAGCGAAACCATGCCCGCTCCGCCGCGCAAGGCCATTTCCGTGCTGAGCAGAATCGCTCCGCCGAAACCATGATCGCCGCCGATCAACAGCACATGGCCAAAGCGGCCCTTGTGCGAAGTCGGCGCACGCGGCGCAAGTGCTGGAAGATTGGCGGCGCTCAAGCGGCGAGCGCAGACGGGAATGTCAGTGAAGGTTTCGGCAGTGGCTTGCAGATCGTTGAAGACCAGCTCACCGATATGATCTGCCGCATCGCCGGTCAACAGCCCGACCTTCATACCAATGAATGTCACCGTGAGATCGGCGCGTACCGCGACACCCAGTTCACGCCCGGTATCGGCGCACAGCCCGGAAGGAATATCGACCGCCGCTACCGGCCAACCGCAGGCGTTGATAGCCTTGATCGCCGACGCATACGGCTCACGCACTTCGCCGCTCAGGCCAGTGCCGAGCAATGCATCGAGGACGACACCGCGCAGCTCGTTCTGCGCCTGCCAGCCTTGCACCACAACACCTGCGGCCACCGATTCGGCATGGGCCAATGCGGCATCACCCTGCAAACGCTGCGGATCGCCGACGGCGAGCACGCGCACCGCCCAACCGGCCCGCAGCGCCAGCCCGGCCACCAGATAACCGTCGCCGGCATTGTTGCCGTGCCCGGCGAGCACGGTCAGCTCGTTCGCGCCCGGCCATTTGCGCACCACGGCGCGCCACGTGGTGCGGGCGGCGCGCTGCATCAATTCGAAGCCCGGCGTACCGGCGGCGATCAGCCGCGCGTCGAGCTCGCGCACCTGCGCGGCGCGATACAGCGCGTCGGGTAATTCATCTTTCGTCTGCGGCATGCGTCTTCGGGCTCCGATGTCTGGCAGAATTATACGCACCTCAGCTCCGGTTTCTCTCGCCTCATGTCCGCCATCACCACAGACCTGCCCGCCCTCGCCCAATCGATCAAGGATTGGGGCCGCGAGCTGGGCTTCCAGCAAGTCGGCATCAGCGGCCTGGACCTGGCCGAGCACGAGCAGCATCTGCAACGCTGGCTTGAGGCCGGCTATCACGGCGACATGGACTACATGGGCGCCCATGGCAGCAAACGTTCACACCCGGAGGAACTGGTGCCGGGCACTTTGCGCGTGGTTTCCCTGCGCATGGACTACCTGCCGGGCGATACCGAAATGACCAAACGCCTGGCTGAACCGGAAAAGGCCTACGTGTCGCGTTATGCCTTGGGCCGCGATTACCACAAATTGATCCGTAAACGTGTTCAACAATTGGCCGACAGGATCCAGGCGCAGATCGGACCCTTCGGTTTCCGCGCCTTCGTCGACAGCGCGCCGGTGCTGGAAAAAGCCATCGCCGAACAGGCCGGGCTGGGCTGGATCGGCAAAAACACTCTGGTGCTCAATCGCAAGGCTGGAAGTTATTTCTTCCTCAGCGAGCTGTTCGTCGATCTGCCGCTGCCGGTGGACGAACCGCACAGCACCGAACATTGCGGGCGTTGCACCGCATGCCTCGATATTTGTCCGACCAACGCCTTCGTCGGCCCATACGTGCTGGACGCTCGGCGCTGCATTTCCTATTTGACCATTGAGCTGAAAACCGCGATTCCCGAAGAGTTGAGGCCGTTGATTGGCAATCGGGTATTCGGCTGCGATGACTGCCAGATCGTCTGCCCGTGGAACCGTTTCGCCCGTCCGACCGGGGAAAGCGACTTCAAGCCTCGGCACAATCTGGATAACGCCGAACTGGCCGAGCTGTTTTTGTGGAATGAAGAAAAGTTCCTCAGCAGCACCGAAGGCTCGCCGCTACGCCGGGCCGGTTATGAGCGCTGGCTGCGGAATCTGGCGGTGGGACTGGGTAACGCACCGTCGAGCATTCCCGTGCTGGAAGCCTTGAAGGCGCGCCGGGACTATCCATCAGAATTGGTGAAAGAACACGTCGAGTGGGCTTTGAAACAACACGAAATCGGATAACCCCCCTTCGGCAGCTCCTGTACAGGGATCGCGTCAGGGCTGATCGTTATAGACAAACTTGGGCATTTCCCAATGAAAACGGATCGCCAGCAGGCGTAGCAGGAAGCCACCGAACAGCGTAATCAGAATCGCCTGCTCGCCTGGCACATTCAGATACAGGCAAAGCATGTAGCACCATGCAGCGGCAAACGAGACGCTGGCGTAAAGCTCACGACGGAAGATCAGCGGAATGTCGTTGCAGAAGATGTCTCGCAGAATTCCGCCGAACACTCCGGTAATGACGCCGCTGACCGAGGCCACCAGCATGCCGTGGCCCATTTCCAGCGCCGTCATGCAGCCAATCAAGGTGAATGCAACCAGTCCCACTGCGTCGAGCACCAGAAACAGCGAACGCAGATGGCGCATCCAGCGGGCCGTGAACACGGTAAACATCGCCGCCACAGAGGTCAGCACCAGATATTCCGGGTGTTTGACCCAGGTCAGCGGGTAGTGCCCGAGCAAGACGTCGCGCACCGAACCGCCGCCCAGCGCGGTGATGCAGGCGATCAGCACCACGCCGAACCAGTCCATGCCACGTCGTCCGGCGGACAGCGCGCCAGTCATGGCTTCGGCAGTGATGGCGATCAGATAGAGCATCAGCAACATGGTGGCAGTCCAGGCAGGAAGGCGCGCAGTCTAGCCATTTCAGCGCCGCACCAGAAGAGGGCGGACTTTCGCGAGCAGGCTCGCTCTCACATGAGGTGCATTCTGTGTGGGAGCGAGCCGGCTCGCGAAACCATCAGAACTTGATGAAGTGCTTGCGGTAGTGCTGCAGCTCGGCAATCGATTCGCGGATGTCATCCAGTGCCAGGTGGGTGCTGCCCTTCTTGAAGCTGTCGCGCACGTCCGGCGCCCAGCGCGCGGCCAGTTCCTTGAGCGTCGAGACGTCGAGGTTGCGATAGTGGAAGTAGCTTTCCAGCGCCTTCATGTGGGTATAAAGGAAGCGACGGTCCTGGCAGATGCTGTTGCCGCAGATCGGCGACTTGCCCTTCGGCACCCACTTCTCCAGGAAGGCGATGGTTTCAGCCTCGGCTTCGGCCATGCTGATGCGGCTGTCACGCACCCGCTGGGTCAGGCCGGAATTGCCGTGGGTGCGGGTGTTCCACTCGTCCATGCGCGCGAGCACTTCGTCGCTGTGGTGGATGGCAATCACCGGGCCTTCGGCCAAGGTGTTCAGCTCACTGTCGGTGACGATGGTGGCCATTTCGATGATCACGTCGTTGTCCGGGTCCAGACCGGTCATTTCCAGGTCGATCCAGATCAGGTTCTGCGGGTTTTGCATATTCGGGCTCCTAGGCAATGCTGCGCAGTTTAGCCTAGGCCGGTGGCCGGGCGTGCTAAACTCGCGGCCGTTTTACCTAATCGCTGCATTCTTCAGACGGAACACCCATGGCCAAACGCCAACTCAATCGTCGTCAAAACTGGCGCATCGAAAAGATTCAGGGCGAGCGCGCCGCACGCGCCGCCAAACGCGAGTCCTCGGCGGTCGAGGCCCTCGAGGGCGGCGACCTCGGCCCTGAGCAACACGGCCTGGTGATCGCCCACTTCGGTGTGCAGGTCGAAGTCGAGGCCGTTGACGGCGAACTCGCCGGTCAAGTGTTCCGCTGCCACTTGCGCGCCAACCTGCCGGCGCTGGTCACCGGCGATAAAGTCGTCTGGCGCGCCGGCAACCAAGGCATTGGCGTGATCGTCGCGCAACTGCCGCGCAGCACCGAACTGTGCCGCCCCGACAGCCGTGGCCAGCTCAAGCCGGTTGCCGCCAACGTCGACATGATCGTTATCGTGTTCGCGCCGCTGCCCGAGCCGCACGCCAACCTGATCGACCGCTACCTGGTCGCCGCCGAACACGCCGGCATCCGTCCGCTTCTGCTGCTGAACAAATTCGACCTGATCGACGAGCAGAACGCCCCGGCGCTGAACGCGTTGCTGGCGGTGTACCGCACGCTCGGTTATCCGGTGCTGGAAGTCTCGGCGCATCACGGCGACGGCATGGAGCAACTGCAAAAGCAGCTCGACGGGCGCATCAGCGTATTCGTCGGCCAGTCCGGCGTCGGCAAGTCGTCGCTGGTCAACAGCTTGTTGCCGGAAGTCGAAACCCGTGTCGGGCCGTTGTCCGAGCTGTCCGGTCAGGGCACCCACACCACCACCACTGCGCGGCTGTTCCATTTCCCCGGTGGCGGTGAACTGATCGACTCCCCGGGCATCCGCGAATTCGGTCTGGGCCACGTCAGCCGCGCCGACGTCGAAGCCGGTTTCATAGAGTTCGACGATCTCCTCGGCACTTGCCGTTTCCGCGATTGCAAGCACGACCGCGAACCGGGCTGCGCCCTGCTCAAGGCGCTCGAAGATGGCCGCATCCAGCAGCAACGGATGAACAGTTACCGTTCGATCATCGCCAGCCTGCCTGAAAACGGCTATTAAACAGCCACGCCGGCAGCCCTGCGCGATGGGCTGCCGGTTGTCGGACTGCATCTGACGCACGCCTCTCCCTCTTAAACATCAGCCTTGTCTGTAGGCTTTTGCGCGCCTGCTTGCAGGACCTTTCTGTTTTACTGCGCAGAGCTTGTAGGCCTGCGCCAGCGGCCTACATTCCTTTCCTCCTTCGCTCACAGCGACCTTCGAGGAAAGCCATGCCAACCTGTGTTTTATACATCAGCCATTCGTCTCGCTACGCCCACTTGTGCAACGCCCCCAGCATCGTCGGCGCGATCCGCCTGCAAACGGCGGTGTGACCATGCGCAAGGGACTGTTCATCGGCATCAACGATTACACGCATATCGGCGGGCTGAGCGGCTGTTGCAACGACGCCATGGCCATGGCCTCGGTATTGAAAACCAACGCCAACGGCGACCCCAACTTCAAGAATGTCCTGTTGACGTCCGCCGAGGATTATCTGAGCCGGCAAAAACTCGAAGACCAGATTCGCGAGTTGTTTTCCGGTGACTGCAACGTCGCCCTGCTGTATTTCGCCGGTCATGGTGGTTTCGACGCCGATACTGACGAAGGCATGTTGATCGCGCAGGACTACCGCAACGCCAAGGACGGCATCCGCATCAGCGACATCCTCAACTGGGCGGACAAGGCCACGCGAATCAAAAACAAAGTGATCATCCTCGACTGCTGCGAAAGCGGTGCGGCCGGCGAAGTGCGCGCCTTGCGCAGCGAGAGCAGCATGGTCGGCGAGGGCATGACCATCCTCACGGCGTGTAAAAAAGCCGAGCCGGCGCTGGAGGGCGCGCAGCATGGCGTGTTCACCGGCCTGCTCCTGCAAGCGTTGCATGGCGGCGCGGCGAATATTCTCGGCAGGATCACCCCCGGCAGCCTGTATTCCTTCGTCGACAACGCGCTCGGCGCCTGGGAGCAGCGCCCGGTGTTCAAGACCAATGTGTCGCAGTTCATTTCCCTGCGCGAAGTCTCGCCACTGATTCCCAAGGAGATCCTGCGCAAATTGCCGGACTGGTTCGCCGAAGCCGAATCGGTCCTGCCGCTCGACCCCAGCTATGAACCCACCGAAAAGGCGTTCGTGCCTGAGCACGGCGAGGTCTTCGCCCAGTTGCAGAAGTGCAACCGCCACAGCCTGATCGAGCCGGTCGATGCCGAGCACATGTACTACGCCGCCATTCACTCGACCGGCTGCCGCTTGACGGCACTCGGTGCCTATTACCGCGAACTCGCCCTCAAAGGACATTTCTGATGCCAGTTTTCATCAGCTACCGCCATGTGGATCGCAGCCATGCGATCGCCATCAACACCCGCCTGACCCAGGCGAAGATCAGGACTTACCTCGACGTGCTGGATCCGGAATCGCAGACCACCGACGACATCACCGGGGTCATTACCCGCAACATCACCGAGTGCACGCATCTGCTGGCGGTAGTGTCGGAGAAGACTGCACTGTCGTGGTGGGTGCCATTCGAAATTGGCGAGGCAACAATCAGCAATCGGCGGATCTGTACGTTCAAGACCGGGCCGGCGCAATTGCCGATCTATCTGGACAAGTGGCCGAAGCTGAGCACGGCCAGCGATCTGGATTTCTTTATCGATGCGTATCGTGAGGAGGTGTCAAACCAGCGCTCGATCACCCTGGATTCGTTCAGCGACTCGGTGAAAGGCGCGTACAAGCGCGATGCAGAGATGTTTCATGAACAGCTGAAGAACCGGATTCGTCGGGGATTCTGAGCCCTCACAGTCCCGCCCCCGATCATTGTCGTAGCGCTACGAAAAAATCCGCGACATGAAAGCGACAGCCACAAAAAAGCCGACATCACTGTCGGCTTTTTTGTCACTTACTGCTTCGGCGCAGGCGCTGGCGTCGCCCCACCCGGCTCAGCCGGTTTCGGCGCCGCATCGTCAAACAGATTCAAGCGCTCGCGCAGCTCATGGGCCGGCACTGGCTGTTTGTCCGCCGGCAACGCATTCGGATCAACCGGGGCTGCCGGAGCAGCACCGTTCTGACCCTGATCCGCCGGTTTCGCTGCCTCAGGACCCTGCGCACCTTCAATAGCGGCCTGGGCTTTT
Organism: Pseudomonas sp. UF-293; assembly: GCF_058245595.1. Classification (NCBI taxonomy): domain Bacteria; kingdom Pseudomonadati; phylum Pseudomonadota; class Gammaproteobacteria; order Pseudomonadales; family Pseudomonadaceae; genus Pseudomonas; species Pseudomonas sp. UF-293. The sequence continues at coordinate 159,483 of NZ_JBSICA010000007.1, read as the reverse complement.
TTGGTCAGTACGACGATGTCGATCCGGCGGTTGACCGGGTTGAACGGGTTTTCCCGATCGAACAGGGCCGACGAGGCATAACCGACCACTCGCGCGACCTGCGCATCCGGGTAGCTGCCGGCGACCAGTGCCCGACGCGCGGCATTGGCGCGGTTGGCCGAGAGTTCCCAGTTGCCATAGTCGCCAGTGCCAATGTACGGCTTGGCGTCGGTGTGGCCGCTGATGCTGATCTTGTTCGGCACCGCTTTGATGGTGTCGGCCATGGCCAGCAGGATGTCTTCGAAGTACGGCTTCAGGCGCGCGGAACCGGAGTCGAACATCGGCCGGTTCTCGGCGTCCATGATCTGGATGCGCAAGCCGTTCGGCGTGATCTCGAAAAGGATCTGATCCTTGAACTTCTGCAGTTGCGGGTTCTCGTCGACCTTGTTCTGCAATTCTTGCAGCAGCAGTTCGAGACGCTCCTTCTCGACCTGCTCGGCCATGCCTTCAACCTGATCGGTATCGACCGTAACCTTGTCCGGTTGCGGCTGTGACTTCACTTCCGGGTTGAGGGTGTTCTCCGGCGCCAGGGTCGGCGTACCACCGAGATCGATGATGTACGGCGTGCCGCTTTCGGAGAAGCCGACCGGGTCCTTGAAATAACCGGCGATGGCGATCTTCTGTTCCGGTGTGGCGGTGGACAGCAGCCACAGCACCAGAAAGAACGCCATCATTGCCGTGGCGAAGTCGGCGAAAGCGATTTTCCACGCCCCGCCGTGGTGCCCGGCGGCAATGCGCTTGACGCGCTTGACGATGATCGGCTGATTATTTTCCATTTCTTAACGACCGCGAACCGCTTGTTCCAGCTCGGCGAAGCTCGGACGGTGCGCCGGGTACAGAACCTTGCGCCCGAACTCGACCGCCAGCGACGGCGGCATGCCGGACGCCGAAGCCACCAGCGAGGCCTTGATGGCTTCGTAGACGTTCAGTTCTTCCTTGGCATCGTGGGCCAGGGAGTGCGCCAGCGGACCGAAGAAACCGTACGCCGCGAGGATACCGAAGAAGGTCCCGACCAGTGCCGCACCCACGTGCAGACCGATCGACGCCTGGTCACCCTCGCCCAGCGAGGCCATGGTCACCACGATACCGAGTACCGCCGCAACGATACCGAAACCGGGCATGCCGTCGGCGATGCCGTTGACTGCGTGCGATGGGTGCTCGAGGTCTTCCTTGAGGCTGTACAGCTCCATGTCGAACAGGCCTTCGAGTTCGTGCGGAGCCATGTTGCCGGAGGACATGATGCGCAGGTAATCACAGACGAACGCGGTCATGCGTTCATCCTTGAGCACCGCCGGGTACTTGGCGAAAATCGGGCTCGCGGCCGCATCTTCGATGTCGCCTTCAATCGCCATCATGCCTTCGCGGCGGCTCTTGTTGAGGATCTCGTAGATCAGCCCGAGCACCTCCAGATAGAAGGTGTGGGTGAAGCGCGAACCGAACATGCTCAGGGATTTCTTGAGCACGTGCATCGTCATATAACCAGGGTTGGCCTGGAGGAATGCGCCGAGGGCCGCACCGCCGATGATCATCACCTCGAAAGGCTGGATCAGGGCGGCAATCTTGCCGTGGGAGAGCACGTATCCGCCGAGCACGCTCGCGAATACGACGATGATGCCGATAATTTTAGCCATAGGTAGAAGGTACTTACTGAGTCGGGTTCAAGGTCATATTCGGAAGTTAAAAAATCTCTTCTTCTACTTATCGGCAAAACTGCGCCAGACTATAGCCAGTTCAGGCGAAAAGCCAATTTAGCCCATGCCGGGCGCGTCTACAGTCAGTGAAGATCTTGTCCAGACATGGCTAATGAAACGAACATTGCGTCGGTAAAACCGACCACCCTCCAGGCGTGGGTCAAGCTGCTCGACAGCGTCCGTCTGCCCGTGCCGCAAGAGGCTCACGACAAAGTCTGCCGGGCGATCCGCGACAATCGCAGCTCGCTGCGCGACATTGCCGATCTGATGCAGGACAGCCCGGCGCTGGCCTTGAGCATCATCCGTGAGGCGAATCGTCACACCCACGGCACCATGGCCGCGCCAGCGGAAAATCTCGAGGTTGCAATCAATCGCCTGGGCCTTGCGCGCACCGAAGAATTGCTCGCGCGCCTGCCCGCCGAACCGCACCGGCAGATCCCCAAGGCTTTGCGCCAATTGCAGTTGATCAGCCAACACGCGACACAGCAGGCCAACGGTTTTTTTGCCAGTCGCCTGGCGCGACTGTGGCAGGACATCCACTGGGGCAGCTTGCTGTTTTTGTCGCCGCTGTGGCCACTGGCACTGACCTACCCGCAACTACTCGAAGAGTGGGAATTGCGCGTGATCCACAAGGGCGAATCGGCGCGTGTGGTCGAAAAGCAGTTGTTCGGCGTGCGCCTGCTGAGGATTGCCGAGGCACTGGTCCAGGCCTGGCACCTGCCGATCTGGGTCGAGCAAGGCTACAAATTGCTGCTCAGCGAACAACGCGAACTGGTCAAAGTGCTGCGCATCGCCCGCGACAGTGAACACCCGCTGCGCCAGCAGAATCGCCTCGACGAAGACCCGACGCTACGCCGCTGGCTCAACCAGCCGGCGAATACCGTGCTGCTCGCCAACGGCCTGGCGCTGTCGGCGCAACAGGCCTGGGACAGTCCGCACAGCAAGCGCTGGCAGTACCTGACCAGCCTCTATCTGCAGATCTCCATGGACGAAGTGCAGCAACAGTTGCACCAGCAAGCGGCGAACAGCGCGCGTCAGCATGCGATGCCTGATTTGTGGCACCCGGCGGTTTCGCTGATCTGGCCGTGGGGCACTCGCCGGTTGCCGGCCGGCATGCTCCCGGCCGCAGCGCCAAATGCGGATGATCTGAGCCAGTGGCGTCGGCAATGCGCTGAACTGCTCGCCGAGCCCAGCCGCTTCACCAACGCCATGAGCCTGACCGTCGCCGCCCGCGAGGCACTGTTGGCCAGCGGCATGCGCCGGGTGATGATTCTGATGGCCGACCGCACGCACTCGACTCTGCGCGCACACCAGACCGCCGGCTTGCCGAAGGAGGCAGCGGCGCTGAGTCTGGTCGTCAGCCAGAGCAAAGTCCTGCAGCGTCTGCTCGCTCAACAGGCGCAGGTGCGGATCACGCCGGAGAACAACGCGCAATTTTCTGCCTTGTTACCGGCGAGCCTGCGCACGCTGTTTCGTGGTGAGCATCTGTTCCTGCGTTCATTGGTCAACAACGGCCGGGTGATCATGATCGTCGTTGCCGATCAGGGCGGTGGGCCGTTCGCCGACATCACCGTGCAAGCCTTCGGCAAAACCGCGCAGTGCATTGAAAAAGCCCTGCACAGCTTTAGCAGCCGTGGCCAATGAGCCTGCGCTACAATCCTCCCCTTTGTGCTCTGGAGACCTCACATGTCTGACTTCTCTGGCTTGCCGCTTGTCATCGAGCCGAGCGACCTGCTGCCGCGTCTGGAGTCCCCGGAACTGATTCTGGTGGACCTGACCAGCCCTGCCCGGTATGCCGAAGGTCACTTGCCCGGCGCACGTTTTGTCGACCCGAAACGCACCCAGCTCGGCCAGCCACCGGCGCCGGGGCTGATGCCGGCGAAAGCCGATCTGGAAGCGTTGTTTGGTGAGCTCGGTCATCGCAAAGACGCGGTCTATGTGGTGTATGACGACGAGGGCGGTGGCTGGGCCGGGCGTTTCATCTGGCTGCTCGACGTCATTGGCCACGACAAGTACCACTATATAGACGGTGGTTTGCCGGCCTGGCTGGCGGACGGTATGCCGATGTCGATCCAGGTACCGCCCGTTGTCGGTGGCCCGCTGTCGCTGAGCCTGCACGACGAACCGACCGCCACCCGCGAATACCTGCAAAGCCGCCTCGGTGCAGCGGATCTGGCGATCTGGGATGCGCGCGGGCCGCTGGAATATTCCGGCGAAAAAGTCCTCGCTGCCAAGGGTGGACACATCCCCGGCGCGGTCAATTTCGAATGGACCGCCGGCATGGACCAGACGCGTCAGTTGCGCATCCGCAGCGACATGCCGCAGATCCTCGAACAGCTCGGGATCACCAAGGACAAGGAAATCATTACCCACTGCCAGACCCATCACCGGTCGGGCTTCACTTATCTGGTGGCCAAAGCCCTCGGTTATCCGCGGGTCAAGGGCTACGCCGGTTCCTGGGGCGAATGGGGCAACCACCCTGACACGCCTGTCGAGATTCAAGGTTTTAAGGACAACTAATGAAAGAGCGTCTGTTTATCCTCAGTCAGTACCTGCTGCCGCATCACCTGCTGTCGCGCCTGGCCGGCTGCATCGCCGAATGCCGCGTGCGCTGGTTCAAGAATGCCTTCACCCAATGGTTCGCCAAGCGTTATCAAGTGGACATGTCGCAAGCATTGGTCGAAGACCTGACCGCTTACGAGCACTTCAACGCATTCTTCACGCGCGCCCTGAAAGACGGCGCGCGTCCACTGGACGAAACTCCGGGCGCAATCCTCAGCCCGGCCGACGGTGCGGTCAGCCAGCTCGGCCCGATCGAGCACGGTCGCGTGTTCCAGGCCAAGGGCCACAGTTTCAGTGTGCTCGAATTGCTCGGCGGTGATGCGGCCAACGCAGCGCCGTTCATGGGCGGCGACTTTGCCACCATTTACCTGTCGCCGAAGGACTACCACCGCGTGCACATGCCGCTGGCCGGCACCCTGCGCGAAATGGTCTACATCCCGGGGCGGATTTTCTCGGTGAACCAGACCACCGCCGAAAACGTCCCGGAGCTGTTCGCCCGCAACGAGCGTGTGGCGTGCATTTTCGATACAGAACGCGGGCCGATGGCCGTGGTGCTGGTGGGCGCGATGATTGTCGCTTCGATCGAAACCGTGTGGGCCGGCCTGGTCACCCCACCGAAGCGCGAGCTGAAAACCTTCCGCTACGACGAGGCCGCACGCGCACCGATTCATCTGGAAAAAGGCGCGGAACTGGGACGCTTCAAGCTCGGTTCGACCGCAATCGTGCTGTTTGGCCCGGATCAGGTGAAGTGGGCCGAAGAACTGGTGGCCGGTTCGCCAGTGCAAATGGGCCAAGGGCTGGCACTGCCGAAAGCGTGACCCTGTTCGCGGAAGCAGCCGAGGCTGCTTCCGCAAACCGCGGCATTTGCTGCTATGGTTTTGCTCATGAGCCAGACCAACTTTTCTCCCACGCTGCGCGTGCCGATTCCCACGCAAACGCGTCTGTCGTTCTGCGACGCCAGCCCGCGCGACCTCAAGCGCTGGATCGCCGGCCTGCCCAAGGCCAACATCAGCGAAACCGCCCGCCTGCTCTATCAAGGCCTGGGCGAACTGAACCTGTTGCTCACCCCCAGCGATAATCGCCTGCAACTCCTGGAACTGCTGCGGCCCGAGGTGTATTTCGTCTGCCAGCATCTGGAGCGGCACTTTCTGCATCAGGCGATCATGCTCGACGAACGTTCGCGCAAAGTCAGCAATCTGTGTCAGGCGCTGCAAGGTCAGTTGGCCATCGGCTATCAACAGATCGTTCTGCGCATCCTGCCCAAATACAGCAAGGATCGGGCGACGCTGGTCAGCACAGCAGTGCAACGCGCGGCGCATGCCCTCAAGGCGCAACTGGTGCGCGCCACGCAGCTGTACAGTTCACCGCCGGAGTACCTGTGGTTCGCATTGCATCAGCTGTATCGCAGCGCTGCGCAATTGCAGCTGCAACAACGACGGCTGCGCGATGATCTGGCCTTTTTGACCAGCGAACTGAGCGTCGAACAGACCTACATCGCCGCACTGCTATTGGGCAGCGCCCGTTGCAATCAATTGCGTCAGAGCCAGATTGCCAGACTGGCGGAGGTAATCGAGCCGTGGAGCGCCCTGCTCAAGCTGCATCCCGGAAGCGCCGACGACGGCCTGTTTGCGGTCAGCCCGGAACTCGATGTCGGCCCACGCTATCGCAAGATGTTTCGCAGCGAACAACAGAGCGGACTGCTGGGCTTCGATCCGCAACCGCTGGTCAAACAGCTCGAAACGCACTTGCTGCACCAGCCGACCTCGACACCCTTGCCCGTCTCTGCCGGTCTCAGCATCGATACCCTGCAACATCTCCATGCCACTTGGGGCCAAGCGGCGGAACGCAGCTTTCAGCGCATCGCCGGCCAAGGCACCTTGACTGTGTGCGTCGGCATGAGCGCCCTGCACTTCTACCTCGGCGGCGAGCGCACCTTCAGCGAGTTGCTCAAACATCCCGGTGCCCGCGCGGCAAATTTCAGCAGCGTGGTGGCCAACGGCGAAAAGGACAGCTGGAGCCAAGCGTTCGACGCCGCCCCGCAAAGCAACAATGAGCTGTTGCCGTACGAGGAAATCCAGTACGACCAGTTGAGCGAGGACGACGGCCCCGGCAATGCGCCGAATTATCCGACGTACGCCTTGCCGGTGATCAATCACAGCCCCGGCGGCTATTGCCTGGCCTGGCCGAGCGAGGTGCCGGCCGAATTGCAGGCCGGGGAAATGCTCGGCATTCAGGACAGCGAGAACACAGGCTGGAGCATTGCGGTGATTCGCTGGATCCGCCAGGTGCGGGGCAGCGGCACGCAGATGGGCATCGAACTGGTCGCGCCCCACGCACAGCCGTGCGGTCTGCAACTGGTACGGACGAAAGACGATCACAGCCAGTATTTGCGCGGCTTGCTGCTGCCGGAAATCAGTGCGATCGATGTGCCGGCCACCTTGCTCGCGCCGCGTCTGCCATTTCAGGAAGGCAACAAGGTGTTGATCAACACTCAGGGCGAGGAACACCGCGCCGGGCTGGATCGGCGGGTGGCGAGTACGCACAGCTTCAACCAGTTCGCCTATCGCTCGCTGGATCCTGCGCAGAATGGCGGGGGCGAGGAGGATTTTGATTCGTTGTGGAATTCGTTGTAGGCCGAGGCGCGGCCTTCGCGAGCAGGCTCGCTCCCACACTGGAATGAGATTTCCTGTGGGAGCGAGCCTGCTCGCGAAGAGGCCAGATCAGCTTATGGAGATCTCAGAGCTGCCCGTCGCGATCCCGGAAGCCCAGCAGATACAACACACCATCGAGCCCCAGCGTCGAAATCGCCTGCTTCGCCGACTGTTTGACCAGCGGTTTGGCGCGGAACGCCACGCCCAGCCCGGCAATCGCCAGCATCGGCAGATCGTTGGCGCCGTCGCCGACGGCAATGGTCTGCTCCAGACGCAAGCCTTCCTTGTGTGCCAGTTCCTTGAGCAAGTCAGCCTTGCGCTGCGCATCGACAATCGGCTCGATCGCCACGCCGGTGCACTTGCCGTCGACCACTTCCAGCTCGTTGGCGAATACGTAATCGATGCCAAGCCTGGCCTGCAGTTGCTTGGCGAAATAAGTGAAGCCGCCAGACAGAATCGCGGTCTTGTAGCCGAGACGCTTGAGCTCGGCGAACAGGGTTTCGGCGCCTTCGGTCAAACGCAGCGAAGCGCCGATCGAGTCGAGCACGCTGACGTCGAGGCCCTTGAGCAGCGCCAGACGCTCCTTGAAGCTGGCGCGGAAATCCAGCTCGCCGGCCATGGCGCGCTCGGTGATTTCGGACACTAGATCACCCACGCCTGCTGCCTTGGCCAGCTCATCGATGACTTCTGCTTCGATGAGGGTCGAGTCCATGTCGAATACGGCCAGACGCCGATTGCGTCGGAACAGCGAGTCTTCCTGGAAGGCGATATCGACGTTCAATTCCTGGGCAACGCTGAGGAATTCGGCGCGCAGCGCCTGCGGATCGGCCGCTTCGCCGCGTACGGAAAATTCGATGCAGCCCTTGCCCTTGTCGGCCGGTGTGTCCAGCGGCATGCGCCCCGACAGACGGTCGATATGGTCGATGTTCAGCCCATATTTGGCGGTGATCGCGCTGACCGCCTGCAACTGGCCGGCAGTGACCTTGCGCGTCAGCAGGGTAACGATATGGCGTTTCTTGCCCTGATTGCCTACCCACTGCTGGTAGTCCTCTTCGGACACCGGGGTGAAACGCACCTGCTGATCCAGTTCGTAGCCCTTGAACAGGATGTCCTTGAGCACCGATTTGCCTTGTTCGGAATCGGGAATTTCAACCAGGATGCCGAACGACAGGGTGTCGTGGATCACCGCCTGACCGATGTCGAGAATGTTCACCCCACCCTGCGCCAGAACACCGGTGATGGCCGCCGTCAGACCCGGACGGTCGACTCCCGTGATGTTAATCAGGACGATTTCGCGCAACGCGCACCCCCGCAACTGGAAAAAAACCGCATTCTACCCACTTTCAGTGACCATCGGGCACCGCGAGCGCTTTGCCGGTCTGGGGCCTGTCGCTATACTGCGCGTCAACTTCACGGACAAAGAGCCGAGCTCAAGTGAACCGGCCCACGCCAGTCAAAACCGATAACTTCTTCCTGCTGATCTTCCGTGCACTGCGCCACCGCCGTGTACCGATTGCATTGCGCATTGCCAGCCACAACGTGATCCTGGTCGCTCTGGCCCTGGTGATCTATGCCGGGGTGATGGGGCTGCAATTCAAGCAGGCCATGCACGAGCAGGCCGATGCGCTGGGCGAAAGCCTGACCACGCAGACCGCCACGTCAGCCACCGAGCTGCTGGTGTCCAACGACATCCTCAGCCTCAATGTGCTGCTCAACAACCTGACCAAGAACAAACTGGTCGCCCATGCGGCGATCTACAGCGTGGACAACCGCATCCTCGCCGAGTCCGGTCAGCGTCCCAAGCACAGCCTGCTGGGCGAAGCCGAGGGCATGTACGAGAGCAAGATCACTTTCCAGGACGTGACCGCCGGGCAACTGCGCATCAGCCTCGATATGGATCAGTTCCAGCAGCCGATGACGATCAGCCTGCAGAGCATGGGCATTTTGAGCGCGATTCTGTTGGCGCTGTCGCTGGCCCTGAGCTTGCGCATGGGCCGCTATCTGTCGACGCCATTGCTGCAATTGCGCGTGTGGCTGCGCCGGATCGACGCGCACACTCCGGGCATTGATCGTCAGGATGAAATCGGCGATCTGGCGCGCCAGCTGCACGCCAGCTATGCCCCGGAGCCCGAGCCCGAGCCTGAACCCGAGCCGGAATTCGCCGAGGAGGAAGACGAGCCTGAATTCGAGGTGCGTAACCTGCGCGATCCAAGCTTCGATGAAAGCCGCCCGCTGGCCGCGAAGAAACCGGCACCGCGTCACTTGGTCAGCACCGTCGAAGACGATGATGACGATGACGCTTTCGCCGACCTGCGCGACGAATCGCTCAACGGCGCCGCCCAACCGCTCACGCGCAAACCGAGCCCGGACGTTGCGCAGCACACCGCCGTACTGGCCGTGCAACTGGGTTCGCAGGAACAACTGCGCCGCTTGCCGCGCGCACGTCTGGAAGAATTGCAGGAACGCTATCGCGACTGCCTCGAGCAGGCCGCTTCGCTGTATCAGGGCGAAATCGAAACCCTCAACGATGGCAGCACGCTGTTGCTGTTCCACACCGAAGATTGCGGCGACGATTACCTGACCAATGCCATCTGCTGCGGCGAACTGCTGCGTGCTCTGGGCCATCAGTTGCAGATCGAGGTCGCGGACAGCGGCATCACCCTGCAATTGCAGTTGGGCCTGACCTTGGGCGACGAACTGTTCGGTCTGAGCCAGATCGATCTGCTGCTGACCGATTCAGCCCAGGATGCACTGGCCTTGTCGCAACACAGCCGCAATCTGCTGCTGGTCGAGCGCAAGATCAGCGATGACGCGCTGATTCGCCAGCGTGCGCGGATCCGGCCGATCGCCAGCCCCGAGGGTGCTTGCTGTGTGGAGCGGTTGATGGAGCCTTATCCGTCGATGCTGGAGCGGCAACTGGCGCGGATGCATGAGCGCCGGGCGTAAGGCTTAGGCCAGATACGCAAAAGCCCGCAGACGAGTGATTGTCTGCGGGCTTTTTGTTGCCTGCGCTGGCCCCTTCGCGAGCAGGCTCGCTCCCACATTTGATCGGCGACGTGCAGGCCCTGTGGGAGCAAGCCTGCTCGCGAAGGGGCCAGCGCTGAAGACGAATAATCTCTGCCCCCCAGATACAACAAAGCCCGCACAAGGCGGGCTCTGTTCTGACTCGTTCCAGCCTCAGAAGCGGAACACTTCCATATCGGTACGGATCGGCGAGGCCATTGGAATCTTCGGTTGCTTCTCGGCATCCGCCGCCGGCGCTGCGGGTTTCGGCGCGGCTTTACGCGGTGCCTCGGCCACTGGCGGCTGGTTGGCCAGAGGCTTGAGCGCCACCGACAACTGCTCGGCCAGACGCTGCAACAGGATACCTTGTGCCTGCACCTGCGAAGCGGTGCTGCCGGCGTGCAACTCCTGCAGATGAATGATGCGGTTATCGCGCACCTTGCCTCGACGGTCGATCAAACGCCATTGCGCATCGAGAATAGCCGGTTGCTTCGCTCCGGAATCCAGACGAGTGATGGTCAGCAACACCTGCACATCCGGCGTGAACCCGGCCGTGGCAGGCGCCAGCACCACACGCTGGCTGTCCAGATGACCGGCGACCTGACGCATCAGCAGCTGATCGATATCCGACGAAAGGCTGCCAGCCCAACGACCGTCGGTCGCCGCTTGCAGGCTGCCGTCGGGTTGACGTTGCAGCAGGGTTTCGCGTTGCAGGTAATCGGCCACTACCACTGGCCCCAGCAAAACCGCCATGCCCGCGCTTTGCGCAGGCTGAACCGGACTTCCGCTGTCCAGTTGATACAGCGACACCGGCTGGTGAACGCTGCAACCCGCCAGGCCAAGAACGCCGGCGAGCAACAAAATAAGGGGGCGTAGAGCAGTCATCATCCCGTCCAGGTGGCCGCCACAAGGCTGACCACAGTGAAAATACTCAATAAATATGAAGAACGCTCGGCCACGCCGGCGCTTGAAAGGCCATATCATCCGTGAATATGCGTTCCGACTCCAGCGCCAAAGCGTCGATCTACGCGTTTAATCGCAGATCGAACGCTCTAGGAAGGCGTTCTTGCCTAATTGAGGTTTTCGACGAGCAGCGCATCGACCCGCTGAAAGCCGCGCGGAAGTTTGTTTCCGCGCCGGCCACGCTCACCTTTGTAGTGCTCGAGGTCGTCGGCTTTCAGTGACAGGGTCCGTTTGCCAGCCTGCAACACCAGGGTGGCGCCTTCCGGCAGGACGGCGATGTCCGTGACATATTCTTCGCGACTGGCCACGCGTTCACCGGAGATACCGATGATCTTGTTGCCTTTGCCCTTACCTAATTGTGGCAGATCGCTGATTTTGAAGATCAGCAGGCGACCTTCGGTCGTGACCGAGGCCAGCCAGTTCTGCTCACGATCGGCCACAGGGCGCGGCGCGATGACCTTGGCGTTGTTCGGCAAGCTCAACAGCGCTTTGCCGGCCTTGTTCTTCGCTTGCAGATCTTCGCCTTTGACCACGAAGCCGTAACCGGCATCGGAGGCAATCACGTACAGCGCATCGTCTTCGGGCATCAGCACGCATTCGAACGATGCGCCCGGTGGCGGCGTCAGACGGCCGGTCAGCGGTTCGCCCTGTCCACGGGCCGACGGCAAGGTGTGCGCGGCGACCGAATAGCTGCGGCCGGTGGAGTCGATGAACACCGCAAACTGGTTGGAGCGCCCCGCCGCCGAGGTCTTGAAGCCATCGCCAGCCTTGTACGACAGACCGGTGGCGTCGATGTCATGGCCCTTGGCCGAACGCACCCAGCCTTTTTCCGACAGCACGACAGTGACTTTTTCGTTCGGCAGCAGATCGTGTTCGCTCAACGCCTTGGCTTCCGCGCGCTCGACGATAGGCGAGCGGCGGTCGTCGCCGTAGGTTTCGGCGTCTTTGAGCAGCTCGGTGCGCACCAATTTCTTGAGCTTCGCTTCGCTGCCCAGCAGGGCTTGCAGCTTGGCTTGTTCCTTGAGCAGTTCGTCCTGCTCGTCGCGCAGCTTCATCTCTTCCAGTCGCGCCAACTGACGCAAACGGGTGTCGAGGATGTAATCGGCCTGTATTTCACTGAGGGCGAAACGCTCGATGAGCTTGGCTTTCGGATGCTCCTCGGTACGGATGATGTGGATCACTTCATCCAGATTGAGGTAGGCGATCAGCAAACCATCCAACAGGTGCAGACGACGTTCGACCTTGTCGAGGCGGAATTGCAGGCGGCGACGTACCGTCAGCACGCGGAACTCCAGCCATTCGACCAGCAGCGCACGCAGGTTTTTCAGTTGCGGCTTGCCGTCCAGACCGATGATGTTGACGTTGACCCGGTAGGTCGACTCCAGCTCGGTGCTGGCGAACAGGTGCTGCATCAGCGCTTCGTGATCGACGCGGCTGTTGACCGGGATGATCACGATGCGGCACGGGTTTTCGTGGTCGGATTCGTCGCGCAGATCGGCGATCTGCGGCGCTTTCGACGGCTTGGCCTGCATCAGCGCGGCGATCTGCTCCAGCACCTTGGCGCCGGAGACCTGATGCGGCAGCGCGGTGACGATGATGTCGCCATCCTCGACGTGGTACACGGCGCGCATACGCACCGAGCCCTTGCCGGTTTCGTACATCTTCAGCAGGTCGGCGCGCGGGGTGATGATTTCCGCTTCGGTCGGATAGTCCGGGCCCTGAATGTGCTCGCAGAGCTGCTCGACCGTGGCTTTCGGCTCATCGAGCAGACGCACGCAGGCGGTGGCGACTTCACGCAGGTTGTGCGGCGGCACATCGGTGGCCATGCCCACGGCGATACCCGTGGTGCCGTTGAGCAGAATGTTCGGCAGGCGCGCCGGCAACACCAGGGGTTCCTGCAGGGTGCCGTCGAAGTTTGGCCCCCAGTCGGCGGTGCCCTGGCCCAGTTCGCTGAGCAGCACTTCGGAATAGCGCGACAGCCGCGCTTCGGTGTAACGCATGGCGGCGAAGGACTTCGGATCGTCCGGCGCACCCCAGTTGCCTTGGCCGTCGACCAGCGTGTAGCGATAGCTGAACGGCTGCGCCATCAGCACCATCGCTTCGTAGCACGCCGAGTCGCCGTGGGGGTGGAACTTGCCGAGCACGTCACCGACGGTACGCGCCGATTTCTTGTGCTTGGAATCGGCGTCCAGCCCCAGCTCGCTCATGGCGTAGACGATACGCCGCTGTACCGGTTTCAGGCCGTCGCCGATATGCGGCAAGGCGCGGTCCATGATCACGTACATGGAGTAGTTGAGGTAGGCATTTTCGGTGAAGTCAGCCAGCGAGCGGCGTTCTACACCGTCCAGGCTGAGATCAAGGGAGTCGCTCATGCGGGCCTCATCGGTTCGTTGTCTGGCGCAGCAGCATGGTGCCACCGCGCTGGGTAAATTCAAGTTTGTTCAGGGCGCTCATGCCGAGCAGCACCTGGTCGCCATGCAGCCCCGGCGCCACCAATGCACGGACATCCCGCAGCACGATGTCGCCCAATTGCAGGCGGGCAATCTTCGTTCGATAGCCCTGGCTCAGGCCGTTGGCCGTGCTCAGGGTCACGCCGAAACCTTCTTGCAGCTTCAAACGCTTGGCCAGATCCGCCGGGATCGCCACATCGGTCGCGCCGGTGTCGAGCATGAACTCCACCGGCTCGCCGTTGATCTGGCCGCTGGCGACAAAATGCCCTTGGGCATTGCTCACCAGTTTCACTTCGATAAAACCTTCGCCCTGCTCCGACGTCACGACAATGTTCGGATTCTGCTGGCGCTGCTCCCACTGACCGAAAAACCTTGTCGCGAGAAACAGCGCCGCGCACCAGGCGAGGATCATCAGCACCCGACCGGCACGCTTGCCCGGCGGTTGCTGGCTCATGGCCTGGCACTCCAGCCACCGTCCGGCGCGGCAAAGCGCCAGACCACCGGGCGGACTTCGCCGTCGGCACGCGGGCCAAAATTGTTGTCGACGCCGATCCACGCACCTTCGGCATCAATGATCAGCGCTTCTTCCAGTCCGTAGTTCTGCGAGTAGCGGCGATTTTCCCGCAACAGTTCGCCGGCGTACGACCAGCATTGTTCGACCTTGGCCGTCTGTGCATCGCGCCGGCAGATCTCGAAAGCGTTGCGTTCAAGGGTAAACAGCTTGCCGTTGAACAATGAAATGTCGGAAAAGTCGCGATGAACCGCTTTCGCTTTCGGAAACTGTGGCGGCTGCATCTCCTTGCCGCCTTCACTGAGCAGCACGCAGCGACCGTCACAATCCCACACCGTCTGCTGGCGCTTGATCAGCAGCAAACCGCGCTTTTGCCGTTCGGCGGCCAGCCACATCTGATCACCGGCCGGGTTGATCGCCAGGCCTTCGAAGATCGAATTGAACTTGAGCAGCATGCCGCTCGCCCGCGCTTCGCGAACCAGCAGCGGCGATATTTTCAGCCAGTTCGGCGGGCCACTGACCGGCACTTGCAGTACCGCCGCATGGGCTTCACTGACGATGTAGCGATTGCCAGCGCTGTCGCAACTGATGCCTTCGAAATCCAGATCGCCCCCGCGAATGAACGACGCCGCCCAGGTGCGCGAACTCAAGCCCCACGGCAAGCCGCTCTCCGGCACGGGCGGCACATCGATGTGCACGGTTTGCGCCTGCCAGACCGGATCGCGGGTATCGAGCCGGTAGATCTGCTCGTCATCGCGATCGGAAACCGTCCACAGCTCATTGCCGCACAGGGCCAGACCCGACAGGTTGCCGCCGCGCATGCCCTCGACCGGGTGTTCGGAGAGCAGCCGCAATTCTTGCAGCGGCTCGGCCGACACACTCAGCGCACTCAGCAGCAACGCACCCGCCAAGGCCCAGCCAAACTGCATCAGGCCAGCACCTCGGCGAGGTTGCCTTTGGATTCCAGCCAGGATTTGCGGTCGCCGGCGCGTTTCTTCGCCAGCAACATGTCCATCATTTCCGAGGTTTCGGCGAAGTCTTCGCCCAGCGTCAACTGCACCAGACGCCGGGTGTTCGGGTCCATGGTGGTTTCACGCAGTTGCGGCGGGTTCATCTCGCCCAGACCCTTGAATCGGGTGACCTGCGGCTTGCCGCGTTTCTTCTCGGCGACCAGGCGATCGAGAATGCCGTCGCGCTCGGCTTCATCGAGCGCGTAGTAGATCTCTTTGCCGAGGTCGATGCGGTACAGCGGCGGCATCGCCACGTACACATGACCGGCATCCACCAGCGGGCGGAAATGCTGGACGAACAGCGCGCACAGCAAGGTCGCAATGTGCAGACCGTCGGAGTCGGCGTCGGCGAGGATGCAGATCTTGCCGTAACGCAGCTGGCTCATGTCCGCCGCACCCGGATCGACGCCAATGGCCACGGCAATGTTGTGCACTTCCTGGCTGGCGAGCACTTCGCTGCCGTCGACTTCCCAAGTGTTGAGGATCTTGCCGCGCAACGGCAGGATCGCCTGGAACTCCTTGTCCCGCGCTTGCTTGGCCGAACCGCCGGCGGAGTCACCCTCGACCAGGAACAGTTCGGAACGCATCGGGTCCTGCCCGGCGCAGTCAGCCAGTTTGCCCGGCAGCGCCGGACCTTGGGTGACGCGTTTGCGCTCGACTTTCTTGCTGGCCTTGAGACGGCGGCCAGCGTTATTGATCGCCAGTTCGGCCAAGGCCAGCCCGGTTTCCGGGTTGGCGTTGAGCCACAGGCTGAAAGCGTCTTTCACCACACCGGAGACGAACGCCGCCGCTTCACGGGACGACAGACGCTCTTTGGTCTGACCGGAGAATTGCGGTTCCTGCATTTTCATCGACAGGACGAACGCGATGCGCTCCCAGACGTCTTCCGGCGCCAGCTTCACGCCGCGCGGCAGCAGGCTGCGGAATTCGCAGAACTCGCGCATCGCGTCGAGCAGGCCCTGACGCAGACCGTTGACGTGGGTACCGCCCTGCGCGGTCGGGATCAGGTTGACGTAGCTTTCCTGCACCGCGTCGCCACCTTCCGGCAGCCACAGCAGCGCCCAGTCGACCGCTTCCTTGTTACCGGCAAAGGCGCCGCAGAACGGCTCGTTCGGCAGACGTTCGAATTCGCTGACCGCATCGACCAGATAAGAGCGCAGGCCGTCTTCGTAATGCCACTCGACTTTCTCGCCGGTACCTTTGTCTTCGAAGCTGACCAGCAGCCCCGGGCACAGCACAGCCTTGGCCTTGAGCACGTGCTTGAGGCGGCTGATGGAGAATTTCGGGGAGTCGAAGTATTTCGGGTCCGGCGCGAAGTACACGCTGGTGCCGGTGTTGCGCTTGCCGACGGTGCCGACGATTTCCAGCTCGGAGGCCTTGAAGCCGTCCTTGAAGGTCATCTGGTATTCGTTGCCGTCCCGTTTGACCCGTACGCGCACTTCGGTCGACAGCGCGTTGACCACGGAAATACCCACCCCGTGCAGACCGCCGGAGAACTGGTAGTTCTTGTTGGAGAACTTGCCGCCCGCGTGCAGCTTGGTGAGGATCAGTTCGACGCCGGACACACCCTCTTCCGGGTGAATGTCGACCGGCATGCCACGGCCGTCGTCGCTGACTTCCAGCGAATGGTCGGCGTGCAGGATGACCTGCACCGATTTGGCGTGGCCGGCCAGGGCTTCGTCGACGCTGTTGTCGATGACTTCCTGGGCGAGGTGGTTCGGCCGACTGGTGTCGGTGTACATGCCGGGGCGTTTGCGCACCGGGTCGAGGCCCGAGAGGACTTCGATGGCGTCGGCGTTATAAGAACTAGCGCTGGGAGTGGCCATAAGGTCTCGTCGTCAGTCATTCATGAAAGAGGGGCAAGACTTCACAGCGTGGTGAAATCGATTGCCTGATACATATCGGCAGCCATGCCGGCAAAACTCAGCAACGCCGGCAATTGCCCGGCAAAGCCCTGGAAACTGTGGTCGCCGCCGGCCTGGATGCGCAAGGCACAGGCGCGGTAATACTGTTGGGCGAGGCGATAATCCAGCGTTTCGTCGCCAGTTTGCAACCAGACCTGATAACGCTGAGAGTCCTGCGGTGGTGGCACTTCCAGTTCGGCCAGCGCCGTGACGTGGTCGTGGGTCAATTCCCAGGTTTCATCGGTGTAGAGGTTCTTCTGCGTGCCCAGATAACCATCGAACATCCGGTGCGGGCTGACCGCCGGGTTGACCAGCAGGGCTTTCAGGCCATGGCGCTCGGCCAGGTGAGTCGCATAGTAGCCGCCGAGCGAACTTCCCACCAGCAACGGCCGGCCCAGCTCGGCGATTGCCTGCTCGAGCTGACCGATGGCTTCGCGCGGATGGTGATGCAGCGCCGGCACGCGCAATTGCTCGCTCAACCCCAGCCGCTCCATGACCGCGACCAACTGACAGGCCTTCTTCGAGGCCGGCGCGCTGTTGAAACCGTGGATATAGAGGATCGAACCGGACATTTGAGCTCCCTGGCTGTCGGCGAAAGATAGCGGAGTTTACAGGGAGTCAGGGGAATCGTGGGTGTTTGTGCGGCCGCCTTCGCGAGCAAGCCCGCTCCCACAGGAGAACGCATTCCAATGTGGGAGCGAGCCTGCTCGCGAAGAGGCCCGTATGGTCTCAGTAACCGTTGGAACCGTAATCAACCTGAAAGTCGAATCCAGCCACGCGCTCAACCCCGGTTTCCAGCCGCCCATCCGGCAACAGCCTTAACCAGCGATACCCTGGCGCCTGCTCGCCCACTTTGAAATCCGCACTGCCCGGCTCGAACTGAATGCACGTCGAAGGCGAGGCCATCAAGCGCACGCCATTGCGCTCGCGATCGATTTGCTGATGCACATGGCCCCACAACACCGCGCGAACCTGGGGAAAGCGATCCAGCACTTCAAAGAACGCTTCCGGGTTGCGCAGGCCGATCGGCTCCATCCACGCGCAGCCGATCGACACCGGATGATGATGCAGACACACCAGATGATGACGTTCGGGCGCTTCGCTCAGTGCGCGGGCCAGCAACTGCAATTGATCATCCTGCAGATAGCCCGGCACCGAACCCGGCACCGCCGAATCCAGCATCGTCACCCGCCAATTGCCGATTTCGACTACCGACTCGAGCAAGGTGCTCTGTACCGCCGCCTCGGCCATGACCATCGGCTCATCGTGATTGCCGGGAATCCAGCGCGCCGGTGCATTGATCTGCGCGCTCAGTTGGCGGAAGGCCTGATACGACTGCAGCGTGCCGTCCTGGGAGATGTCGCCGGTGGCCAGCACCAGATCGATCTGCGCCTGTTGCGCCAACACCAGGTCGATGACCTGTTGCAGGCTCTCGCGGGTCTTCATGCCCAGCAGCTTGCCGTCCGCTTCGGCGAACAGGTGGCTGTCGGACAACTGCACCAGCAGCGCCGGGTCGGCGCTGGTCAATGTCGATACGCTGGGCAAGGCGCTCTCCCGGGGCTAGGCACGCAATGGATGGGTGCGGCAATTATGCTGGGGGATGACACAAAGGGGAAACCGCCGAAGCGGACGCAGTTCACAACTAGCGAACGACTTCGTACTCGTGCCCCAACGCCAGGCAATGGCTCAGCCATTCGCCCAGAAACACATTGAGCTGGGCCTTTTCATCGGGCTGGTGCATGGCGGCGTTCGGGTAAGGATAGATGCCGCGAAAGCGTCGTGCATGTTCGGCGCTGATGACTTCGGCCATGCGCGCGTCGTGGTAGACCTGCACTTCCAGCTGCGGCACCGGCAACCATGGCAGGCTGTGTTCCTGGCGTACCTGCAAGGTCGTGGTGTACGGGCAGGTCTGCAGCACTTCGAGGGCGAGCACGCCGAGCATCTGTTCGCCCTGGGTCACGGCGATACGCCGCGCCTCGGGTTCGTTGCGCATGTCCGGCAGCAGTCGCATCAGGCGCGCGTAGTTGGCCTCGCAGGCGGCTTGCAGCCCCACGAGGTCAACCCGATAACGATCGCGCAGCTTGTTTACGACCATAGCCCCCTCACTTCGGCGCGGTTCAGCGCCAGCCACTGCAAGGCGATGATGCTCGCCGCGTTGGCAATCCGTCCGTCACGCACGGCCTGCAAGGCATCTTCGAATGCCCAGACCGTTACGCGAATGTCTTCGGCCTCTTCTTCCAGCCCGTGCAGCCCGCCGACGCCGTCGGTGTTGCAACGCCCCAGATACAAATGCACGAATTCGTTGCTGCCACCCGGCGATGGAAAGTACTTGGTCATCGGCCACAGCGCCTTGATGTCCAGCCCAGCTTCCTCCTGCGCCTCGCGGTGAGCAACTTCTTCCGGTTGCTCATCCTTGTCGATCAGACCAGCGACCAGTTCGACCAGCCACGGGTTGTCGGCCTTGCCCATGGCGCCGACACGAAACTGCTCGATCAGCACCACTTCATCGCGCTGCGGATCGTAAGGCAGGACGCACACGGCATCGTGGCGCACGAAGATTTCACGATTGATCTCGCGGCTCATGCCACCGGCGAACAACTCATGGCGCAGGTGCACACGGTCGAGCTTGTAGAAGCCCTCGTAGCATTTTTCGCGCCGCACGATATCGACGGCGGTCGGAATAGCGTTGGCAAAGTCAGTCATGATCGTCCTCTTTACTGCACATCCATTACGAGGTTGCTGTGTACAACC
The DNA here is from genome assembly GCF_058245595.1 of Pseudomonas sp. UF-293. NCBI lineage: Bacteria > Pseudomonadati > Pseudomonadota > Gammaproteobacteria > Pseudomonadales > Pseudomonadaceae > Pseudomonas > Pseudomonas sp. UF-293. Next base: position 139,948 of record NZ_JBSICA010000007.1, on the reverse strand, counting down.
GGCAACCTCGACTTCGCGCCATCCTAACGCGCCCGCACCGTTTGATGCAGCCCCTTTACCGTCAGCGGGATGGACGGTGACGGTGAAACACACTCTAATCAGCTTAGTGGCGAACTGACTGCTTCGTTGAGAGTCGAAGCGGTATCTTTTTGCCTTCCCCTGCTTTCGAAAGGACGCCCATGTCGCTTTTCAAAATTGCCTCTGTGGCCGCTATTGCCCTGACTCTGGGCGCTTGTGCCAGCCTGTTCCAGCCCAACTATCGCACGCCGCTGGAAACCACCCGCGACGCCTCGGAACAACTCAAACCCGGCTGTTCCAACCCCGATTGCCCGCTGGTGAACATCGACACCCTGCGCTTCCCGGATGAGCCGGCATTGGACGGCATCATCGAAAAACGTCTGCTGCAAATGACCCGCACCGAAAAGAACGCACCGGTCGCGCCAACCCTGGCCGCCTACCGCGAGCAGTTCCTCGCCAGCGCCGGCCCGCGCCACAGCAGCTATCTGCAAGCGAAAGTACGCGAGCAGCATGACGGACTGGTGATCATCGAGCTGTCGAGCTACCTCGACACCGGCGGCGCCCACGGCACTCCGGGTCGCGGTTTCATCAACTATTCGCGCCAGCAGCACAAGGTGCTGAACCTGTCCGACATGTTGCTGCCGGGTCAGGAAGAGGCGTTCTGGAAAGCCGCGCAAGTGGCGCACAACAGTTGGCTGATCAGCACCAAGCTCGATCAGGAGGCGGAATTCGTCGCGAACTGGCCGTTCGTGAAAACCCCGCACGTGGCGCTGACCTACGGTGGCGTGATCCTCAAGTACGACGTGACCACCATCGCGCCTTATGCGCTGGGCCACGTCGAACTGAAGATTCCTTACCCGCGCCTGAACGGCATTCTCAAGCCTGAGCTGTTTCCCGGCCGTAACTGAAGGCCCGGCCCAGCACCAACTGCAACAGCCCTGCCAGCACCAGCGCCGGCAGGGTTGCGCCGACATCCGGATACAGATTCGCCAGCAAGTGGTAGGTGCTCACGCCACCCAGCCACGCCAGCAACGCCGGCCAGCGCAATGCGGCTGAGGCAACCTGAGCACTGCGCTTGCGCAGGATGAAGTGATCCACCAGCACCACGCCGAACAGCGGCGCAAACACCGAGCCGATCAGCAACAGGAAATTCTGGTACTGCGCCAACGGCGCCAGCAGTGCGATCAGCGTGCAGATCACGCCGATGGCCAAGGCCAGATGCTCGACTTTCAGACGCAACAGAATCCCGCTCGATACCGCTGCCGAATGTATATCGGCAAAAGCGTTTTCCGACTCGTCGAGCAGAATCAGCAACAGCGGAATGCCCAGACCGGCGCCTGCCAAGGCCAGTAGCAACGCATTGACTTCACCGCTCGGCGCGAACGCCAGGGTGTAGGCCACGCCAAGGCTCATCAGCCAGAAGTTACCGATGAAAAAACCCACAGCCGTGCCACCGAAAACATTCTTTGCGCGTTTGCCGAAACGCGAGTAGTCGGCAATCAGCGGCAGCCACGACAGCGGCATGGCGATGGCAATGTCGAAGCCCACGGCGAACGGCATCGAACCGTCACCGGCGCGCGCCCACAGCGCCGCGAGGTCGGCTTTGGCGAACAGGTTCCAGGTCAGCCACAGGCACGCGGCGAGCAACAGCCAGATGCCCCACTTGCGCAGAATCTGCCGCACGAACGTCAACGGCCCGCTCACCGCGAGCAAGGTCGCCAGCGTGCCGAAAAACAGCGTCCACAGCATCGGATTGGCCCACGGCGAACCTTCGCTGAAGGCGCGGGTGCCGAGCAGGCTGGCGGCGTCGCGCATGACGATGATTTCGAACGAGCCCCAGCCGATCAGTTGCAGCAGATTGAGCAGCGCCGGCAGGCTCGCGCCTTTGCTGCCGAGGCTGAGCTTCAGCGCGGCCATCGATGACAGGCCGGTGTCGCTGCCGATCACGCCGACAGCGGCCAGCAACAGCACGCCCACCAGCGTGCCCAGAAATATCGCCAGCAACGAACCGGACAGGCCCAGACCTGGCGCGAGCAAAGCGCCGGTCTGCAAAACCATCAGGCCGATGCCGAGGGAGAACCACAGGGAAAACAGATCGCGACCGCCGAAGACACGCTTGTCAGCGGGCACGGCGAGGTCGGGGGAATAAGTGCCGGGTTGAATGCTCAAGGGTGTTATCTCAAAGAGGAGCAGGAAAAAGCGGCAAGCTGCAAGCCGCAAGTTAAAAGCGGTACGCGGACCGCTTCTAATCTTGCAGCTTGCCGCTTGCCGCTTGTGGCTAGACTTTTGATCGTTCCCACGCTCTGCGTGGGAACGATCAGTGAAAAAGCTGCAAGCCGCAAGTTAAAGCGGTACGCGGACTGCTTCTAATCTTGCAGCTTGTAGCTTGCCGCTCGGGGCTAGACTTTCTTGTACAGCTGACTGCCTTCCTGTCTGAACCGCTCGGCCTGTTCCGCCAGACCTTTGGCGACGTCCACATCGACCGCGTCGATGCGCTGGTTGGCCGCGTATTCACGGACTTCCTGGGTGATTTTCATCGAGCAGAATTTCGGCCCGCACATCGAGCAGAAGTGCGCGACCTTCGCCGAGTCCTTCGGCAGGGTTTCGTCGTGATAGGAGCGCGCGGTGTCCGGATCCAGGCCGAGGTTGAACTGGTCTTCCCAGCGGAATTCGAAACGCGCCTTGCTCAGTGCGTTATCGCGGATCTGCGCGCCCGGGTGTCCCTTGGCCAGGTCCGCTGCGTGCGCGGCGATCTTGTAGGTGATGATCCCGGTTTTCACGTCATCCTTGTTCGGCAGACCCAAGTGCTCCTTCGGCGTGACGTAGCAGAGCATCGCGCAACCGAACCAGCCGATCATCGCCGCGCCGATACCGGAGGTGATGTGGTCGTAGCCCGGCGCAATGTCAGTAGTCAACGGGCCGAGGGTGTAGAACGGCGCCTCGTCGCAGCATTCGAGCTGCTTGTCCATGTTCTCTTTGATCAACTGCATCGGCACGTGGCCCGGGCCTTCGATCATGCATTGCACGTCGTGCTTCCAGGCAATCTTGGTCAGCTCGCCGAGGGTTTCCAGTTCGCCGAATTGCGCTTCGTCGTTGGCGTCGGCAATCGAGCCCGGACGCAGGCCATCGCCCAGCGAGAAGCTGACGTCGTAGGCCTTCATGATTTCGCAGATTTCGTCGAAGTGGGTGTAGAGGAAGTTCTCTTTGTGGTGCGCCAAGCACCACTTGGCCATGATCGAACCACCACGGGAGACGATGCCGGTGACGCGCTTGGCAGTCAGCGGCACGTAACGCAGGAGCACGCCGGCGTGAATGGTGAAGTAGTCGACGCCCTGCTCGGCCTGTTCGATCAGGGTGTCGCGGAACAGCTCCCAGGTCAGGTCTTCAGCGACGCCGTTGACCTTCTCCAGCGCCTGATAGATCGGCACAGTACCGATCGGCACCGGCGAGTTGCGGATGATCCACTCGCGGGTTTCGTGAATGTGTTTGCCGGTGGACAGGTCCATCACGGTGTCCGAGCCCCAGCGAATGCCCCAGGTCAGTTTCGCCACTTCTTCTTCGATCGAAGAGCCCAGGGCACTGTTGCCGATGTTGCCGTTGATCTTCACCAGGAAGTTACGGCCGATGATCATCGGTTCCAGTTCGACGTGGTTGATGTTGGCCGGAATGATTGCGCGGCCACGGGCGATTTCTTCGCGGACGAATTCAGCGGTGATTTCTTGCGGAATGCTTGCGCCGAAGCTGTGGCCGGCGTGTTGCTGCTTGAGCAGGCCGGCCGCGCGGGCCTCTTGCAGCTTCATGTTTTCGCGGATGGCAACGTATTCCATCTCGGCGGTGATGATGCCTTTGCGCGCGTAGTGCATCTGGCTGACGTTGGCCCCGGCCTTGGCGCGGCGCGGGTTGTTGACGTGGGCAAAGCGCAGTTTGGTCAGTTCGGCATCGGCCAGACGCTGTTGGCCGAAGTTCGAGCTCAGGCCCGGCAGGCGCTCGGTATCGCCACGGTCATCGATCCACGCTGAACGCACATCGGCCAGGCCTTTGCGCACATCGATGACCACGTTCGGATCGGTGTACGGGCCGGAGGTGTCGTAGACCGTGACCGGGGCGTTGATCTCGCCGCCGAAATCGGTCGGGGTTACATCGAGGCTGATTTCGCGCATCGGTACGCGAATGTCCGGGCGCGAGCCCTGAACGTAGACTTTTTGCGAACGGGTGAACGGCTTGACCGATTGCTCGTCGACCTTGGCCGAGTCACTCAGGTTGATCGCGCTTTTTTCTTTTGTTGTCATCACGGGCTCTCCAGACAGCATCCAGCAGTGGATTGTCGGAGCAGAACCTGAAAGGCACGGACGCACCAGGACCGGTGCTGTGCATTCGTCGTGAGCGTTCGATTGTCGAACAATATCCCGGACGAAGCACAAGAGGACTCGCCGGGTGACGAGAAATCTTGTTCCCTACGCAGGCGCTAACCTGATCAGGTTCAACGGGATCCGAAATTATTCGATCTCAGCCTCATAGCAAGGCACCCCGACAAGAACCCGGCCAGTCTAGACACAACCATCGAGGAACGCCAACACCGCTGCAAACGCCATGATGAATGGCGTAAATACACTGGCAGCCCGATTGTTGCCGGAGCAATGCGCAACTACACTCGCTGGGCCTGCTCAGCCTTGACGCTGTGCGGGCTGCGCCTTACCTTTGGCGCCCGGATTACTTCCATAATATTCATGCTAGGGATCGCCTCATGCTGCGCAAACTTTCATTGGCTGTTGCCGTGTCCTGTGCGTCCAACACAATGGCCTGGGCAGCGGAAGCACCCTTGTCGACCAAAACCGATCTGGTCAGCGTCTATCAGGAAGCGGTCAACAACAACGCCGACCTCGCGGCGGCCCGCGCCCAGTATGGCGCGCAGAAAGAAGTGGTGCCCCAGGCCCGCGCCGGTCTGCTGCCGAACCTGTCCGGTGGCGCCGAAGTCGCCGACGTGCGCACCTCGATCGACCAGCCTTCGGCCATCGCCAACCGCAGCGCGCATTCCTACCAGGCGACACTCGCGCAGCCGCTGTTCCGCGCCGATCGCTGGTTCCAGTATCAAGCAGCCAAGGACGTCAACGAACAGGCCGCGCTGCAACTGTCGGCGACCGAACAGAACCTGATCCTGCAATCGGCCGAGAGCTACTTCAACGTGCTGCGCAGCCAGGACAATCTGGCCTCGACCAAGGCTGAAGAAGCGGCGTTCAAACGTCAGCTCGATCAGTCCAATGAGCGCTTCGATGTCGGCCTTTCGGACAAGACCGACGTGCTGCAATCGCAAGCCAGTTACGACACCGCGCGAGCCAACCGCATCGTCGCCCAGCGTCAGGTCGATGATGCGTTCCAGGCGTTGATTACCCTGACCAACCGTCAGTACAACTCGATTCAGGGCATCGTACATACGCTGCCGATCCTGCCACCGGCGCCCAACGATGCGAAATCCTGGGTCGACACGGCGGCGCGGCAGAACCTCAATCTGCTCGCCAGCAACTACGCGGTCAGCTCCGCCGAGCAGACGCTCAAGCAGCGCAAGGCCGGCCACTTGCCGACCCTCGACGCAGTGGCGAAATACGAGAAAGGCGACAACGACGCCCTCGGCTTTGCCAACCCCAACTCTTTCGGCGCCCCCTACGGCGGCAACGTCGAGCAGAGCACGCTGGGCCTGCAACTGAACATCCCGATCTACAGCGGCGGCCTGACCAGTTCGCAAGTGCGCCAGTCCTATGCACAACTGGATCAGAGCGAGCAACAGCGCGAATCCCTGCGCCGGCAAGTGGTGGAAAACACCCGCAATCTGCACCGCGCGGTGAACACCGACGTCGAGCAGGTGCAGGCGCGTCGCCAGTCGATCATCTCCAACCAGAGCGCCGTGGAAGCCACGGAAATCGGTTATCAGGTCGGCACACGCAACATCGTTGACGTGCTCGACGCGCAGCGCCAGCTGTACACCTCGGTGCGCAACTACAACAACACCCGCTACGACTACATCCTCGACAACCTGCGCCTGAAGCAGGCAGCGGGAACGCTCAACCCGGGTGATCTGGAAGATCTGCGGCGCTATCTGAAAGCCGACTACAACCCGGACAAGGACTTCCTGCCGCCGGATCTGGCATCGGCGGCTGAAGCGCAGCTCAAGGCCCGGCCTTAAGCGTTAAAAACAAAAGATCGCAGCCTTCGGCAGCTCCTACAGGGAAATGCATTCCAACTGTAGGAGCTGCCGAAGGCTGCGATCTTTTTGCTTACTTGATCAATCTGCCCAAGCTATCCAGCAGCCGCTGCAACGCGCCCTGATTACGGCGCATCACCGCCAGCCCGGCCTCGGCCATGCGCTGCGCATCACGTGGCAGTTCGAACAAGCGCTGCACCTCGACTGCGAGGCCTTCGGCATCATCCACTTCGGCCAACGCCCCGGCTTCGCGCAATTGCGCGGCGATGTCGAGGAAGTTGAACAGGTGCGGGCCGCTGAGCACCGGTTTCGCCAGCGCGGCGGGTTCGAGCAGGTTGTGCCCGCCATTCGGCACCAGACTGCCGCCGACAAAAGCGCTGTCGGCCAGGGCATAGAGAAACAGCAACTCGCCCATGGTGTCGCCAAGCAGCACGCTCGTCTGCGCATCGACATTGGCCCCGGTCGAGCGACGTACCGTGGCGAAACCTTCGCGCTGGCACAAGTCGAACACCGAATTGAAACGCTCGGGATGACGCGGTACTAGAATCAGCAGCGCATCGGGATGACGGCCCAGCAAACGCCGATGGGCGTCGAGCACCACTTCGTCTTCGCCTTCGTGAGTGCTCGCGGCGATCCATACCGGGCGATCCTGCGCCTGCCACTGGCTGCGCAGTTCCGTTGCGCGTTGCAGCAGTTGCGGGTCGATCGTCAGGTCGAACTTGATCGAACCGGTGACGTCGACAGTTTCAGCCCGCGCGCCGAGATCACGAAAGCGCTGGGCTTCGGCTTCGGTCTGTACGGCCAGCAAACTCATTTCGGCGAGCATCGGCGCAGTGAGTTTGCTGAAGCGGCCATAGCCTTTGGCGGAACGCTGCGACAACCGTCCATTGGCCAGCGCCACCGGAATCCCGCGCTTGGCACATTGATGAATATGGTTGGGCCACAACTCGGTTTCCATGATCACCGCAAGCCTGGGCTGCACGCGATCAAGAAAGCGTGCCGCTGCGCAAGGCAAGTCGTACGGCAAATAGCAATGCTGGATGCGCGGCTCGTTGGCGAAAAGCGCCTGAATCCGCTCCGAACCGGTCGGGGTCATGCAGGTCACGGTGATCGGCAGCGCCGGATAGCGTTCCAGCAGCGCGCGGATCATCGGCGCAGCGGCAATGCTTTCGCCCACCGACACCGCGTGCACCCAAATGCCGCCGGGCTGCAACGTCGGCATGCGATAAGTGAAGCGCTCGCCAATGCGTCTGGCATACGCCGGCGCCTTGCGCGCGCGCAGCCACAGCCGAATCGCCACCAATGGCAGCCCCAGGTAAAACAGCGCGGTGTAGAGAGTTCTATTCATGGCGGCGGAGTTTATCGGCTTTTGTCGCCGATCGCCCGCAAGTGCACGGCAAAACGTTCTGCCAGCCAGCGCGCGGCGGGGCCGAGCGGTTCGTCGCGGCGCCAGACCAGTTCCACCACCAGCGCCGGCGGCGTCCATTCACTGTCGAGCTCAATCATCTGGCCCTGATACGCCGAGTACTGCACAACGTGACGCGGCAACCAGGCCCAGCCGAGATCGCGCACCAGCCATTCGGACATCACGTAAAAGCTGTCGGCGCGCCACACCTGCGGGCTGGCCGGCTCGTTGCCGGGATAGACGCTGGTCTGCGTCGACATCAGCAGTTGCCGGTGTTGCGCCAGTTGCTGGCAGGTCACGTAAGGCTGCTGCGCCAGCGGATGATTGACGCCGCAAACCGTAACCATTTCGACCCGGCCCAGTACACGCCGCTCAAGGGCTTCGGGGATTTCATCGTGATAGAACAGCAGGCCGAGATCGGCACGCCGCTCCACCAGTTTGCGCGCGACTTCGCCTTGGGCGGCGCTGGTCAGTTGCACTTCCAGGCTGGGAAACTGCTCGGCCAGCTCGCCGAAACTTTCCACCAGTGCCTGATACGGCATCGCCTCGTCCTGGGCCACCCGCAACTGCGCCTCCTGGCCGCGCAGCATGGCCATCGCGCGGCCGTTGAGGCGCTCGCACTGGCGCAAAACTTCCCGCGCTTCCTCCAGCAACGCCGCGCCCGCCTCGGTGAGCATCGGCTGCCGACCGCTGCTGCGCTCGAACAGGCTTACGCCCAAATCCTCTTCGAGCATTGCAACAGCGCTGCTGATCGCCGATTGCGCCTTGCGTTGTCGACGTGCCACGGCGGAGAACGATCGCTGCTCGGCGACGTCGACAAATACCCGCAGCTGCTCGAGATTCCATTGCATGCTTGCTTCCAACCCATCTTCAGAACAGATAGGTAATGACTTTACCCCATCTGAGCAATCCCTAGAATGTGGCCCCAGCAAGCAACGATTTATTTGAGGGTCGAAACCATGAACGCTTACGTCTATCTGGCCATCGCCATCTGCGCCGAAGTGATCGCCACCGTTTCGATGAAAGCGGTCAAGGGCTTCAGCACGCCGCTGCCGCTGATCCTGGTGATTGTCGGCTACGCAATCGCATTCTGGATGCTGACGCTGGTGGTGCGCACCGTACCGGTGGGCATTGCCTACGCCGTCTGGGCGGGGATGGGCATTGTCATGGTCAGCGTCGCCGCTCTGTTCATTTACGGGCAGAAGCTCGATGTGCCGGCGATGCTGGGGATGGCGTTGATCGTGCTGGGGGTCGTCGTGATTCAGCTGTTTTCGAAAACTGCCGGGCATTAAAAAGCAGCAGCAAGCTTCAAGCGGCAAGCCGCAAGCATTGCTGATTTGCTGGTCCGGGTTGCAGCTTGCAGCTTGAAGCTTGAAACTTGCGGCTTCTTCAACTCCGAGGTCGCTGCATGCCATCCGTTATTTCCACCGACGTTCTGATTGTCGGCGCTGGTGTCGCCGGCCTCTGGCTGAATGCGCGCCTGCGCGGTCAGGGTTTTTCGACCGTGCTGGTGGAAAGCGCCAGCCTCGGTGGCGGGCAGAGCGTGAAGTCCCAGGGCATCATCCATGGCGGCGCCAAGTACGCGCTGCACGGCGCGCTGACCGGCGCCTCGGAAGCCATCGCCGACATGCCGCGCCGCTGGCGCGAGGCGCTGGCCGGTAGTGGCGAGCTGGACTTGTCCGGCGTGCGCCTGTTGTCCGAAGCCCATTACCTGTGGTCGCCAGGCACTTTGGCCGGCAACCTCACCAGTTTCTTCGCCAGTAAAGCTGTGCGTGGCCGGGTCGATCAGGTCAAGGGCGACGAACTGCCGCTGGCCCTGCAAGACAAGCGCTTCAAGGGCAAGGTCTATCGCCTCGCCGAACTGGTGGTGGATGTCCCGAGCCTGATCCAGCGTCTGGCCGAGCTGGCCGGTGACGGTCTGCTCGCCGGGCAGGTCATCGAGCCGCTGCTGGAAGCTGGCATGCTGGTCGGCCTGAAAGTCGATGGCCGTGAGATCCGCGCCCAGCGCATCGTCCTCAGCGCCGGCGCCGGCACGGCCGAACTGCTTGAAGCGTTGGGCCTCAGTCGTCCCGCCATGCAGCGCCGCCCCCTGCACATGATCCTCGCCAAAGGTCCCGGCTTGAAACCGCTGTACGCGCACTGCCTGGGCGGCGGCACCAAGCCGCGCATCACCGTGACCACGCATCCGGCGGCTGACGGCCAGTGGGTCTGGTACATGGGCGGCGACATTGCCGAAAGCGAAGGCGTGGCCCGCGAGCCGGCCGAACAGATCGCCACCGCTCAAAAGGAAATCGCCCAGCTGCTGCCGTGGATCGACCTCAGCACCACGCAATGGGCGACCCTGCGCGTCGATCGCGCCGAGCCGCTGCAAACCGGCCTGACCCGCCCGGACAACGCGTTCCTCGCCGAGGAAGGTCGCTTGCTCGTCGGCTGGCCGACCAAACTGGCACTGGCGCCAGACTTCGCCGACCGCGTTATCGCCTCGCTGCAACGCGACGGCATCCAGCCGCAGGCGACTGAACCGCTGCCGCCATTGCCGAAACCGCCGCTCGGCGTACCCGCGTGGGAGCAACTGCTGCCATGACCATCGCCACTCTGCACGAACTGCATCGCCCACTGGGCAGTACCGGCCTGTCGGTTTCGCCGCTGGGCCTGGGTACGGTCAAACTCGGCCGCGATCAAGGGGTGAAATACCCCAACGGTTTTCAGATTCCCGGCGATGACGAGGCGCGCATGCTGCTGCGCCAGGCGCGGGATCTGGGCATCAACCTGATCGACACGGCACCGGCCTATGGTCGCAGCGAAGAACGCCTCGGCCCGCTGCTGCGCGGCCAGCGACAGGATTGGGTGATTGTCAGCAAGGTCGGCGAAGAGTTTGCCGATGGCGTGTCGCGCCACGACTTCAGCGCTGCGCACACGCGAATGTCGGTCGAGCGCAGCCTGCAACGTCTGGAAACGGATTTTATCGATCTGGTTCTGGTGCACTCGGACGGCAACGACATGGCCATCCTCGAGCACCAAGAGGTCTACGCCACCCTCGCGGCGCTGAAGGCCGAGGGCAAGATTCGCGGCTTCGGTTTTTCCGGCAAAACCGTCGAAGGCGGCTTGAAAGCGCTGGAGCAAGGCGACTGCGCGATGGTCACCTACAATCTGAACGAACAAAACGAAAAGGCAGTCATTGACTATGCTGCTGCCCACGGCAAAGCCATTCTGGTGAAAAAAGCCCTGGCCAGCGGTCATGTCTGTCTGAGTCCTGGAGTCGATCCGGTGCGCGCCAGCTTCGAGTTGCTGTTCACTCAACCCGGCGTCGCCAGTGCTATTGTCGGCACGATCAATCCGCTGCACCTCGCCCATAACGTAGCGACCGTTGCCCAGGTCCTGCGTAGTCACTGACGCCGCCCCGCGGCCTTAAGCCAGGAGCCGATATGCCGCGCACGCTCATCCGCAAGAACCCGAGCAACTTCAAGACACTGCCACTGTTCGTCGAAGCGACGCCCGAAGGCCTGAGCTATCAGAGCGTCGGCATGCCGCTGAACTTCGCCCAGACCCTGCAACGGCGCAAGCCTGTCAGCGTTGCCGACAGCGAACGCTTTGCCGTGGAGCTGGCCAACCTCGGCGTCTCTGTGCGCCTGACCCTGCATTGGCAGAACCGCGATTACTGGGTGCTGGTGCGCCAGCGTCGCCAGGATCGCGGTGACGTGGTACTGAAGCTGATTTCCGGCTACGTGCCGGCCCATGAGTTGAACATTCCGCTGCACACGGCGATTCAGGAAATTGCCGAAGAGTGTCTGCTGGAAACCCCGGAAGGCTGGCTCGGCGGACGCTTCAACGACACCTGGCTGCCAGCGCCCTACTCTGCCGCGCTGCATTATCGCGAGGCGCTGCCGTTTCGCCTGACACCGCTGTCCGGTTCGGCACGGCCGGTTCGCTGCGCCAATCTGCAACTGCTGGAGCGGCCACGGGCATATGTGCATCTACCGACCGCGTCGCTGCAATTGATCTACGATTTGCGCTTGGAAGTGCCCAAGGAAGCCAAATCGCTGAGCCTGTTTCATGTCGATGAACGCTTGGAAGGAGATCAGTTGGTCGCGCGTCTCGACCGAAAGCGTCCTGACCTGTATTTGATGCCGCTCAAGGACGGCGCGCCAACCGCCGAGCTGTTCACCCTCAAACGCGACAAGCTGATACCGGCCAGCACTCGCGGCATTCACCTGGCGGAGAGCTTCGCTACGCAACAAGGCTGGGTCGTGCACGACGAACGCATTCGCTGGAAGGACTGGCTGGTGCAACAGGGTCTGACACCGGCGAAAGCGCCACGCACCGGCCTCAAGCAGTTGAGCATCAAGGCACTGCGCCTGGTCGGACTGGGCAGGAAACGCGCGAGCCGCTAGCGGCGGCGATCCCACCAGGTGCGCAACTTCGCGAAGAAATGGAAGTAACGGTTTTCGCGCTTGCCCATGCCACGCTTGGGGGAGAAAGACTCTTCGGCAAATGCGCCGGTGATGCGCACGCGCGACGCCTGGATCGGCAATGTGCAGACCTTGGCGCCTGCCTCGAGCAGGGCGTATTTGAGCAAGCGCTCGGAGTGCAGCTTGCGGCCGGTCGCCTTGCAGAAATCGAAGATGCGTTCGATGCGTTTGCCGTACGCAACGTAGGTGTCGCGCCCGCATACGGCGAAACGGTCATTCAGACCGCCCCACCACTGCCAATCCGGAATATAGACGTTGTGCCGTCGCGCTTCGGCGTGGTTGAACAGGTAGCCTGGCAGCGCGGTGTGAAAGAAATTGTCCGGCCGCACAAACACCACGAAGTCGGGATCGAACGATTCGATCTCGCTGGTGACCATATGCAAGGAATTCAACTGATAGATCAGGTTGCGCAGCGATGCATAGTCATCGGCCCAGGTGTCACCCTGTGCCTTGACCCGCTCGAAATCCCAGCGCTCCAGCACGCCTTCGGTCGAGGTCAGCGCGCCGGTCATGGATTCGAAGGGTTGATAGTTGTCAGCAGCCAGTTCGCCTCTCTCTCCCGAGCGCGAGTTTTGCACTTCGTCGACTTTATACAGATGATAAAAGCACTTCACCTCGCTGCCCGCAGGCAACTGCGCCAGTACGTTCTGTTCGATTGAAGGGAAGCAGATCGGCGAATTTCTCGGAATCCCGAAAAACGCCACGGCAATTTTCACCACTCGATTGCACCTATGAAGAAATGATTCGGCCCGGCAGGCACCTGATTGCGGCGTCGCTTATTGGCGCTTGAACAGTTTCTGCCACCAGCGCCGGGGCTGCAGCGCTACGACTATCACATCGGACTTTTGCAACCAGTCCCGCTCGTAATCCCAGGCATGACCGCCCCACAGCTTCCCGGCCTCGTTGGAGAAGCCCAAAGTCATCAACTGATAGGTGTAACCGACATGCCCGCGCAGCCAGTCGAACAGCACCAGCGTGTTGAAGCCGGTGGAGGGGCCGACGTAGTGCTTGCCGCCCGGGCGGTCGACCGGGTAATTCCATAGCGGCGGCAACGGAATGCGATCCCAGTACATCGCAACGCGCGGCAATGGGCACATCGGTGCCGCGCAGCCCACCAGCATGGTGAAGCAGCGATCACCCGCGCGGTCGAACAGTCGCTGTACGTCCTGGCTGCAAGGCAGCCCGAAAAAATAGGCGTCCGGCGCGTTGTAGCCGTGCACGAAGACATTGACGCTTTGCTCATTGAGCAGCGTCGCCTTGATGCAGTGATTGAAACTGACGACGACGTCGTCAGCGCCGATATTCAGCGCCGCGAAGTCGGCTGCGCTAATGGCTGGGTTATTGGCGATCAGCACCACTCGGGCGGCGCGGCTCAGGCATTCGCGCAGTGCGTCGGGCAAGGCCTGCACAACCGACTGATCGCCACCGGGCAGCGCATCCAGCGCCATGTATTCGTCCGTCATTCAGGCCGGCACCTTCATGCCATAACGCAACTTCACCCAGAACCGAGTGAACGCCGACGGTGGCTGCCATGGACGCATCTCGCGCTGTATGGCTTCGGCGAGCGCCTGGCCGACCCGGGCAAACGAATAGCGACTTTCGGCGAACGCCTGGCCGTTGCTGGCGATACGTTGCGCCAGCTCGGGGTCGTCCTGCAGCATCTTGATTTTCGCCACCGCCTCGTCTTCGCTGCGATAAAACACGGTGTTGTGCATGTCTTCGAAACCGAGCAAGCGGTCTTCTTCGCCCTGGCTCCAGGCCAGCAGCACACAGCCGCACGCCATGGCCTCGAAGTTCTTGATCATGAACTCGTTCATGCCGATATCGGCGCTGACGAAGACTTTGATGCGATTGAGCGTTTCGAGATATTCCGCTCCGGACTTGGTGCGGGTCACGAGCATGCCGGTGCGCCGGGAGAGGGACTCGAGCATGGCCTTGCGCTCGGCGTACTCGGTGCTTTTCAGGCTGCCGAGAAAACCAATCGGGATGTCGCGCTCGACGCCGGTGTTGTGCAGCATCTGCTCGTCGTAGCCTTTGGAGACGAACACCGTATCAATGCCTTCAGCGAGCATCTTGCGCGCAACTACCGCGCCGGAAACCAGCGCCCGGCAGCTCGGCAATCGGCTATACAAGCGCGAGTAAACACCACGATATTTACTGGCGGGCATGTAGTTCTGGTAGGCGTCATGCTCCAGAAAGACCAGGCCGGGAATGCATTTGAGCACGCGTAATTGAGGCGCCAGACGTTTGACCCGGGAGAAAATCACCACACGGTCAAAGGTCTGGTAATCGACCGAAGCCAGAAACGCTCCGAGGTTCATCTGCTGCTGTTTGCTCAAACGGTAGATGAAACATTCATCGCAGTTCTGCTGAACGATGTCATAGAGCCGGTCGAGAATGACCCGCTGCTCGTCCATCACCAGAAGCATGACTTTCATAGATTAATCGACCACGTAACGTAGGCAGGCAAGCGCAGCGGATCCAAACCTGCCTACATCAGCGGAAACGATGAAATCCCCAAGGCAAAATCCGTTCACACGCGGTACACAACGGCAAAAACTCATCTGATCAGCGACTGCGTATTTTTTCGACAATCGCGGTCGTTGAGCTGTTTTCCACCAGCCCCAACACTTTCACGGTACCGCCGTAAGCGGTGACGATATCAGCGCCGACAACCTGATCGATGCCGTAATCGCCGCCCTTGACCAGCACATCAGGCTTGACCTCACGTAGCAGGTTCTCAGGCGTGCCTTCCGGGAAACTGATGACCCAGTCCACGGCACCGAGACCAGCGAGAACGGCCATGCGGCGGTCGACGCTGTTGATCGGCCGGCCTGGACCTTTCAGGCGACTGACCGAGGCATCGTCGTTGACCGCGACAATCAGTCGATCGCCTTGCGCTCGTGCCTGTTCAAGATAAGTCACATGACCGGCGTGGAGGATATCGAAGCAGCCGTTGGTGAAGACAATTCGTTCGTTATGCGCACGGGCGTCGGCGACAGCCAGCACCAACTGCTCAAGGCCCAGCACACCACGCTCGGAGCCTTCCTCGCGCTGAATCGCGCGACGCAGTTCCGGGGCGCTGATCGCTGCGGTACCGAGCTTGCCGACGACAATGCCCGCCGCCAGATTGGCCAGCGCCACCGCGTGCGGCAGTTCTTCGCCCGCCGCTATGGCCGCTGCCAAAGTGGAAATCACCGTATCGCCCGCACCGGTCACGTCGAAGACTTCCCGTGCACGGGCAGGCAAGTGCAGTGCTGGATGATCGGGCCGCAACAGCGTCATGCCGTGTTCGCCACGGGTGACCAGCAGCGCCCCGAGATCGAGATCATGCATCAGCGCTGCACCCTTGCTGACGAGCTCGTGCTCGTCAACGCAACCACCAACGATGGCTTCGAATTCGCTCAGGTTCGGCGTGATCAGGCTGGCGCCACGATAGATGGAAAAGTCCTTGCCCTTCGGATCAGCCAGTACCGGGATGTTTTTCGCCCGTGCCGCCTGAATCAGCGCCTGATGGTTTTTCAGCGCGCCTTTGCCGTAATCGGAAAGGACCAGCACCTTGATGCCCTCAAGCAGGTCGTCGACCTGCGAGCCAAGCGCCAAAGCGTCGGTGGCAAAGGGCTCTTCGAAGTCGATACGCAGCAATTGCTGGTGCCGACTCATGACCCGCAGCTTGACGATGGTCGGCTGGTGCGCAATGCGCTGGAACAATGCGCGTACGCCGGCGCCCTTGAGACTGTTGCTCAGGCTGTCGGCGGCTTCGTCATCACCTGTCACACCGACCAACGAAGCCGGTGCACCCAGCGCGGCAATGTTCAAGGCAACGTTCGCGGCACCGCCTGGACGATCTTCGATCTGCTCGACCTTGACCACCGGCACTGGCGCCTCAGGGGAAATCCGTGAGGTTCCGCCATGCCAGTAACGGTCGAGCATGACATCGCCGACCACCAAGACAGGGGCTTGATCGAAACGCGGCATGGACAACTTCATGGAGCAACCCACATACAAAATGAACAGGGGCGCGATATTAACACAGGGTAAAGCGCCGTCCGCCTCAATCTGAAAGGTCGCGGACCCAGAACAGTTCGTGGCGGCGAACAGCCTTGCGGAAAAACTCGTTACTGCCTGTGACAGGCCAGCGACGTCCGGCAAGCACCTGTTGAATGACGCGACGCAACTGCCGCTTGAATCCGAGCGGGCCCTGCAGGTCATGCTCCATGGCCAGCGCCATGGCCTTGTCCAACTGCACGTCCGCTGACAGCAGCGGACTCCACAAACGGTCGGACGGCAACGGTTCGATCGCCGGCGGCAGCGCAATCCCCCCTCCAGCCGGGCCCATTGGCCAACGATCATTGTCATGCAGGTGGTTGGCGTACATCAGCAAGGTCGACGGCTTCCACGTACTGGCGGCGATGGCTTCGAGCAGGGCACGGGTGGAAGCGACGTGGTCGCTGTGCGGATCCAGTTCGGGATGCGGAGTGACGACGACTTCGGGGCGAAAGTGCTCGAGCAATTGCCGTATATCGCCGACCAGATTGATCCAGGTCGGCGCGCCATCGCCATCGCCCGGCAGGTCGAACGGATTGTGCTGACGGACAGTGCGCACATCATTTTCGCCGGATTCCCGCGAGCAGAATGAGGTGTTCGGCTCTTCGGCCATCGCTGGCAATTGCAGGCAGTAGTAGCCCAGCTGTACACAACGACTGGCCGGCACCCCGCCCCACGACGGAATGCTCAGGCTGTCCCAACTGCGCAGGCGACCTTTCAAACGAGCAGCCTGAGCCTTGTCCAGACCCAGTCGCTGAAAATCTTCGGCTTCGATTTCGCCCTGGGTCAGGGTGACGATGCTTGCCTCTGCGCAGCGACTGTAGAGTCCGAACGCTGCCAGCTCGGCATCATCGGCGTGGGGCGCGATGACCATCACCCGTTGCTGCGCGTAATCGGGATTGCTCATGACCCACAGCGTGCCGCTGGAACTCAGCGTGCAATGCCGACCACGCAATGTCAGCGCGTTTTCGCCAAGCGCCGCGGCTTGCCCGGACAGATTGAGAAAGCGCCGCCCGCCGACGCCACGCTCGAAATCCTGGCGATCGTTACCCAGCTCGACATAAGGATCCCGCCAGCGGCCGAGCCACGTGGCTTTGATCTGAAGCTCCAGCAGCAGCGTTTCTCCCGGCGCCAGCGGCTCGCTCAGATGCACGATACCGCCTTCCAGTTTCACGGGGTGACGCGCCGTATCGCTGGGAAACTGGTACTGATAGTCGTCGCTTGCGCGATAGAACAGATGGTCGGCAAACCATGCTTCGTGCGCCACCCACGCCAACACCAGCAGCACCGGCACCAGCCACCAGCCCAACAGGAAGCCGGCCGCCAACAGCACGAGCAGGAACGCGATGAGGAACAAGCGCTTGCTGCGTCGATGGGCCTTGAGGAGCTGTTGCTTGCGAGCAGTCATGGTTTCAGACCTTGTAGACGGGCACCGTGTGGCACCAGCGATCCTTGTATTCGCGGTCGGCACGGCCGAACGAATAGCGCAGCGTCTTGCCCAGTGCCTGAGCATCCGCCCAGGCCTGCTGGGTGTTGACGAAACTCAATACACTGCCGGGGCTGAACTCGCGGCTTTGCGGATCGACGCCGCCATTGACGTATTCCAGCGATACCCACTGCGGCGCTTCGACACGGTAGAGAATCTGAATGGCGACCGGCGCCGACTCGAGCATCACAACCGAACCGGTCATGAACTCGCGCAGCAGCGTGAAGACTTCGACAAGTCCGGCCTTGCCGGGCACTTCGAAGCCCCAGCGCCGCTGGAACAGATCGCCATAAGCGGTGGCCTGCTCCTGTGGTGTCAAGTCGGACATCGGCACCAGCGAACCGCCCGCCTCTTCCAGCAGACGCTGTTCGCGACGCTGGTTGTAACGAAACTTCTTCGAGTAATCCTCAGGCAGCCGCGCAAGTGCCAGCCCTTCGGGCTGGGCTCGCAGGGTGCTGATCTGCCCGGCGTTGAGTTGCGACACGTAAGCCATGCGCTGGCGAACCGGAACCACGACATCCGCAGCAATCGGCAGAATCAGCTCAGCGTTGCCCATGTCCAGCAGCCCGCGCTTGCCCTCGCGCTTGAGCACTTCTTTGGACAGCGCGGCATGTTTTCCCCAGCAAGCAACAGCCGCGACGACTTCGCCGTCAACGATCCAGCCCAGGTAATGCAGCTTGATGCCGACAAACGTCGACAACCGCTCCACCACTTCGGGATGAGTTGCAAAACTGCCACCGAAGCGCTGCCAGGCCTGTGCGTAGGCCGCGTGATCAATCTCGCTCCAGCCGCGTTCTCGCCAGGCGCGAAATGCCGTCAGCATAGGTCGGTCACGTGGGTCGGTTGCGGCTCATCGCCTTCTTCGAATTCCTTCGCATGCAAGCGTGCGTAATAGCCATTCTGCGCCAGAAGCTGGGTATGAGTGCCGCGTTCGACAATCTTGCCTTCGTCCATGACCAGAATCAGATCAGCCTTTTCGATCGTGCTCAGGCGGTGAGCGATCACCAGCGTCGTGCGGTTTTGCACAACATGGTCGAGAGCCGCCTGGATATGCCGTTCCGATTCGGTATCGAGGGCCGAGGTGGCCTCATCGAGAATCAGCAGCGGCGCGTCCTTGAGCAATGCCCGCGCAATGGCAATGCGCTGCCGCTGGCCGCCGGACAGCAACACGCCATTCTCGCCGACCAGCGTCTCGTAGCCCTGCGGCATTTTGATGATGAACTCATCGGCGTAGGCTTCGGTGGCCGCGCGCTTGACCTCTTCGAACGGCGCCCCCGCCAGATCGCCGTAAGCGATGTTATTGGTCACCGTGTCGTTGAACAGCGTGACCTGCTGGGTCACCAGGGCGATCTGCCGACGCAGGCTGCGCATGGTGAAGTCCTGGACTTGCACGTCATCGAGCAGAATCTGTCCGTGCTCGTGCTGATAAAAGCGCGGTATCAGACCGGCCAGGGTGGATTTGCCACTGCCGGAACGCCCCACCAACGCAACCATCTGGCCTGGCTCGACAACGAAACTGATATCGTCGAGAACTTTCTTTTCACTGTCGGGATAACTGAAGCTGAGGTTGCGAACTTCCAGCCGCCCCTCGAGACGGTCGCGCTCGACCGTGCCGTGATCGACTTCTGCCGGCTCGTCCAGCTGCTCAAAAATACTCTCCGCACCGGCCACACCCTTCTGGATTGTCGAGCTGACTTCGGAGAGCTGACGAATCGGTTTTGGCAGCAGGCCGGCCATGGTGATGTAGGCCACCAGATCACCAGGCGATGCATCGCCACGAAGGTACAGGACCAGAAACATCACCACCGCCATGGCGCTATACGTCACCAATTGCAGCATCGGCGTATACACCGCGCCGGTCTTGGTCATCGTCAGTTGCTTATCGGTGTTGCTCTGGCTGGCGTCGCGGAAGCGGACCTTTTCGTAAGTTTCGCCACCAAAGCTGCGCACTACGCGGTAACCATGAATCGTCTCGGACGCCACATGCGTGACATTGCCCATCGACACCTGAATCTTTTTGCTCTGCTTGCGGAATTTCTTGCTGGTGCTGCTCACCATCAGACCAATCACCGGCAGGATGGCGACCATCACCAGGGTCAGCTTCCAGTTCATCCACAACAGGGTGCAGAACAGGAAAATCACGGTCATGCCTTCGCGGATCACCACTTTGATCGCGTCGGTGGCAGCGCCGGTGACCATCGTCACGTTGAAGGTGATACGGGAAATCAGGTGGCCGGAGTTATTCTTGTCGAAATAGCTGTTGGGCAGATCCAGCAGCTTGTTGAAAAGTACCACGCGCAGGTCATGCACCAGGCCCAGAGAGACCCGCGCCAGAAAGTAGTTGCCCAGATACGAACCGACGCCTTGCCACACGGCAATCAGCACGATCAACAACGGCACGCTCTCGAGCAATTGCAACTTGCCAAGGTAGGGATTGCCGGGGAACAGACTGGCCTCAGGATTGGCCAGGCCATCGACGAAATACTTGAGGATGTAAGCGAGCATCGGTTGGGTCGATGCGAAGATCAGGAAGCCGACGATACTCAGGATGAACAGGCCGGCGTAGGGACGCACGTAAGCCAAAAGGCGGAAATAGATCGCCAGCGTTGACTGGGCTTTCGGTTCAGGACTGCTCATGGGAATCCGCGTAAATCAGTGAGGCGGCGATGATATCACAGGCCCTTTTGCGCCGATAAACATCACCGGACGCCAGCCTTTGGCCAAGTCGGTTAAGATAGCCGGCTCACGATGGGGAGTCAGGCATGCAATCGATTGATCACAGCACTTACGAGGCACTGCGCAAGGGTGCTCAGGTACTCGAAGCCGACGGTTCCGGCGACAAGGTGCTCAGGTTGGCCGACGGTCGCATGCTCAAACTGTTTCGCCGCAAACGCCTGCTGAGTTCGGCGCTGTTCTTTCCCTACGCCCAGCGCTTCGCCAACAACACCAGAGCGTTACAGCAGCGCGGCATCCTCTGCCCAGACGTCATCGCGGTTTACCGTATTCCGAGCATTCAGCGCGATGGCGTGTATTACGCTCCGCTGGCGGGCGAAACCGTACGGCAATTGCAGGGCACGCCCGAAGAGGCCGAGACGTTGCGCGCTCAGTTGGGCGCGTTCATTGCGCAACTGCACGAAAAAGGCGTGTATTTCCGGTCCCTGCACTTCGGCAATGTCGTGCAGACGCCGCAGAATCAGCTCGGATTGATCGACATCGCCGACCTGCGCTGCCAGAGGCGCGCTCTGAGCGACAGCAAGCGACTGCGCAACTTCGCCCACTTGCTCCGCTACAAACAAGACCGGCAATGGCTGCTCGGCGCCGACGCCGGGCAGGCTTTCCTTGAAGGTTATCGCCAGGCGCTGCCGAGCAAGCGACAAGCTGCGCTGATCGAACGCCTGCGCCTGCTGCTGGGCTGACGTCTAACGGCCGATCACCAGAATCGTTGCGCCCTTGCGGTTGGCGAAGCGCTCGATGATGCGCATCTTGTGCGCCACCAGCCACTCGCTCAGCCACGGCTCATCACCCTTCCCCTCGATCAGGAAATAGCGATATTCATCGGCGTGCTCCGGCGACATCGCCTGTTCACGCGTGAGCGTAGGCAGGACATAACCGCGCCCCGCGTAATAGCTGATCCGACCGTCTTCGAACCAGGCGCTGGCCTCAGGCTCAACGTGCGCGGACATCCAGCGCCCGGCTGCCACGTAATGGGTCTTGCCTGCGCCAGTCGAAATCACATTCGACAGCATCACCAGTAACGCTGCCACGACCAGTACTTTGGTCCAGCGCGGAAACTGCCGGGCAAATGCCGCCAGCCCCATCGCCAGTACCGGTACGAAGAGCAAATTAAGGAAACTCAGATACCGGGCGTTCATGAACTGCTGCTTGATGAAAAACAGCATCAGCACGACGAGATACAGCAGTGCTGCCCAGGCGAACGGACGATAGTCTCGCCAGTAAACCCCCAAGACACCCCAGTTGCGACGCAGGACAAATGGCGCAGCGAACGGCCCCATCAGCTTGACGAATGTGATCATCATCGTCGCCAGCAGCCCGAAAAACACGATACGCCCAGCTTCATCCTGGGAGTACTTGTTGATCAGCGAGTTGCCAAACTGTTCAGACAGCATCTGAAACGACTGGTAGACGCCCTGCGGTGCAATCATGTCCAGATACAGGAGGAAGCGCGCCGACATGAAAAACCCGAAGGCCGATGCAACCAGCAGCCCCACCACCGGCAACAGAGCAAACTGCAGCAAACGCGTGCGCTGACCGGAGCGCCACAGCCCCGGCAATTGCCACAGCCCCAGCGCTGGCAATAACAGCAATGCTTCCAGCCGGAACAGCGCCGCAGCCACAATAGCCAAGTGAATCAGGCCGGCTCTGAGCCAACCGCCCAGGGCCTGCCAACGCAGCGCCTGCCACAACGCCAGCGTGCAGAAAAACCAGAAACCGCATTCACGGATGATGTCATTTCGAAAGGCGTTGACCGCGGGCATTGCCAGCACAGCCAGGCATGCCCAGCCAGCAAGCTGTGGCGAGCGTCGGCGAATACAATCGACCATCAGGGCACTGGTGCCGGCGAAAAACAGACCGCACCAGAGATAGGCGCTCAACTCCAGCGGCAACAAAAGAAAGCGATGGGTCAAAGCCAGAAGAATGGAGAACCACGGCCAGTCGAAATGCACCCAGGCCACGTCGGCCCCGTGCAAGACAACCTGATGGGCAATATCGATATACAGCGCGGCATCGCGACCGACCGTTGCGGTGCCCCACACGGCGATCAATGAAAGGAGAATGCTTGCCCAGAACGCGACACTGACCGGTCGCTCATTGATTAGCCGAGCTGCCTTGACCGCCCATTTACTATCCGTACCTTTCACCCAGCCCCCTCAACATCACGCGCCACAGGTACGCAAATAACAACAGACAGATTTATCGAAACAGCAGGCGCAAGGCTTTGCGCATGTAAGACCAACGCCCGAGAATGCGCCAGTCGGCACGTAGCGCCTGCATGTAAAATGCTTTCGCCAATGCGTATTCGCCATGCGAATAGCAATCTCGAAACAATGACAGGCATCGTTGAGCGAGATATGCCTGACGCAAATCGTGAAACTCTCGCGGCATCCGCTGACTGGAAAAAACCTCAGCTACCACCTGCTCGGCACCCGCCGCCAGGCTCTGGCGCAAATCATGGCGCATGCTGTCGGCGTGCTTGTAAATGAGCGCCAGTGGCTGCTCGATCACCGTGCAAGGAAAGCGCGCCAGCACTTGGGCGAATACCGGCAAATCCTCAACGTTGCGCAGATGCTCGGGATAGTTGCCCGGCGCGAATACATCACGATGCATTGCGCAAGCCCCGTTGGAGATCGACACCGTCTTGTCCAGCAGATAGCCCCTGACCCGCTGGCGCAACGTTGCCGGCAGTGGTTTGACAGCCTGCAGGCTGCGCTTGCCACCGGAGAAGACCGACCAATGAGCGCCGATGATCATCCGCGTTTCAGGGTGACTGGCGATGTGTTGCGATAACGCCGCCAGAGCCCCGGGAGCCATCTCGTCATCTGCGTCAAGAAACACCAGAAACTGCCCGGTGGCTTCCTCTATCCCGCGATTGCGCACGCAAGACAATCCGCCGTTGCTTTGGCGTATGGCACGAAAACGCCCGGCATGTTCGGCCAGCAACGCTTGCACCACTTCAGGCGTCGCGTCAGTGGACCCGTCATCGATTACCAGCAGATCCGCCTTCGCTTCATGCAACTGCGCCAGCACCGACTCCACCGCACGCGGCAGCGATCTGGCGTAGTTGTATGCGGGGATCACGACGCTGATCAATGTTTCAGTCAAGACCGTTTCCTTGCACGCCGTCTTTGACGACAAGAATATCTTCCATGATCAGATACTGCAGGTCAGAACCGAAAAACATGTTCAGCGCATCGGTCGGCGAACAGATCATTGGCTCGCCACGACGGTTGAGCGACGTGTTCAGCGATACGCCATTGCCGGTCAGGTCTTCCAGCGCCTTCATCATGTCGTAGTAGCGCGGATTGTATTCACGCTTGAGGACCTGGGCCCGGGAAGTACCGTCCTCATGGACGACTTCCGGCACACGGGTCTTCCATTCTTCGGCCACTTCGAAAGTGAAGGTCATGAACGGCGCCGGATGATCGATCTTGATCATCTGTGGCGCAACAGTGTCGAGCATCGACGGGCAGAAAGGCCTCCAGCGCTCGCGGAACTTGATCTGATGGTTGATGCGGTCCGCTACACCGGGGATGCTCGGGCAACCGATGATCGAACGTCCACCCAATGCGCGCGGGCCGAATTCCATGCGCCCTTGGAACCAGGCCACCGGGTTGCCTTCGACCATGATTTTGGCAATCTCTTGCGGCATGTTGTCGAGCTTGCGCCAGGTCGGCTTGTTCTCGTGACGGGCACACGCGGCAATCACGTCTTCGTTGCTGTAAGACGGACCGAGATAGACGTGTTCCATCTTCTCGACCGGCACGCCACGGGCGTGCGACACGTAGGCTGCTGCGCCGACCGCGGTGCCGGCATCGCCGGACGCAGGCTGCACGAACAACTCCTTGATGTCGTCGCGGGCGATGATTTTCTGGTTCAGCTTGACGTTCAGCGCACAGCCACCGGCGAAAGCCAGTTTGCCGGTTTCCTTGAGCACATCGCCCAGGTAGTGGTCGATCATCTGCAACGCGAGTTTTTCGAACAGCGCCTGCATGCTGGCGGCGTAATGAATGTAAGGCTCGTCGGCGATATCACCTTCGCGTTTGGGCCCCAGCCACTCGATCAGCTTTGGCGAGAAATAAAAACCCTTGCCCTTTTCTTTATAACGACGCAGGCCGATGACGTTGGCGTAGTCGGTGTTGATCACCAGTTCGCCATTCTCGAACGAGGCCAGACGCGAGAAATCGTACTTGCTGGCATCGCCGTACGGCGCCATGCCCATGACCTTGAACTCGCCGTCGAGCATTTCAAAACCGAGGAATTCGGTGATCGCACCGTACAGTCCACCGAGGGAATCGGGGTCGAAGAATTCCTTGATCTTGTGGATCTTGCCGTTTTCGCCATAGCCGAAGAAGGTCGTGGCGTATTCGCCCTTGCCATCGATGCCGAGAATCGCGGTTTTCTCTTTGAAACCCGAGCAGTGATAGGCACTGGAAGCGTGTGCCAGGTGGTGCTCGACCGGCTCGATCTTGATTTTCTTCGGATCGAAGCCCAACTGCTCGAGGCACCAGACGATCTTGTTGCGATAGCGTTTGTAGCGACGGTTGCCCATCAGGATTGCATCGAGGGCGCGATCCGGGGCATACCAATAGCGCTTGGCGTAATGCCAGCGGGCCTTGCCGAACAGGCTGATCGGGGCGAATGGAATCGCCACCACGTCAACGTCGGACGGTTTGATGCCGGCTTGCTCGAGGCAGAATTTCGCCGACTCGTAGGGCATGCGGTTCTTTGCATGTTTATCGCGTACGAAGCGCTCTTCTTCAGCCGCCGCGACCAGCTTGCCGTCGATGTACAAGGCTGCGGAAGGATCATGGCTAAGGGCGCCGGACAGGCCAAGAATCGTCAATGCCACAGGGGTCTAGCCTCTTTAGTCTGCATGCAGGCGCGATGCGCCTTGAAAATTGATGTGCCCTCGCGCGGAGCGAGTGACAGCTAAAGGGCGGGATTATAGCGTAAACATGACGGGAATTACCTTGTGCGAATTGCCACCTGCACGATTGGTCCGAATCAGCAGGTTGAACGACTCAATAGCCGTCCCTGCGCCAGTAAATACTCAGATTTGAATCGGTAATCTGCCGATAGACCGTGTAAGGCAGCGAAAGCGTATCGAACACGGCGGACAGCGGTAGATCGAGCAACACGAAGGGCGCCAGCATACCGGTAGGATCGGGCGGCGCATTCAAAGTGCAAAAATCAAAGGCCAGGCCACTGTAGATGCGCGGAATCGACTGGCAGTAGGTTTTCTTTCTGCGCAAGTCACGGGCAGCATCGGCGTCGTCCTGTAAAACGGTCGAGACACTGCCACAGCCTGAGAGAATCGAAGACATTAAACCCAGCGTCAGAATTTTTTTCAGGCTCAAGATTCGCCCTCCAAGATCGTCAGGCAAATTAGCATCGAGTCCGCGCAGGGCACAGTTCATGGCTTCTGGAGAAACTGTAAGACACGTCGCTGCGTTTTGTCCGTTACTGCCCGCAGACTCGGATCCGCAGGGGATCGAATCCATCGCAGGAAGCGGCCTGCTCGCGAACAGGCGTCACCCCGCGCTCGAGACCTCTTTCGGCAGACGCTGATCAATGACCCGATACAACGCACTGCCTGGCGGCCAGTTGCGCATGAACCGCGCGCGATCCCGGGCGTAGGCCGGGGCAAAGCTGCTGACAGAGCCGTGCTGGCACATCGAGTCGAGATCGATCAACGCCCAGCGATCCGTTTGCCAGAACAGGTTGTGGCCCTTGAAGTCGCCATGACTGATGCGCTCGGCGATCAACCGGGCAAACAGTTGGTCCAGTGCCTGCAACTCGGCTTCCGGTGCCTCGCCATTCGCCACGTAGGGCGTGAAGCGCTCGATGATGTCCGGCCCGGGCAGGTACTCGGTGATCAGATAGGCGCTGCGACGCAGCCACAAAAAACGCTTTTCCAGCACCGCCAGCGGTTTCGGCGTGGCGATCCCGAGGAAGGCCAGACGATTGCCTTCGCGCCACGAATGCCAGGCCCGACTCGGACGCCAGAAGCGCTTGAGCCAGTGGGCGAAGCCCTTGATGTTGTAGCGCTTGATTACCAGCGTGCGCCCTGCGGCCTGAACCCGGCCGACACTCGCGGCACCGCCGGTCTTGTACAGATGCCCCTGGTCAAGCAAGGCGTCGGCCTGTTCGAGCACCGGCAGCATGGCGGCTTCTTCTTCGCGCCGAACGGCGCGCAGGGCGAATGCGCCGCGCTGAACAGCAAACAAGGTGCAGTCGCGGCCGACCTTGATCAGATAATCCCTGAGTCGCCAGCTACGGACCTTGTCGATCTGCTTCTGCAAGGCCTCCAGAGGCAGCGCATGCTCGCTATTGCTCAACAGGTAATACACCAGCAATTCTTCGGTGAATGGCTCGAGTGACTTGGGCAACTGGGCGAAAAACACGCCGAGATTTTCCAGCACTTTCTGCCGGGACAATGGCTGCCCAGCCGTTTCCGCACGCACCCCGGCACCATCGATCAGATACAGCTGGCCGCCGTAACGCAGCAGATTGTCCAGGTGCAAGTCTTCCTGCCAGAGCCCTTTGCCGTGCAGCCTGCCAATGGCGTCGAGCGCTGCGGCCAGCACGGCAGTCTGCTCATCGGCCAACGCTGGCAGCGACTCGACTCTCGCCCAGGCATCACCAAGGCTTTCGGCATCTTCGAGAAATTCAAAGAGCAGCCAGCCGCCCTCGCCCTCTTCCAGCCCGTCAACCAACAGCAGCGGCGTGGTCAGGCCCTGCGCAGCGAGTAGCCGCACGCCATCCAGCTCACGCTGAAAATGCCGGGCAGCCTTGCTGCCGACCAACAACTTGGCCAGCACCGGCCGGCCGCGCCAGACCCCGGCGCCGACGTAGCGCTGCCCAGGCAGCACACGCAGCAGGCTCAGCAACTGCAAATCCGCAGCCCCGGCTGCATCCGCCAGAGTCACAGTCAGCGGCAACGAGGGTGAGCGCCCGGATCGGGCCAGTTCGGACAAGCGCATCAGCGGGTCTCCTTGTGGCTGCGCCGTGCCGTTAGCCGATCGAGCCAGCGGTCGAGCAGCGAACTGTCAGTCGGCTGATCAAGATAGGCCGCGAGCAACTGGCGCAAGTCCGCCTCGCTCCACTGCGGCGAGCGGCGCTGCAACGGCTCCAGATCCTTGACCCGATCACGCGCGCCGAACAGCAACGGCCGGGTCTTCTCCAGATCAATCAGTTGCGCCTCGAAACCGTCGCCGGTGGCGCGCAAAAAAATGTGTTTGGGATAAAAGCAGCCATGCACCTGACGCATGCCGTGCAGACGCCGCGCCAGCAATCCGCAAGCCTTGAGAATCGCCGAATGTTGCGCGGCGCTGAGTTGCGCCCAGCATTCAAGCAACGAATCCAGATCGCTCCAGCCGTCCAGTGCGCGGGTCAGCAAAATCGCGCGCACTTCCCCATCAACCTTGCGCTCACCAAAAAACGCGGCCTGCAATGCCGGGATGCCAAGCTTGCGATAGCGGCTGATATTGCGAAATTCCCGGGCGAAGCTCGGCTCGCCGAGCGGTGCATGCAAGGTGCGGGTCAGATAGTTGCTCTGGCGCTTGAGGTAATAGCCCTGGCCTTCCAGGTTCAGACGAAACACGCTGCTCCAGCCGCCGCCAGAAGTGTTGGGCTCATCCACTGCTTCCAGCTGTTTGGCCCACAGCGCGTCGAAAGTACCGAGACCGTGGTGTTCCAGCAGCGCACGGTCCTGCTCGGCAATGAAATCAGTCATTCACGTCCCTCAAAAAATCTCACCACGTGCCGAATCCGTTTCTTGTCGGCGACATCGAGCCGATCGCACTGGCGGTATTGCTTATAGAAACGCAGGCGCTGGGTATTGGACAGGTGATATTTGGCCAGCTTGTCGAGACAGGCCAGGTCCTTGGTGATCCGGTACTTCAGCCAGAAGCCGCGCCAGAACTCGCCGTTAGGGCAATCGATGAGAAAGATACGCGCCTGATCGTCAATCAACAGATTGCGCCATTTCAGGTCGTTATGGGTAAAGCGGTGATCATGCATTGTCCGGGTATAACCGGCCAACTGCCGGCTGACGCCGTCGACCCAGGCGCGATCCTTGAGTTTGGGATCCTTGCGCTCGGCCAGCGCCGACAGGTCTTCGGTGTTGGGCAATTCGCGGGTGATCATTGCACCACGGTCGTAAGCCGCGCCGCGCCGCTCCAGTCCCCAGGCGACCACCTCGGCGGTAGGGATGCCCCACTTGGCGAAGCGCTTGAGGTTCTGCCACTCCATCTTCACCCGCGGCTTGCCGAGGTAGCGGCGCAGGCCCTTACCGGCGCCGACGTAGCGCTTGACGTAATAGTTGACGCCGTCGCGCTGCACGCGAATTACCTCAGAGAGCGGGTCGCGGGTCAGGCGTTCGCCCTGCAAGGCAAATACGGCTTCGAGGCTGCCGAAATCTTCGGCGAGGCTGCTGTACTGCGGTTCAAGTGTCCAACCCGCCATCAGAGCGCATCCCCGTAACGCTGTTTACGTTCGTAGAGCTTGTCGGCCTTGCCTTGCAGCCAGCTCAGCAGCGGCGCCTCTTCTGTCAGAATCTGCCGCAGCGGTTGCTGGAAATAGCCCTTGAGGAAACGCAGTTTGTCGCGGCGGGTCAGGCCGATGTCCAGCGCGGAGAAATACAGCGCCGCCAGATCCTTGTTGCGCCAGCGTTGAGTGATCTTTGCGCGGGTCTGGGCTCGGTGCAGATCGATCACCGAGAGTTTGAAATCCTGCGGCGTGACCGGTTTGTCGGTGTGCAGCAGGAAGTGGCAAATGTAGCAGTCACGGTGATTGACCCCGGCGCGGTGCATCATGCCGGTCATCCGCGCGACCTCGGCAATCAGCGCGCGCTTGAGTGCTGGCTCCGGTGGCTGCCTGACCCAGTCAATGCTGAAGTCTTCGAGGCTGATGGTCGGCGCCAGCTCTTCGGTGACAATGAAAGAATGCTGATCCGCGGGATTGCTGCCCTTCTCACCATAGGCGACGGCAGTCATGGTCGGCACGCCGACTTCTTGCAGGCGCTGGATGGCTTTCCACTCTTGCCCGGCGCCGAGCACCGGCAGCTTGGCGGTCAGCAGGTTCTTGAAGATTTCGCCCCAGCCGATGCCACGGTGGATCTTGACGAAAAAGCCATGCCCGTCGACTTCCGTACGCAATGTCCGGCGCGCTTCCAGCTCGCGGTATACCTCGCCCTCCAAGCCTTCGACTGCGGCGAACGGGTCGCGTCCGGCCCAAAGGCTTTTGAACGGTTCAGCCAGCATCAACTTCATTAAGCGTGCTCCGCCAGAATCACATCCGCCGCGTGCTGCGGCATGCTGTAGAGGTCGGCCGTCTCGGCGAAGGCCAGACCGTTGCGGCTCCAGGCCGCACGTGCAGCGTCGTTGCTCAACATCTCGGTCAGGTATTGCGTCAGCTGCGCCTGCTCGAACGGCTCGTCCAGCACTCGCCCGGCATCGGCCTCGGCAATGTAATGGGCGTAACCGCAGACCGCGCTGACCAACACCGGCAAACCGGCCACCAGCGCTTCAAGCAGCACGGTGCCGGTGTTTTCGTTGTAGGCCGGGTGGATCAACAGATCGGCACCGAGCAGGAAACGCGGTATGTCGCTGCGCCCTTTGAGAAAGGTCACATTGTCGCCCAGGCCCAGTGTCGCACTCTGCATCTGGAACAATTTGGGGTCATCCTGGCCGATTACAAACAGCCGGGTGCGTTTGCGCAATTCGGCGGGCAACCCGGCTAGCGCTTTGAGGCTGCGATCGACACCCTTGGTCTTGAAGCCGGAGCCGATCTGCACCAGCAGCAGTTCGTCGTCCTTGAGATTGAATTCAGCGCGGAAACCGGCGCGGATCTCATCGGCATTCGCCGGACGCCGACGATCCTGGGCAATGCCCGGCGGCAGCAGGTGGAAACGCTCAAGCGGCGTGTCGTAGTACTTGATGAACAGTGGCTGCTGCACTTCGGAAATCATCAGCACTTCGGTCTTCGCGTCCTTGGCGAACACCGCACGCTCGTACTCGGCGAAATGGCGATAGCGGCCCCAGCGGCGATACAGCGAGTTGCGCAGGTTCTGCGCCTTGTCTTCGAAGCAGCCATCAGCCGCGTAGTACACGTCCAGGCCCGGCATCTTGTTGAAACCGATCAGGCGATCGACCGGACGTTTGGCCAGATCCGCTGCCATCCACGCGCTGAGTTTCTCGTTGCGACGGTGATTGAAGAACGCCTTGACCGGCGCCACCAGCACTTCGAAACCCGGCGGCACGTCGCCTTCCCAGATCAGCGTGTAGACGCGAATCCGATGGCCGCGCTTCTGGCATTCGAGGGCTATGCGCATGAAATCGCGCTGCAAGCCGCCGAACGGGAAATATTTGTACAGGACGAATGCCAATTGCATCAGCGCAGCTCCTCAGCCATTAACAACGTGCTCAGTCGGCTCGCGACACGCTCGGGGTTCACACGCGTGAAGCACAAAGGCTGCTCGCGTTTCAGGTCAAACTGACGGGCATCCTGCTCGGTCGGTTGATAGATACATTTTTTCTGCATGCAGGGCGCGCACGGGAAGTCGCTGGCCAGATGAATCTGCAACTTGCCGTAGGCGCCGGTGAGGCCCGGATTGGTCGGGCCGAACAGCGAGATGGTCGGCACGTCCAGCGCAGCGGCGAGATGGCCGAGTCCGGTATCCACCGCCACGCAAGCCTGCGCGCCGGCGAGAACTTTGCCAACGCCAGCCAGATTGAGTTTCGGCAGCACTTCGGCGTGTTTGAAGCCGGCCGCGATGCGTTCGGCGCGGGCCTTTTCCTGTGGGTTGCCCCACGGCAACTTCACGCCAACACCCAGGTAGCCGACCCGCTCGGTCAGCTCGCGCCAGTAGATTTCCGGCCAGTGCTTGGTGTCCCAAGTGGTGCCGTGGAGGAATACCACGTAGGCGTTCTTGCGCGGCAACTCGACCAGTCGCTCGACGTTGAGGCCGTAATCGCCAAGGCCTTTGGGCAGGTCGTAACCCAGGGCGATGGCGAATAACTGTCGTACGCGCTCGACGGCGTGTTGACCACGAGCGACGGCGAGTTTGCGATCGTAGAAGCGTGCAGCCATCGGCTCGCGAGCCGAGGTTTTATCGAGGCCGGCCACCGGGGCTTTGACGTAGCGGGTCAGCCAGGCACTTTTCAGCAGGCCTTGAGCGTCGATCACCAGATCGTATTTATTGGCGCGCACACTTTGCTTGAAGCGTTTCCACTCGCCGCTGGTGATAGTTTTCCACAGACTCTTGCGCCAGCGGCGGACCGCGACCGGAATCACTTTATCGACCGCCGGGTGCCAGCTCGGAATCTCGGCGAAACCCTCTTCCACCACCCAGTCGAACTTGATGCCCGGGATCGCGCGCGCAGCGTCGGTCAGCGCCGGCAACGCGTGAATCACGTCGCCCAGCGATGAAGTCTTGATCAGCAGTACCCGCAAGTTAATGAACCTCGACCACGGAGCCCTGCAACTTCTGCAAGGCATCGTTGACCGCGTCCGGCATCAACTGGCGCAGGCAGTTGTAATGGCCGAACCGGCAAGTACGATCGAAACACGGACTGCATTCGATGCCCAGACGCACGATCTCGACCTGCTCGGCCAGCGGCGGGGTGAAGCCCGGCGAGGTCGAGCCGTACACAGCGACCAGCGGACGATTCAGCGCCGCAGCGACATGCATCAGGCCGGAATCGTTGGACACCACGGAATCGGCACAGGACAGCAGGTCGATGGCCTCGGCCAGCGAGGTACCACCGCTGAGGTTGACCGACTCTTCGCGCAGGCCCGGGATCAGCCGGGCGCGAATGTCCTCGCCGACCGCGTGATCGTTTTTCGAGCCGAACAGCCACACCTGCCAGCCTTCGCGAATACGCGCTTCGGCGACCTTGGCGTAGTGCTCGGACGGCCAGCGCTTGGATTCGCCAAACTCGGCGCCGGGGCACAGGGCCAGGACCGGGCGGTCGAGGGTCAAACCGAATTTGGCCAGTGCCGCTTCGCGGGTCACCGGGTCGATTTGCAGACTCGGGCGCGGGTACGGCTTCGGCAATTCAGCGTTCGCTTCATAGGCCAACGCCATGAAACGCTCGATCATCAGCGGATAGCGTTCTTTGTCGAGGGTGCGCACGTCGTTGAGCAGACCGTAGCGGAATTCGCCGCGCCAGCCGGTGCGCTTGGGGATGCCGGCGAAAAACGGCACCAGTGCCGATTTCAGCGAATTGGGCAACAGGATCGCCTGATCGTACTGGCCGCGCAGGGACTTGCCGATGCGCCGGCGCGTCGCCAGTTCCAGCGCGCCATGGCCGAGCGGGAAGCTCAAGGCCTTGCGCACTTCGGGCATGCGCTCGAGGATCGGCCGGCTCCATTCGGGCGCCAGCACGTCGATTGCGCATTGCGGGTGGCGCTGTTTGAGACACTGAAACAGTGTCTGCGCCATCACCATGTCACCGACCCAACTGGGCCCAACGATCAGAATATTCATGTAGTTTCCAAAAACGAACCGGGGAGGCATTTACGCCTCCCCGCCTCGATAATTCTACAAACACTGTAGATCTACTGTGGGAGCGGGCTTGCCCGCGATGAGGTCTTCACATTCAACATTATTGTCGTCTGATACTCCGCTATCGCTGGCAAGCCAGCTCCCACAGGGTTTTGCATCTGTTTCAACATCTGCATTTCAGCGCAGATCACTGTGGGAGCGAGCCTGCTCGCGAATGGGCCAGTACATTCAAAACAAATGCTGACTGACACTCCACCTTCGCGAGCAGGCTCGCTCCCACCTGTTGAATCTCACTGCCTTCATTGGCGCCTTTCAGCTTAGCCCCAACTCCTTCCAGATCCGCAACACCTGTTGCCGCTCTTCGACAAACTGATCCCCGGTTATCACGCCTGCGTCTTTCTGCAAAGCCTGCCGATGGGCGGCGGAGCGGTAGGCCTTGTAGGCCTCGCGCAACAGACTGGCATCTTCGGCGGGCATCAGCCCTTCGTGCTCCAGCTCTTCCAGAATGCGGATGTTATCGGTCCAGCGCAGCAGCGGCGGATGGCTGTGCGACCACGCCAGGGCCGCGTATTGCACCATAAATTCAATATCGACGATACCTCCGGCGTCCTGCTTGAGGTCGAACGGCACGCCCGCGTCGAACGCATTCGCCGCCGTGCCGGCCGCGGTGCTGCGAGTGCCGAGGTTGTCGCGCATCTTCGTGCGCATCTCGCTAACTTCCTGTTGCAGTTTGGCCAGATCCCTCGGTTTGCCCAACACCTGCGCGCGGACTTTTTCGAAGGCCTGGCCAACATCCTGACTGCCCACCAGCACCCGCGCGCGCACCAGCGCCTGATGCTCCCATGTCCAGGCTTCATTTTCCTGATAGCGCGCGAATGCGCCGAGGGAACTCACCAGCAGCCCGGAAGCGCCGGAAGGACGCAGGCGCATATCCACTTCATACAGCTGGCCGGAGTTGGTCTGCGCCGTGAGCAGGTGAATGATCCGCTGCCCCAGGCGCGTGAAGAACTGCGCGCCATCGATGGATTTCGGCCCATCGGTTTCCGCCTGCGGATCGCCGTCATGGATGAACACCAGATCCAGGTCCGAACCATGCCCCAATTCGATACCACCGACTTTGCCATAACCGACAATGATGAAACCGGGATCGCACAGCGTGCCGTCGGTGCGCAGCGGCGTGCCGTACTTGGCCACAGTCTGCCGCCAGGCCAGGGCCAGCACTTGTTCGAGAATCGCCTCGGCCAGCCAGGTCAGATAATCGCTGACCTTCATCAGCGGCAGGCTGCCAGCGATTTCCGAAGCGGCGACACGCAAGCGGTGCGCCAGTTTGAAATGACGCAAGGCTTCCATTTGCTGCTCGAGGTCGTCCTCGGGAATGCGTGTCAGCCGCTCGCGCAACTCGGCCGCCAGTTCCGGCGCCAGCGGTGGCTTGAACAGCCGGCCTTCGTTGAGCAATTCGTCGAGCAGCAGCGGGAAACGCGTGATCTGCTCGGCAATCCACGGGCTCGCCGCACACAGGGTCAACAGGCGGCGCAGCGCACCGGGGTTTTCCGTGAGCAAAACCAGATACGCCGAGCGCCGCGCCACCGCTTCCACCAGCGGCAGCACGCGCTCGAGCACCAGATCAGGATTGTCATGCTCCACCGCCTGCGCGAGCAGTCGCGGAATAAATGCATCGAGACGCTCGCGCCCCAGCCGCTGCATCGCGCGCAATTGCGGACTGCCGCGCAAACCGGCCAGCGCCTTCAGCGCTTTGCCGGCATCGACGAAACCGCCCTCCTGCAACTGCCGGCACGCGGCCTCTTCGTCCTGTTCTTCCTCCCACAGCGGCAGCCATTCACCGCCAACCACCACTTCGCTTTCGCTGCCCTCATCCTCGTCGGGATCGGCGATCACCTGGGCGAAATGCCAGGCCACGCGCCCGCGCCAGTACATCAACTGTTCATGGAAGGCCGGCCAATCGGAGTAGCCAAGCATGAAAGCGATGCGCGCCTGATCCTGGGCGCTGTCCGGCAGCATTTGCGTCTGACGGTCGGCAATCGCTTGAATGGCATGTTCGGTGTAACGCAGAAACTCGTACCCTTCGCGCAACTCGCTGACCACCGCCGGCGGCAGATAGCCCTGCCCTTCCAGCGTGCTCAGCACCTTTAATAGAGGACGCTGTTGCAGGCTCAGGTCGCGGCCACCGTGGATCAACTGAAAGGCCTGAGCGATGAACTCGACCTCGCGGATGCCGCCGGAGCCGAGCTTGATGTTGTCGGCCATGCCCTTGCGCCGCACTTCCTGCTGGATCAGTTGCTTCATGGTGCGCAGTGCTTCGATCGCCGAAAAATCCAGGTAACGGCGGTAGACGAACGGCCGCAGCATGTCGAGCAACTGCGCGCCGGCGACCTGATCGCCAGCCACTACTCGCGCCTTGATCATCGCGTAGCGTTCCCAGTCGCGGCCCTGATCCTGGTAATACTGCTCCAGCGCGTTGAAGCTGAGCACCAGCGCACCGGACGATCCGTATGGGCGCAGGCGCATGTCAACGCGGAAAACGAAGCCGTCGACGGTCATCGGGTCGAGTGCCTTGATCAGACGCTGGCCGAGGCGAATGAAGAATTCCTGATTGTCCAGCGAGCGTTTCACGCCGACGGTTTCGCCGCCTTCGGGGTAGGCGAAGATCAGATCGATGTCGGAAGACAGATTCAGCTCGACCGCACCGAGCTTGCCCATGCCGAGGATGACCATCTGCTGCGGCTCACCGCTGCGCCGACCGGTCGGCGTGCCGAACTGCTCGCAATGACGGCTGTACAGCCATTGATAAGCCTGATCGATGGTCGCGTCAGCCATGTCCGAGAGGTCGCGGCAGGTCTGCACCAGATCGGCCTGGCGGGTCAGATCGCGCCAGATGATCCGCACCTGATGGCGTGCGCGCTGGCGGCGCAGGGCACGGCCAAGTTCGTCTTCGCTCTGCGCGTTGTTCGCGGCGGCGGCGATCTGTGCGCACAGTTCGCCGGGCGCAAACGCCCGATCAAGTTCGCCGGATGCCACCAGCGCCAGCAACATCAAAGGGTCACGAATGCTCTGTTCAATGACAAATTCGCTGGCGGCAGTGACGCGGGCGAATTGCGCCCAGCGCTCCGGCGTCCAGCTCGACAGGCCGTGATCGTCCTCGAGGGCGGCGACGGACGTACGGAACGACTGCTCGGATCGGCTGACCAACGGCAGGAGAATGGCGGGCAGTTCGGCAAGCACGGGCAGGGTCATGGTCTATCCTTGATCGGCGTATAAAGGGCCGCTTGTAGTGAATGATGAAAACCCGCTACGTGAAGGACTGTCGAACAAAAGTTAGAAATAGCTGAAATTTCTTCTTCTTTGGCATCCAGCATCAAACTTTCACCTTATTCGGATGGAAATCGACCCGCCTTAACGATTATTCTCACAACGCAGTCGGAGGCCACAAGCCTTTCATCTGTAGTTTTACTACTCGTCTATACATTCGAAAGGCTGAAATGCCGGAAGATTTGTAGTAAAACTACACGCCGCCGGAACAACCTGTCGGCAATCCAAGAATTTTAAATCGTCTGCCCACAAGGCCAGTCGCAAACTCAGGCAACCGATTCTGGAAGCCTTTCCGCCCTGGAGCAAGCCATGCAAGACCTCGATCCCGTCGAAACCCAGGAATGGCTGGACGCCCTGGAATCGGTTCTCGACAAAGAAGGCGAAGACCGTGCTCACTATCTGATGACCCGTATGGGCGAACTCGCGACCCGCAGCGGCTCGCAGCTCCCTTACGCGATCACCACGCCTTACCGCAACACGATCCCCGTTACCCACGAAGCACGCATGCCTGGCGACCTGTTCATGGAACGCCGCATTCGCTCGCTGGTACGCTGGAACGCGATGGCCATGGTAATGCGCACGAACCTGCGAGATTCGGACCTGGGTGGTCACATCTCCAGCTTCGCTTCCAGTGCGACCCTGTATGACATCGGCTTCAACTATTTCTTCCAGGCCCCGACCGACGAACACGGCGGCGACCTGATCTACTTCCAGGGCCACACCTCGCCAGGCGTTTACGCCCGTGCATTCATGGAAGGCCGCATCACCGAAGACCAGATGAACAACTTCCGTCAGGAAGTCGATGGTCAAGGCCTGTCTTCCTATCCGCACCCTTGGCTGATGCCTGACTTCTGGCAGTTCCCGACCGTATCGATGGGTCTGGGTCCGATCCAGGCGATCTACCAGGCGCGCTTCATGAAGTACCTGGAGCATCGCGGTTTCATCCAGCCGGGCAAACAGAAAGTCTGGTGCTTCCTGGGCGACGGCGAGTGCGACGAGCCGGAATCCCTGGGCGCGATCTCCCTGGCCGGCCGCGAGAAGCTGGACAACCTGATCTTCGTCATCAACTGCAACCTGCAGCGCCTCGACGGCCCGGTTCGCGGCAACGGCAAGATCATCCAGGAACTCGAAGGCGTGTTCCGTGGTGCTCAGTGGAACGTGACCAAAGTCATCTGGGGCCGTTTCTGGGACCCGCTGCTGGCCAAGGACGTCGACGGCATCCTGCAACGCCGCATGGACGAAGTCATCGACGGCGAGTACCAGAACTACAAAGCCAAAGACGGCGCGTTCGTTCGCGAGCACTTCTTCAACACGCCTGAACTCAAGGCAATGGTTGCCGATCTGTCCGACGACGAGATCTGGAAACTCAACCGTGGCGGCCACGACCCGTACAAGGTCTACGCGGCGTACCACGAAGCGGTCAACCACAAGGAACAACCGACCGTCATCCTCGCCAAGACCATCAAGGGTTATGGCACCGGTGCCGGCGAAGCGAAAAACACTGCGCACAACACCAAGAAAGTCGATGTCGACAGCCTGAAGTTGTTCCGCGACCGCTTCGACATCCCGGTCAAGGACGAAGAGCTGGAGAACCTGCCGTTCTTCAAGCCAGAGCCAAACAGCGCCGAAGGCCGCTACCTGGCCGAGCGTCGTGCCGCCCTGGGCGGTTTCGTGCCACAGCGCCGCGCGCAGAGCTTCAGCGTACCGACTCCGGATCTGGACACCCTCAAAGCCATCCTCGATGGCTCGGGCGACCGTGAAATTTCCACCACCATGGCTTTCGTGCGAATCCTCGCGCAACTGGTCAAGGACAAGGAAATCGGCCCGCGCATCGTTCCGATCATCCCGGACGAAGCCCGTACCTTCGGTATGGAAGGCATGTTCCGTCAGTTGGGTATCTACTCCTCGGTCGGCCAGCTCTACGAGCCAGTCGATAAAGACCAGGTGATGTTCTACAAGGAAGACCAGAAAGGTCAGATCCTTGAAGAAGGCATCAACGAAGCAGGCGCCATGAGCTCGTTCATCGCTGCCGGTACTTCGTACTCCAGCCACAACCAGCCGATGCTGCCGTTCTACATCTTCTACTCGATGTTCGGCTTCCAGCGTATCGGCGACCTGGCCTGGGCCGCTGGCGACAGCCGTACCCGTGGCTTCCTGATCGGCGGCACCGCCGGCCGTACCACCCTGAACGGTGAAGGCCTGCAGCACGAAGACGGTCACAGCCACCTGCTGGCCGCGACCATCCCGAACTGCCGCACCTACGATCCGACCTACGGCTACGAGCTGGCGGTGATCATTCAGGACGGCATGAAGAAGATGACCGAAGAGCAACAGGACATCTTCTACTACATCACCGTGATGAACGAGTCGTACCAGCAGCCAGCCATGCCGGCCGGTGCCGAAGAAGGCATCAAGAAAGGCATGTACCTGCTCGAGGAAGACACTCGCGATGCGGCGCATCACGTTCAGCTGATGGGCTCCGGTACCATCCTGCGCGAAGTGCGTGAAGCGGCGAAGATCCTGCGTGAAGAGTTCAACATCGGCGCTGACGTGTGGAGCGTTACCAGCTTCAACGAACTGCGTCGCGACGGCCTCGCCGTAGAGCGCAGCAACCGTCTCAAGCCTGGCCAGAAGCCGAAGCTGAGCTACGTCGAAGAGTGCCTGAACGGCCGCAAGGGTCCGGTCATTGCTTCTACCGACTACATGAAGCTGTTCGCCGAGCAGATCCGTCAGTGGGTACCGTCCAAGGAATTCAAGGTCCTGGGCACCGACGGTTTCGGCCGCAGCGACAGCCGCAAGAAACTGCGTCATTTCTTCGAAGTCGACCGTCATTTCGTGGTGTTGGCAGCCCTGGAAGCACTGGCTGACCGTGGTGATATCGAACCTAAAGTGGTGGCTGAAGCCATCACCAAGTTCGGCATCGACCCGGAAAAACGCAACCCACTGGACTGCTGAGGAGACATTTTGTGAGCGAACTCATTCGCGTACCTGACATCGGCAGCGGTGAAGGTGAAGTAATTGAACTGTTTGTGAAGGTCGGCGACCGCATCGAAGCCGACCAGAGCATCCTGACCCTGGAATCGGACAAGGCCAGCATGGAAGTGCCGGCCCCGAAAGCCGGCGTCATCAAAAGTCTGAAAGTGAAGCTGGGCGACCGTCTGAAAGAAGGCGACGAACTGCTCGAGCTGGAAGTCGAGGGCGCTGCTGAAGCGGCCCCTGCGCCGGCCGCTGCTCCTGCGAAAGCCGAAGAGAAACCGGCTGCCGCCCCTGCTGCTGCCGCGCCTGCCGCTGCCCCTGCTGCCGCTTCGGTTCAGCAAGTGCACGTGCCGGACATCGGTTCGTCGGGCAAGGCACAGATCATCGAAATCCAGGTCAAGGTCGGCGATAGCGTCGAAGCCGATCAATCGCTGATCACCCTGGAATCCGACAAGGCGAGCATGGAAATCCCGTCGCCTGCCGCTGGCGTGGTCAAGGCCATCAGCGTCAAGCTCAACGACGAAGTCGGCACTGGCGACCTGATTCTGGATCTGGAAGTGGCGGGTGCTGCGGCCCCGGCTGCCGCCGCTCCGGCTCAGGCTGCTGCGCCTGCTGCTGCCGCTGCGCCAGCCCCGGCTGCTGCTCCGGCTGCACCGGCCGCTGACAGCGTTCAGGACATCCATGTCCCGGACATCGGTTCGGCCGGCAAGGCGAAGATCATCGAAGTACTGGTCAAGGCCGGCGATACCGTCGAAGCCGATCAGTCGCTGATCACTCTGGAATCCGACAAGGCCAGCATGGAAATTCCATCGCCTGCCGCCGGCGTGGTCGAAAGCGTTTCGATCAAGCTGGATGATGAAGTCGGCACCGGCGACCTGATTCTCAAGCTCAAAGTCAAAGGCGCGACACCTGCTGCTGCCCCGGCTCCGGCTGCTGCACCAAGCGCGCCGGCACCTGCTGCTGCTGCTCCAGCCGCCGCTGCACCTGCTGCCGCTCCAGCCGCAGCGCCGGCTGCTACACCAGCGAAACCGGGCGCCAAAGTTCACGCCGGCCCTGCCGTGCGTCAACTGGCCCGTGAGTTCGGCGTCGAGCTTAGCGCCGTTGGCGCCAGCGGTCCGCACGGTCGCATCCTCAAGGAAGACGTGCAGGTTTACGTCAAGGCGATGATGCAGAAGGCCAAGGAAGCACCGGCCGCTGCTGGCGGCGCTACCGGTGGTGCGGGGATCCCGCCGATCCCGGTGGTCGATTTCAGCCGTTTCGGCGAAATCGAAGAAGTGCCGATGACTCGCCTGATGCAGGTCGGCGCTGCCAACCTGCACCGCAGCTGGCTGA
The DNA here is from genome assembly GCF_058245595.1 of Pseudomonas sp. UF-293. Classification (NCBI taxonomy): domain Bacteria; kingdom Pseudomonadati; phylum Pseudomonadota; class Gammaproteobacteria; order Pseudomonadales; family Pseudomonadaceae; genus Pseudomonas; species Pseudomonas sp. UF-293. The sequence continues at coordinate 99,445 of NZ_JBSICA010000007.1, read as the reverse complement.
ACGTGCCACACGTCACGCAATTCGACTCGGCGGACATCACCGAGCTGGAGGCCTTCCGCGTTGCACAGAAAGCCGTGGCCGAGAAGGCTGGCGTCAAGTTGACCATCCTGCCGCTGCTGCTCAAGACCTGCGCGCATTTGCTCAAGGAGCTGCCGGACTTCAACAGTTCGCTGGCGCCAAGCGGCAAGGCAATTATCCGCAAGAAGTATGTGAACATCGGCTTCGCCGTCGACACTCCGGATGGCCTGCTGGTGCCGGTCATCAAGAACGTCGACCAGAAGAGCCTGCTGCAACTCGCTGCCGAAGCGGCTTCGCTGGCTGAAAAAGCCCGCACCAAGAAGCTGTCCTCGGACGAGATGCAAGGCGCCTGCTTCACCATTTCCAGCCTCGGCCACATTGGCGGCACCGGCTTCACGCCGATCGTCAACGCGCCGGAAGTGGCGATCCTCGGTGTGTCCAAAGCAACCATCCAGCCAGTCTGGGACGGCAAAGCGTTCCAGCCGAAGCTGATGTTGCCATTGTCGCTGTCCTACGATCACCGCGTGATCAACGGCGCGGCAGCCGCACGCTTTACCCAGCGTCTGGGCAGCCTGTTGGGCGACATCCGCACCATCCTGCTGTAACCCAAAAGGCCCTCCGGCAACGGAGGGCCTTTTGCTGCACCCTTTCGAGCGCCACACGCTCGTACCTCAACCCCGTCAATTGACGGGGCTTTTTTTTGCCTGAAATAAACCGGGCCGCGCCCCTTTCCTACAACCCGTGCTGACATCGGCCACAGGCCTGGTCCACTTAACGCCAATATTTTCCGCCGCCGGCCAACTAACCTCTGCTCAGGAAAGTTGCATCAACGCACCCCGCTTATTTAATTCTTGTTTATTCAAATCTCGAACGGAATCGATCATGTTCAAACCGACTATCGGCCCCATTGTGGGGCACACCACAACTAACGAAGTACGCATTTTCATTCGCGGCGAACAACAGGACAAAAAACGTGTATTCGCCGGAGTTCGTGCTCGCAAAGCCGGCGCGGAAAAATGGTCCAACAGCGTATTTGCACTTTTGAATCCGGCCAATGACATGTCGGGTGTACTGGTATTGCAGGATCTCGAAGCCGATTGTGAATACGAATACCAGGCCGGTTGCTTAAGCCCGATGAATCCGGTGCATACCATCGACACGGTGGTCGAGTTTCCATTGCAATGGCCGCGTCAGCTCTACCGCTTTCGCACCCGAACTGCGCATGGTAACCAGCCCCGAGGCTTCATCGTCGGTTCGTGCCGCTATCTGCGGATCACCGCAGGCATTGTTTCCCTGCCGCAACTGGGCGATCGGATCTTTGGCTCGATCAGTCAACTGATCGAAAACAGTCAGGTACCGGTCAGTGCGGTAATCATGACCGGCGATCAAGTTTATGTAGACGACTTGAATATCATTGCACCGGACCGCGAAGCCAAAGACATTCTGAAGAAGTATCGAACAGCATTCTCGCAACCGAATATTCAAAAACTGATGTCCAATACATCGACTTATATGATGCTGGACGATCATGAGATCGAAGATAACTGGCCCGCCAATGCCAAAGCTGCGGATATGGACTTATATCGCAACGCCATGGCGGCTTATGAACTTTATCAAGCCAGCCACAGCCCGGTTTATGCATGTAATGAGGAGGGCCAGATAGACCGGGATACCTTGAAGCATTACTGGTATCAGTTTGGCGACAGCGATATCGCCTGGTTCGTTACCGACAGTCGCACCCGGCGCAACCTGTCGAAGGATGACCGCCGCATTCTCGACATCGAGCAGGAACAGACGCTGCTGGAATGGCTGCTCCACACCCCGGCACGGGTGAAGTTCGTGGTGACCAGTGTGATGTTCTATCCCGATCGCAAACTCAATGGCGACGACGCCTGGAAGGCGTTCCCCGAACAGCGCCTGCGTCTGCTCGAAACCATTCGCACCCATCGGATCAAAAACGTCGTGTTCGTCTCCGGCGACGTCCATGGCTCGCTGACCAGTCGCTTGACTCACAGCGCAGATGCCGATTTCGAAGTGCGTACCATCGTGTCGTCACCGCTGCACAACAGCAAACTGTTGCCGTATGCCAAAGCCTCGACATTCATCCTCGATCAACCGTTGGCGCGTACTGCGGCCGGGGATTATCGGCACGAGCTGACCAGTGCCGTGGTGAGTCAGGACAATTTTGCTCATGTGGTCGTGGAGGCAGATCAGATATTGGTCAATTACCATGACCGCGATGGCAGGAAGCTGCAGTCGATCAGTATGAAGTTGCGCTGAAACACCCGAGGATCGCAGCCTTCGGCAGCTCCTACACCAGGCGCATTACCCTGTCGGGGCGGCGTGAAGCTGCGATCTTTTGCTCATTTCAGTCATGCACTGGAGAAATGTTCACTGCAGCCGACATATTCTTATAGCACTTGGCCTTCATCTCTCTTGTCAGTCGGTGCCGCAATGATGCAACCTTGCCGCAGCCAACAGACAAGAGGGCGAGAGCCCGGCGCATTCAGCATATTTCCAAGCGAGTTCCCTTCATGAAGAGCCAACCCGATGCCGCCAGCCGTATGGCGGCCGAGGTAGTGACGCAGTTGCCTGTGCCCTCGCGGCTCGGCATGCTGCGTTTCGAGCGCTTGAATGAAGCCAGTTGGGCGATGCTGTTTCTCGATCCCAACTGCGAGCGCCAGTTCGGCCAGCCGGCCGTCGAGCTCTGCGCTCTGGTCGGCTCGCCCTACGCCAGCCTGATGGAGCCCGAAGCGCGCTATCAACTGCACGACGCGATCCAGCAGCAGTTGAGCAAAGGCGCGCATTACGTGGTGCGCTACACCCTGCACACCGCCGCCGGCGCGTTGAACATCCTCGAGCTCGGCGAAGCCTACAAACAGCACAACCGGCATTTGCTGCGCGGCTACCTGCTGGCGGTCGACGAGGTGTTCGACGAAACCCAGGCGCTGCCATCGGTCGACCTGGAAACCCAGAATTCGCGCCTGCAAATCGCCCTTGAGCTGAACCAGCGTGCCCAGCAGGAACAACTGCAGCATCTGGAACGCGTGCGCGCCCAGCAGGATCTGATTCTGCTGCTCGCACGCCAGCGCTACAGCACGCACAACTCGCTGCAGGAAGCCGCCGAGCTGATCACCCGCTGCGCCTGCGACATCTACGAGATCGACTGCGCCAGCCTGTGGAACCTCGAAGGCCAGCGCTTGCTGCCGATCTCCGCCTATCATCGTGCGACCCAGGAATACCTGCTGCCGGAGCCGATCGATATCAGCGGCTTCCCCGATTACATGGAAGCGCTGCACAGCAGCCGCGCCATCGATGCGCACAATGCCATGCACGACCCGCGCACCCGCGAGATGGCCGAGGCGATGCGTCCGCGTGACGTTAATGCCATGCTCGACGCCAGCATTCGCGTCGACGGGCAAGTGGTCGGCGTGTTGTGTCTGGAACAGACCGGCGTGACCCGCGCCTGGCAGTCCGACGAAATCGCCTTTGCCGGTGAACTGGCCGACCAGTTCGCGCAAGTGATCAACAACCACAACCGTCGCACCGCCACCAGCGCCCTGCACCTGTTTCAGCGCGCGGTCGAGCAAAGCGCCAACGCCTTTTTGCTGGTCAACTGCGACGGTGTGGTCGAGTACGTCAACCCGAGCTTCACCGCGATCACTCAATACACCACCGAGGAAGTCCACGGTCAGCGCCTGTCGGAATTGCCAGCGCTGGAAAACCTCAGCGAGCTGCTATTCGACGCGCCCTCGGCGCTGGCCCAGAGCAATAGCTGGCAGGGTGAATTCAAGAGCCGCCGGAAAAACCTCGAACCCTACTGGGGGCAGTTGTCGATTTCCAAGGTCTATGGCGACAACCGTGAGCTGACGCATTACATCGGCATCTACGAAGACATCACCCAGACCAAACTGGCGCAGCAACGTATCGAGCGCCTGGCCTATACCGACAACCTGACCAACCTCGGCAATCGTCCGGCATTCATCCGCAATCTCGATGAGCGTTTTGCCCGTGACAGCGATGCGCCGATCAGTCTGTTGCTGGTCGACATCGACAACTTCAAGCGGATCAACGACAGCCTCGGCCACCAGACCGGCGACAAACTGTTGATCAGCCTCGCCCGGCGCCTGCGCAACAGCCTCAGCCCGAGTGGCAGCCTGGCACGTTTTGCCAGTAACGAATTCGCCGTGTTGCTCGACGACACCGATCTTGAAGCCGGGCAGCAGATTGCCAGTCAGTTGCTGATGACCCTCGACAAGCCGATGTTCGTCGACAACCAGCTGATCAGCGTCACCGGCTCCGTGGGCCTGGCCTGCGCGCCGCTGCACGGGCGCGACCCGCAGACCCTGATGCGCAACGCCGGCCTGGCGCTGCACAAGGCCAAGGCCAACGGCAAACACCAGTTGCAGGTGTTCACCGAAGCGCTGAACGCCGAAGCCAGCTACAAACTGTTTGTCGAGAACAACCTGCGCCGCGCCCTCACGCAGAACGAACTGGACGTGTTCTACCAGCCGAAACTGTGCCTGCGCAGTGGACGTCTGCTGGGTATGGAGGCGCTGTTGCGCTGGAACCACCCGGAGCGCGGCATGATCCGCCCAGACCAGTTCATCAGCGTCGCCGAAGAGACCGGCCTGATCATTCCGATCGGCAAGTGGATTGCCCGACAGGCGTGCCGCATGAGCAAGTCCCTGACCGCCGCCGGCCTGGGCAATCTGCAAGTGGCAATCAATCTGTCGCCGAAACAGTTCTCCGATCCGGATCTGGTCGCCTCGATCGCCAACATCCTCAAGGAAGAAGCGCTGCCGGCCAATCTGCTCGAACTGGAGCTGACCGAAGGCCTGTTGCTGGAAGCCACCGAAGACACGCATTTGCAGCTCGACCAGCTCAAGCGCCTCGGCCTGACCCTGGCCATGGATGACTTCGGCACCGGTTATTCATCGCTGAGCTATCTGAAGAAATTCCCGATCGACATCATCAAGATCGATCGCAGCTTCATCCATGAAATTCCGGACAACCAGGACGACATGGAAATCACCTCTGCAGTCATCGCCATGGCCCACAACCTCAAACTCAAGGTCGTCGCCGAAGGCATCGAAACCGCCGAGCAACTGGCGTTCCTGCGCCGGCATCGTTGCGACGTCGGCCAGGGTTATCTGTTCGACCGACCGATTCCGGGCGATGAGCTGATCAAAGCGCTCAAGCGCTACCCGCGCGGCCCGCTCTGTCTCTAACCCCGCTACCCCATTCTCGCCATAACATGCCGTCCCCTGTAGGAGCTGCCGAAGGCTGCGATCTTTTGATCTGGTTTTTAAAAAGCAAAATCAAAAGATCGCAGCCTTCGGCAGCTCCTACATTGGGTAGTGATTAACTCGGCATCATTCGGCACACTGGCGGTCTGACTTTTTACCTCCAACCTGACTGAGAGGAACGCTCATGGTTCTGCGCTCGGAAATTCTGGTGAACAAAAACGTGCTTCCAACCAAAGAACAAGCCCTGCCCGGCCGCGAAACCCCGATGACCCTGCCGGAAAAACACTTCGTCTTCGAAGACACCCCGCTGCTCGGTCCATTCTTTCAGGACGTCGACTTCGCGATTTTCGGTCTGGGTTGTTTCTGGGGCGCGGAACGACGCTTCTGGCAGCGCGAAGGCGTGGTCAGCACAGTCGTCGGTTACGCCGGCGGTTTCACCCCGAACCCCACGTATGAAGAAGTCTGCTCGGGCCTGACCGGCCACGCCGAAGTGGTATTGGTGGTGTATGACAAGGCCCAAGTCAGTTACGAAGAACTGCTGGCGATGTTCTGGGAACTGCACAACCCGACTCAGGGCATGCGTCAGGGCAACGACATCGGCACCCAGTACCGCTCGGTGATCTACGCGACCACCCCGGAGCAACTGGATGCGGCACTGAAGAGCAAAGACGTGTATCAGGCTGAACTGGCCAAGGCCGGTCTGGGTGAAATCAGCACCGAGATCGACCAGGCCCCGACCGTGTACTTTGCCGAGGCGTATCACCAGCAGTATCTGGCGAAGAACCCTGAAGGTTACTGCGGGATTGGCGGCACCGGCGTGTGCATGCCAGCGAGCCTGGCGGGTAACTGACCCTTTAAAGCAAAAGATCGCAGCCTTCGGCAGCTCCTACAGGAGATCAGTGATCGTCCGCACATTGGTGGACGACGCCGAACTGGGTAGGAGCTGCCGCAGGCTGCGATCTTTTGATCTTGCCGTTGATCAACTCTCGGCAATCAACCAGTCCATCTGCCACCCGCCCTGGGTCTGCCCCAGCTTCTTCGACAACCACGGCAGCAACTCACGCAATTCTTCCTCCAGCCCCCACGGCGGATTGGCGATCGCCAGCCCGGAACCGTTCAGGCTGTTCGGCGTGTCCAGCGGATGCACCAGCAGCTCCACACGCAGCAACTTCGGTGCACCCGTGCCTGCCAGGTCCTGATAGAAACGCCGCAGTGCACGCTGATCCTTGACCGGATACCAGATCGCAGCCACGGTCTGGCGCATGCGGCCGATGGCTTCTTTCATAGATGCCGCACAACGTTGCATCTCATCGAGCTGCTCGAACGGCGGATCGATCAGCATAACCGCGCGCTTCTCCTGCACCGGCAACATTGCCCGCGCCACATGCCAGCCCTCGCCCAGATGCACTTTCACCCGCCGATCGCCAGCCATGTTGTCCTTGAGCAGCACGCCGTCTTCCGGGTGTTTCTCGTTGAGCATCACGCGATCCTGCGGCCGCGTCAGACGCCGCGCCAGCTCCGGCGACCCCGGGTAATAGCGCAACTGGCCATCCGGGTTCATCTCGTGCAGCACCTTCATGTAGTCGGCAGTCAGCGCCGGCAGGTCCGGCTGATCCCACAACCGCGCAATGCCTTCCAGGTACTCGCCGGTACGATTGGCCTGATCGCCCTGCAAGTCATACAGGCCAATGCCGGCGTGCGTGTCGAGATAGGCAAACGGCTGCTCCTTGCGCGACATCAGGGCGATGAGGCGGGTCAAGGTCAGGTGTTTGAACACATCGGCGTGATTGCCGGCATGGAAGGCGTGACGATAATTCATGGCTGCTCCTGCGAGGGCCGCAAAGTTTACCTTTTACCGGGCGGCAAGTCAGGGGTTCGCAGCCGAGCGGGCCTCAACATCAAAAGATCGCAGCCTTCGGCAGCTCCTACACGGGATAGGCGCTCACTCTGCCGAAGGCTGCGATCTTTTGATCTTCAGGCGGGCAAGCTGCGCAGGCGCTTGCCGATGACGTCCAGCACATCACAGCCATCGCGCAGTGGAATCGCGCACAGCAATGCAAAGTCGCTGAGGATCACGGAGTCGCATTCGATCGAGCCGCGCATGCACATGTTTTCCAGGACCTGGACCACGGCGCGGATGCGATAGTTGGCAGCGTCCATGAGGATGTCGAGGGGCACGTGGGTGTCGATGAACAGGCTGGGCATGTCGCTGCAATTGCCGGTGAGGGCCATGAAGCGGTTGTCGGGGTGAGGGGTGATTTTTTCGTAGGGTGAATCAGTATGCATATTGGTCATTTTCCGGGTCCCATGATTGATAAATGTGAGCCGCCATCACACCTTCCTACGGGTTAGGGTGGCAGCTGTGCGCAGGAGTAGGAACCGAGCAATCATGGACCTCGGCCACGCCGAAGCGTGCCCCACGCACAGCCGCCGCGACGATCTTACGGACTTGAACCAAGTGCCGCAAAAAGCCAACGAACTGTAACGTCATGAATGCGGGAATCCTTCACCCTGCCACCGCTCTCGTAGTGACAACGAAAAGACTATCCCTGCAACCCACCGCGCACCAGTTCATGAAAACCGCCGCAATTCGAAGGAAACGTCCGAAGCGTTTGCCCCGAAATTTCACTCTGCCTCTGCCAGCAAAAACTCCAGAAGCGCCGATCGTGACGAATCTTCCGACATCGATAATTTGAAAAACTGCCCGACCTTGCAGCGCAGGACCGTCTCGGGAAACGCCTCGAACACGGCCGGCTGCTCCTCGCTCAGCCACTGCAGAACATTGGCGATGCGTACGCTCGCATCAGTCTGCGCCAACAGCGATTGCGGCACGCTCCACCACGGAAAAACTCGCCCCGAAACCAGCGCACGGCCCCCGATTTCAATGGCTTGGCCATTGATCAGGGCTCGCGAAACGACCGGCAGCAATTGCGCGGAAATGACCTCATCAGACTGCAAAAGAGGCAGCAAAAAACGACCATCCCAAAAGCGCAAAAACACCGCTTTACCGTCCGGCATCAACACCTGAGTGAGGCTGCGAAAATGCTCGACCAGCACTTCCAGATCCGCCGAAGACACCACCAACCATCCCCAATCCCGGGATTCTGTTTCCGCCACCCAATGTAAAAACTCACTGCCTTCAGCGACAATTCCCACATAGGGCATCACCGCGTCCCACTCGGCATAAATGGTCTCGGCCCAGACCGGATGAGCTGTGCCCCGCCAGGCCTGGAAAGCATCGGCGTCACTGGCGCGGCTGAAGATTGCGAACAGCTGCTCCGACACATGCAGCGGCTGCCGCGCCAGCCATTGTTCGGGCGTCAATTGTTCAGGCTGCACAGACACCGTCCTTGCACCGTTCACACTCTTCGCAGAAAGGCGCATCACCTTTGAGACTCATGATCTGTGCGGCGGTGAGAACCGCCGCCGGCGCAGCGGCCAGTTTCTCTTGCAAGCCCGGCACCACCGGCGCCGCGCTCATCGCCGCCATCGGCGCGCCGCCCACGACGATCGGCACGCTGCTGAAAATTCCGCCGGGGCCGATGTTGATCCACTGCCCGCCGGCCTGAATCGTCGCGCTCGCGCCGCCGTCGATGACCACTTGCTGACCAGCACTGATATGGATCTGCGCCGAGGCGCTGGTGGCTTGATTGTTTACCCGAACCTGCTGGTCGCCGAGCACGGACAAATGGTCATCCTGCCTGACTTCGGTCTGGCGCTGGCCGTAGGTGATGCGTTGCTCGTCGGCCTTGAGTTCATGCCGGGCGGTGCCGGTGACCACCACACTCCGATGGTTGTCGACCTGCAACTGCTGGTCGTTGAGCACATGCTGGGTCCAGTTGCGCTGGGCACGCAGGTAGATTTCCTCGGCGCCCTTTTTGTCCTCGATGCGCAGTTCGTTATAACCGCCACCGCCGGGACTGCTCTGGCTGCGGAAAACGCTCCGAGTCTTGTCCGCCGGCAGATCCAGCGGCACCGGGGTCGCCGCATTTGGCAGGCATCCCATGACCAGCGGCTTGTCGGCATCGCCATCAATGAAGCCGACCAGCACTTCCATGCCGACGCGCGGAATCAATACGCTGCCGTAGTGATCGTGAGCCCAGCCGGTCGCGACACGCAGCCAGCAACTGGAGTGCTCGTTGAGTTCGCCATCGCGATCCCAGGCCAGTTGCACTTTGACCCGGCCATATTCATCACAATGGATCTCCAGATCTTTCGGTCCGGTGACCACGGCGGGTTGATAACCGGAGATGCGCGGCTTTTCCGGCGCCAGCGCCGGACGGAAGATCACGTCCCACGGCGTGGCCACGAAAGTATTGCGGTAGCCCTGGAAGGATTCGCCATCGCTGGTCACCGACTCTTCCAGCACCTGCGGCTGGCGGCCGCGATGTTCGACGGTGGTGAGCAACCACAGATCATTCCAGTCGCTGCGCGGATGCCCGGTGAGTTGCAGGAAATGTCCGCAGACCAGCGAGGATTCGTCGCTGGTGCCTTCGGCTTGACGGTAATCGGCGACATGGCGTTCAAGCGCGCGGCGCGTCAGGCCTTTGCCGGTTTCGCGATCATTGAATTGGCCGGGAAAGTGATAGTCCTCCAGCACTGGACGCTGCTCGCCGTCACTGCGACTTTCCAGAGACAGACGCGGTTTTTCGAAGTTGTAGTCGCGCCGCGTGACGACGCTGGTGCGGGTTTCCACGCGCACGTTGAAGCGTTGAATCGCCTGCGCGCCAGCCGACATGCCGCTGCCCGGCAGATACAACGTCGGCTCGGGCAGCTTGGGGAACACGGTCTGGTCATCGCCGAAGACCAACAGGTGACCCTGGGGGCTGTGCTGAAAGTGGTAATGAATGCCGACTTCGGCGCACAGGCGCTGGATGAAGGCCAGATCGCTTTCCGCGTATTGCACGCAGTACTCGCGCTCGGGGTATTCGCTGCCCAAGCGAAATTCAAAGGCATCGCGCAGGATCGAATGGTCCTTGAGAACCTGAGTGACAATTTGCGGCACGCTCTGATGCTGGAAAATTCGCTGGTTGATGCGATGCCCCAGATACGTCAGACGCGGGACGAGGCTGAGGTGATAGCGTGTCAGACGTTTCCCGGAATCGCCCTGCCCGACCTGATAAATCTGGCCATGAATACCGCAACCCTGAGCATCGAAACTCAGAAACGCCTGCCCGTGCAGCAGGCTTTCCAGATCCAGGTCCGGCCGCTCGCTGACCAGTTCCAGCTCGAAGCGAAATGGCTGGCTGATGGCTTCCCGGCCCGTGAACTCAAGAACTTTGAGGTCATGCTGGGCGCCTTCGAGGGTCAACGTGAAACGCGGTTGATTGGCAGGCGCGAACATCCGATGTCTCTCTGCAGTGTGAGGGCGGGCGATTCTGCATGAGGGACAAGGGGTGCTGAGCAGGTGACGGGAAATTCAGATTTGCCCTACGTGGTTTGCTGAAAGCGCCTTTGTAATTCGGCCGTTCAACTACAGACAATTCAATCAAACCTGCCACCCACCCTGTGGGAGCGAGCCTGCTCGCGAAGGCGGTGTACCGGTCGAGGCATTTGTTGGTCGAGCAACCGCCTTCGCGAGCAGGCTCGCTCCCACATTGGATCTGCACAGTCTTAAGGGAAAACCACAGGCAATAAAAAACGGCCCGCTTCCTCTAGGAAACGGGCCGTTTTCATGTGAGCCGAAGCTCAGTCCATCACTTGTTCAGATGGAAGTCTTTTTCCGCTGCCTCGAAGCGCTCAACCATCCCGCGAGTCGGCTCACCCGCCTTGCTGACAAAGTAGATGGCCAGGCTGGCGAAGATGAAGCCCGGAATGATTTCGTACAGACCCAGCAGTTCGAAATGCTTCCAGACCACCACGGTGATCGCGCCGACCAGAATACCGGCCAGTGCGCCGTTGCGGGTCATGTCTTTCCAGACTACCGAGATCAGCACCACCGGACCGAATGCAGCACCGAAACCGGCCCAGGCGTAGGACACCAGGCCCAGTACGCGGTTTTCCGGGTTGGCAGCCAGCGCGATAGCAATCAGCGCTACCAGCAGCACCATGGCACGACCGACCCAGACCAGCTCCAGTTGCGAAGCGGACTTGCGCAGGAAGGCTTTATAGAAGTCTTCGGTCAGGGCGCTCGAGCACACCAGCAACTGGCAGCTCAGGGTGCTCATTACCGCAGCCAGAATGGCCGACAGCAGCACACCGGCAACCCATGGGTTGAAGAGAATTTTCGCAAGTTCAATGAACACGCGTTCCGGGTTCTCGGTGACCGGGCCGGCCACTTCCGGGTGCGCCGAGAAGTAAGCGATACCGAAGAAGCCCACCGCCACGGTGCCGCCCAGGCACAGGATCATCCAGGCCATGGAAATGCGACGCGCCTTGGCGATCGACTTCACCGAATCCGCCGCCATGAAACGCGCGAGGATATGCGGCTGACCGAAGTAGCCCAAGCCCCAACCCATCAGCGAAATGATGCCGATGAAGGTGGTGCCTTTGAGCATGTCGAAGTTGCTCGGATCTTGCGCTTCGATGGCCAGGAACGTGGTGTCGACGCCGCCGGTCGCCAGCAGAACGATGATCGGCGTAAGGATCAGCGCGAAGATCATCAGCGTGGCTTGTACGGTGTCGGTCCAGCTCACCGCGAGGAAACCGCCGATGAAGGTGTAGGCAATCGTTGCCGCCGCACCGGCCCACAGCGCCGTTTCGTAGGTCATGCCGAACGTGCTTTCGAACAGGCGGGCACCGGCGACGATGCCGGAAGCGCAGTAGATGGTAAAGAACACCAGAATCACGATCGCCGAGATGATCCGCAGCAAGCCGCTTTTATCTTCGAAACGGCTGGAAAAGTAATCCGGCAGAGTCAGGGCATCGCCGTTGTGCTCGGTCTGCACGCGCAGACGACCGGCAACGAACAGCCAGTTCAGGTAGGCGCCGATAACCAGACCAATGGCGATCCAGCTTTCGGAAAGGCCGGACATGTAAATGGCGCCCGGCAGGCCCATCAGCAACCAGCCGCTCATGTCGGAGGCACCGGCAGATAGCGCGGTGACGACGCTGCCGAGGCTGCGACCGCCGAGAATATAGTCAGAAAGATTGTTGGTGGAGCGATAGGCCATCAAGCCGATCAGCACCATTGCTGCGATGTAGATCACGAATGTGATCAGGGTTGGATTGCTTACGCTCATTGAGTTACGCCCTGGCTTTGTTTTTATGTAGCGGCGGTGGTGAACCGCTCGCAAACGACGACGTTTGGCAGACGATCCGGGATCCCGCGCATTTAAGACTGATGTTTCCCCAGGAAAGCCATCAGCCGATGCACCGGGTTATTCCCGGTTGCACCTTGGCGGCGAATGCTATGCAACAAAGCAAATAAGGTGCAACCAGTTTCGCGAGAATTAGTTGCACCCAGTCGGATAAATCGACGATCACCCCGTTTTTGCTCCCTTTTGTGGCAGTCATGGCCCTTTGCTAAAAGCAAAAGCACCAAGCAGGAGCAGCACTTTCGTACCAGAAATTATTTCCTGACGAGCTGCGTATTATTCCGGCAAAAAAAGGGTTGCACCCGGTTGCACCTCATTCAGCGCACGGCTAATCTTGCGGCCAGCTGATGCCACGCAACTGTGGCAACCATGAGGATAAAAATATGGCTACCACCACCCTTGGGGTCAAACTCGATGACCCGACCCGCGAGCGCCTGAAGGCTGCCGCAACCTCGATTGATCGCACGCCGCACTGGCTGATCAAGCAGGCAATTTTCAATTACCTGGAAAAACTCGAGGGTGGTGCAACCCTGACCGAGTTGAACGGTTTGACCGCCAAAGACGCCGATGACGCGGGCGAAGTGCAGACCGATCACGCTCACCAATGCTTCCTCGAATTCGCTGAAAGCATTCTGCCGCAATCGGTTCTGCGCGCTTCGATCACCGCCGCTTACCGCCGTCCTGAGCCGGAAGTGGTGCCGATGCTGATCGAGCAGGCACGCCTGCCGGCACCGATGGCCGAAGCCACCAACAAACTCGCCGCGACCATCGCCGAAAAACTGCGTAACCAGAAAAGTGCCGGCGGTCGTGCGGGCATTGTTCAGGGCCTGTTGCAGGAGTTTTCCCTGTCGTCCCAGGAAGGCGTGGCGCTGATGTGCCTGGCCGAAGCGCTGCTGCGCATCCCGGACAAAGGCACCCGCGATGCGCTGATCCGCGACAAGATCAGCACCGGCAACTGGCATCCGCACCTGGGCAACAGCCCATCGCTGTTCGTCAACGCTGCGACCTGGGGCCTGCTGCTGACTGGCAAACTGGTTTCCACCCACAACGAAGCCGGCCTGACCTCGTCGCTGAGCCGCATCATCGGCAAGAGCGGCGAGCCGATGATCCGCAAGGGCGTCGACATGGCCATGCGCCTGATGGGCGAGCAGTTCGTGACCGGCGAAACCATCGCCGAAGCGCTGGCCAACGCGAGCAAGTTCGAAGCCAAGGGCTTCCGTTACTCCTACGACATGCTCGGTGAAGCGGCACTCACCGAAGTTGACGCGCAGAAATACCTGGCCTCGTACGAACAAGCGATTCACTCGATCGGCAAAGCCTCCCACGGCCGTGGGATTTATGAAGGCCCGGGCATTTCCATCAAGCTCTCGGCACTGCACCCGCGTTACAGCCGTGCGCAATACGAGCGTGTGATGGACGAGCTGTACCCGCGCCTGCTGTCGCTGACTCTGCTGGCCAAGCAATACGACATCGGCCTGAACATCGACGCCGAAGAAGCCGACCGCCTCGAGCTGTCGCTGGACCTGCTTGAGCGCCTGTGCTTCGAGCCGCAGCTGACTGGCTGGAACGGCATCGGTTTCGTAATCCAGGCCTACCAGAAGCGTTGCCCGTACGTGATCGACTACGTGATCGATCTCGCCCGCCGTAGCCGTCATCGCCTGATGATCCGCCTGGTGAAAGGCGCGTACTGGGACAGCGAAATCAAGCGCGCCCAGGTCGAAGGCCTGGAAGGCTATCCGGTCTACACCCGCAAGGTTTACACCGACGTTTCCTACATTGCTTGCGCACGCAAACTGCTGTCGGTGCCGGAAGTCATCTATCCGCAGTTCGCCACCCACAACGCCCATACCCTGTCGGCCATTTACCACATCGCCGGTCAGAACTATTACCCGGGCCAGTACGAATTCCAGTGCCTGCACGGCATGGGCGAACCGCTCTACGAGCAGGTTGTCGGCAAGGTTGCCGAAGGCAAGCTGAACCGTCCGTGCCGCGTGTACGCTCCGGTCGGCACTCACGAAACCCTGCTGGCTTACCTCGTACGTCGCTTGCTGGAAAACGGCGCGAACACTTCGTTCGTCAACCGTATCGCCGACCAGTCGATTTCGATTCAGGAACTGGTGGCCGATCCGGTTGCGCAGATCGAGCAGATGGCCACCGTCGAAGGCGGTTTTGGCCTGCCGCACCCGCGCATTCCGCTGCCGCGTGATCTGTACGGTGCCGAGCGCGCCAACTCCAGCGGCATCGACATGGCCAACGAACATCGTCTGGCCTCGCTGTCCTGCGCTTTGCTCGCCACTGCACACAACGACTGGAAAGCCGCGCCAATGCTCGGTTGCGCCTCCAGCAACGAAACGCCGGCAGCCGTTCTGAACCCATCCGATCACCGCGATGTGGTCGGTCACGTTCAAGAAGCTACCGTCGAAGACGTCGACAACGCCATTCAATGCGCGCTGAACGCTGCGCCGATCTGGCAGGCCACGCCGCCGGCCGAACGCGCTGCAATTCTGGAACGTGCCGCTGACTTGATGGAAGGCGAGATCCAGCCGCTGATGGGCCTGCTGGCTCGCGAAGCTGGCAAGACCTACGCCAACGCCATCGCCGAAGTCCGCGAAGCCGTCGACTTCCTGCGTTATTACGCAGTGCAGGCGCGCAACGATTTCAGCAACGACGCCCACCGCCCCCTCGGTCCGGTGGTGTGCATCAGCCCGTGGAACTTCCCGCTGGCGATCTTCAGCGGCCAGGTCGCTGCCGCACTGGCTGCCGGTAACCCGGTACTGGCCAAACCGGCCGAACAGACTCCGCTGGTCGCCGCTCAAGCCGTGCGTCTGATGCTCGAAGCCGGCATCCCGGAAGGCGTGCTGCAACTGCTGCCGGGTCGCGGTGAAACCGTCGGTGCCGGTCTGGTCGGTGACGAACGCGTCAAAGGCGTGATGTTCACTGGCTCCACCGAAGTTGCCCGTCTGCTGCAACGCAACATCGCCGGTCGCCTCGACAGCCAGGGTCGTCCAATTCCGCTGATCGCCGAAACCGGGGGTCAGAACGCGATGATCGTCGACTCCTCGGCACTGACCGAACAAGTGGTGATCGACGTGGTGTCGTCGGCCTTCGACAGCGCCGGTCAGCGTTGCTCGGCACTGCGCGTGCTGTGCCTGCAGGAAGATTCCGCCGATCGCGTCATCGAAATGCTCAAGGGTGCGATGGCCGAAAGCCGTCTCGGCAACCCCGAGCGTCTGTCCGTGGACATCGGCCCGGTGATCGACGCCGAAGCCAAGGCCGGCATCGACAAGCACATCCAGGGCATGCGCGATAAAGGTCGCAATGTTTACCAGGTGGCGATTGCCGACAGCGAAGAGGTCAAGCGCGGCACCTTCGTCATGCCGACCCTGATCGAGCTGGAAAGCTTCGACGAACTGCAACGCGAAATCTTCGGCCCGGTACTGCACGTGGTGCGCTACAAGCGCAAAGAGCTGGATCAGCTGATCGGTCAGATCAACGCCTCCGGTTACGGCCTGACGCTGGGCGTGCACACGCGCATCGACGAGACCATCGCCAAGGTGATCGACAACGTCAACGCCGGTAACGTCTACGTCAACCGCAACATCGTCGGTGCCGTGGTCGGCGTGCAGCCATTCGGCGGCGAAGGCCTGTCGGGTACCGGCCCGAAAGCCGGTGGCCCGCTGTATCTGTACCGCTTGCTGTCGACGCGTCCTGCCGACGCCATCGAACAATCCTTCGCCCGTGGTGACGCCATCGTCGCCCCGGACGTGCGCTTGCGCGATGCCATGAGCCAATCGTTGAACGCCCTGAAAGCCTGGGCCGACAACAACAAGTTCGCCGACCTGAGCACTCTGTGCGTGCAATACGCGGCGCAATCGCAGAGCGGCATCACCCGCGTGCTGGCTGGCCCGACCGGCGAGAAAAACAGTTACGCGATCCTGCCGCGCGAGCACGTGCTGTGCCTGGCGGAAGTTGAAGGTGATCTGCTGACGCAACTGGCCGCAATACTGGCGGTCGGTGGTTCGGCGGTGTGGCCGGAAACCGAGCTGACCAAGGCCTTGTTTGCCCGTCTGCCGAAGGAAGTCCAGGCGCGGATCAAGCGCGTTGCCGACTGGAACAAGGACGAAGTCGTGTTCGATGCCGTGCTGCATCACGGCCACTCCGACCAGTTGCGCGGCGTCTGCCAGCAGATCGCCCAGCGTGGCGGCGCGATCGTTGGCGTTCAGGGCCTGTCCCAGGGCGAAACCAACATTGCGCTGGAGCGTCTGGTGATCGAGCGGGCACTGAGCGTCAACACCGCTGCGGCGGGGGGTAATGCCAGTCTGATGACCATCGGTTAAACCGCTGTAAATCCAGGCAACCGCGAAAGTCGCCTGGTACGCAATACCCTGTGGGAGCGAGCCTGCTCGCGAAGACGGCGTTTCAGTCGACATTAATGTTGCCTGACCCACCGCTTTCGCGAGCAGGCTCGCTCCCACAGAAGATCAAAAGATCGCAGCCTTCGGCAGCTCCTACATGGAAACGCATTCCAAATGTTGGAGCTGCCGAAGGCTGCAATCTTTTGCTTCTGCATCACTCTCATCAATCATCCTATCCAGCCTCTATTCCCCCACCTTAGACTCGGTCCAACCCCAATTTCCAGGTAGGCCGCCATGTCCGAGACGCTGCTCAGTTCCCGCAATCTGGCTTTCGAGCTGTACGAAGTCCTCGATGCCGAGGGCCTGACCCGGCGCGAGCGCTTTGCCGAGCACAATCGCGAGACCTTCGACGCCGCCATCGGCACCGCGCGCAACATCGCCGAAAAGTTTTTCGCCCCGCACAACCGCAAGGGCGATGAAAACGAGCCGCGCTATGAAGATGGCCAGGCCATTCTGATCCCCGAAGTGAAACCGGCGGTGGATGCCTTTCTCGAGGCAGGATTTCTTAACGCCGCACGCAGTTTCGAGGCCGGCGGCATGCAATTGCCGACCCTGCTGTCGCAAGCCTGCTTCGCGCACTTTCAGTCCGCCAACGCCGCATCGACCTCGTACCCGTTCCTGACCATGGGCGCGGCCAACCTGATCGAGAGCTTCGGCAGCGAAGAGCAGAAACAGCGCTTCCTGCAACCAATGATCGACGGACGCTTCTTCGGCACCATGGCCCTGACCGAGCCGCATGCCGGTTCGTCGCTGTCGGATATCCGCACCCGCGCCGAGCCCGCATCCGACGGCACCTATCGCCTGAAGGGCAACAAGATCTTCATTTCCGGCGGCGACCATCCCCTGTCGGAAAACATCGTGCACATGGTCCTCGCCAAACTGCCGGACGCACCGCCGGGGGTGAAAGGTATTTCGCTGTTTATCGTGCCGAAGTTTCTGGTCAAGGACGACGGCAGCCTCGGCCAGCGCAACGACGTGCTGCTCGCCGGATTGTTCCACAAGATGGGCTGGCGCGGCACGACATCGACGGCGCTGAACTTCGGCGATAACGGTGAGTGCGTCGGCTATCTGGTGGGTAAACCGCACCACGGCTTGAGCTATATGTTCCAGATGATGAACGAGGCGCGGATCGGCGTCGGCATGGGCGCGGTGATGCTCGGCTATGCCGGTTACCTGTATTCGCTGGAGTACGCCCGCGAACGTCCGCAAGGCCGGGTGCCGGACAGCAAGGATCCGACGACGGCGCCGGTGGCGATCATTAGGCACGCGGATGTCAGACGCATGCTGCTGACGCAGAAATCCTACGTCGAAGGGGCATTTGACCTCGGCCTATATGCCGCGCGGTTGTTCGATGACACCACCACGCTGGAAACCGAAGCCGAGCGCAAGCAGGCGCATGAGCTGCTGGACCTGCTGACGCCAATCGTCAAATCCTGGCCTTCGGAGTTCTGCCTGAAGGCCAACGAACTGGCGATCCAGATCCTTGGCGGCCACGGCTACACCCGTGAGTACCCGGTGGAGCAGTACTACCGCGACAACCGTCTGAACCCGATCCACGAAGGCACCCACGGCATCCAGTCGCTGGATTTGCTCGGGCGCAAACTGGCGCAGAACGGTGGCGCCGGTCTCAAGCAGCTGATTCGATTGATCGCCAACACGGCCCAACGTGCCACTGCGTACGACTCGCTGGATGCACTGCGTGAACCGCTGGAAAAACTCGTTGCCCGCCTGCAGACCGTGACCATCGGTCTGCTCACCGATCTGGCCCAAGGCAAGGTCAACAGCAGCCTGGCGAACTCGGCGCTGTACCTGAAAGTGTTCGGCCACGCGGTGATCGGCTGGCGCTGGCTGGAACAGGCGATTCGCGCCGAAGAAGGCCTGGCCAAAGGTAATGCGGCGGATATCGACTTCTATAAGGGCAAGTTGCAGGCGGCGCGGTATTTCCTGACATGGGAAGTGCCGGGTTGCCAGCATAAGCTGGACTTGCTGGAGGCGCGGGATGATACGTGTCTGGCGATGCAGGACGCGTGGTTCTAAACGCAAAAGATCGCAGCCTTCGGCAGCTCCTACAGAAACGCATTGCAATGTAGGAGCTGCCGAAGGCTGCGATCTTTTGATCTTGATCCTTTAGCTCAACTTGAACCCACCCATCTGCCGCGCCAGATCATCCGCCAGCCGCTGCAACATCTGACAATCCTCACGACACGCACGAACCTCCCCCGCCGTTGCCCGCGCCAGATCGGAAATCCCCTGCACGTTGCGGTTGATTTCTTCGGTCACCGCCGACTGCTCTTCGGTCGCTGTCGCCACCTGATGGTTCATATCGCTGATGCGCTCGACCTGGCCGGTGATTGCCGTCAGCGAGGCGCCGGTCCGCTGGCTCGATTCAACCCCGGTGCCGGTCGCGGCCTGGCCGGTGCGCATCGAAGACACGGCGTTCTCCGCACCTTGCTTGAGGCTGCCGATCATCAGTTGAATTTCGTCGGTCGAGGCCTGGGTTCGGCGCGCGAGGGTGCGCACTTCATCGGCGACCACCGCGAAGCCGCGGCCCATATCGCCAGCGCGGGCAGCTTCGATCGCGGCGTTGAGTGCCAGCAGATTGGTCTGCTCGGAAACGCCACGGATCACCGCCAGCACCGAATCGATCGACGCCACTTGTTGCGCCAGCTCACCCACCGCCCCCGCCGCCACGCCGATGTCATCGGACATGCTTTCGATATGACGGATCGAGCCGCCGACCACTTCCCGCGCCTGTAGCGCTTCATCACGGGCAGTTTGCGAGGCAAGCGCGGCATTGCCGGCGTTCTGCGCAATTTCCTGCACGGTCAGGCCCATTTCGTGGACGGCCGTGGCAACCATATCGGTCATTTCCTGCTGCCGGCCCGAACGCTCGGCGGTGTTGTCCACTACCTTCGCCACTTGCCCTACGGCAGTGCGCAGGCGTTCGCTGGTGGTCAGCACTTCGCCGATCATCGCGCGCTGGCTGTCGAGGAAACGGTTGAAGCCACGCGCCAGGTCACCCAACTCATCGGCACGGCTGGAATCTAACCGGTGAGTCAAATCTCCACCACCGCTACCGATGGCCACCAGCGCCCGTGTTACTTGTCGAATCGGTCGCACCAGCCCCTGCGCCAGCCACACCACCAACGCCAGGCAGACCAAAGCCACCACCAGACCGATGGCGCCACTCATCCACATCGCTTTCCGTGCTTCGGCGTAAATCTGCGACTGCGGCACTTCGGCCACCAGCGTCCAGCCGAGATCGCGCAACGGCAGGCTGAAGGCGAGGAAATCTTCACCGTCGCGTTCGAAGCTGCTGTTCACCGCATCCTTGTGCCCCATCAGCGCTTGCGCCGCGTTGGCGCCGATCTGCTCGGTCAAGGTGCGTTTGCCGCTGAACTGCGCCTCAGGATGGACCTGAATCAAACCGTCGGAACGCACGAGATAGACCTTGCCGCGTTCACCGAAACTGAAATTGTGGATCAGCTCCGACAGCTCTTTCATGCTCAGCCCGAGCCCGGCGACACCGACAACTTTGCCGGCCTGCTCGACCTTCAGATCGATGAACAGGGCCAGCTCACCCGTGGCGCCGTCGTTGTCGATATTGAGGGTGCGCGGCTGATTGCTGTCGAGAAAGGAATAGAACCAGGCGTCGGCCGGTTTCGCGCGACTGAGGGTGCGGTCCAGGCCTTTCTCGGTGATGTAGTGGTTGGATTCAGTGCCGATGATCAGCGCGGTGAAGGCTCTGTGTTCGGCGCGAATGCTTTCCAGATATTGCGCGAAGAGCGCGGTTTTGCTGCTGTCTTCGCCGGATGCCAGCCAGTCACGCACCATGGTGTTGCTGGCGATGTCCTTGGCGGCGGTGAGCGGTTGTACGAGGATCCGCTCGATGTCGTTGCGCGTCGCTTCAATGCTCGACGGCAGCGCTTGTTCGACCAGATAGCTCTGGGCAAGGCGGTTGACCACCAGGGTATAAATGCCAACCACAATCACGATGCTGATCAGCAGGGCCGCGCCCATGCCGAGAATCAACTGCCACTGAATACTGCGTCGCCACCATTGCATGGAGCACCCCCAAGGAATAAGTGGCCGAAACACTGCAACAGCCGTGCCGATTGTATACAAGCCAACCGACAATCTATTCCCTGGTTGTGCGCAACCCCATCAGCCCTGACTGATGGTCTTGGCAATGGTCTCGACCGTGGCGCTGACTTGCTCTTGATAACGCTCGAGTTCTTCTTTGTGCTGCTTCTTCATTTCGATCTGCTGCGAGCACAGATTCATCGCCGCCAGCACCAGCAAACGGTCGCCGATCAGGGTCGGGTATTTGCGCTTGGTGTCTTCCAGCGCTGCCTTGAGCATCATCGCCGCGTCCAGCAGGGTCTGTTCTTCCCCGGCCGGTGCCTTGATCGAATAGTCCTCGCCGAGAATGGAGATGACTTTTACCCCTGCTGTGCCGTGGTTCATGCGCTGACAGGACCGGCATTGACGCGATCAACCAGCGCCTGGATGCGCGCGGCGGTGGCGCCGTGTTTTTCTTCCTGCTCCATCAGGTTCAGTTGCAGGTTTTCGTTTTCATCCTTGGCCTGGGCCAGTTCCGTGGAAAGGGTCTGGTTGGTCTGCAGCAAGCTCTGGTTCTGTTGCACCAGGTCACTGACGAGCTGTTCCAATTGGCTGAGGGATGCTTCCAACATTTTGATCTTCCAAGCGTTTTTCAAAGGGCGCGTACGATAAAGAAAAGTCACCACGGATGCCAGGGTTAAACCGGCGCAAGGCCTTGATTTTCCTGGGTGGCGAAGCTTCTCGCGAGTTTAAAAGACTGTGATTGGTCGATCTGGTTCCTGCACTTCGTCGCTCAAGCCTGTCTGCGACAAATACGCACACCACCTCAAGACTTTAGTCGTATGACCGATAAGTCACCCATACAGCAGTCTCAGCCCGCATGGATGCGGCCCTTTTCGGTATCCGCCCATGTCCCTTCGCAATATGAATATCGCCCCACGGGCGTTCACCGGCTTCGCCCTGATCGGCGGCCTGATGTTGATTCTCGGTGTGTTTGCGCTGAACCAGATGAGCAAGATCCGCGCGGCCGGCGAAGACATCGCCACCGCCAGCGTGCCCTCGATCAAGGCCCTCGACGAATTCACCCAACTGACCCTGCGCCTGCGCGTGCTTTCTTACCGCCTGCTGATCAACCGCGAACCCGACGTGCAGCAGAAAACCATCGAACTGTTCGACCTGCGCAACCGCCAGATCGCCGATGCGCAGCGCACGTACGAGCCGCTGATCGAAGGCCCGCAGGAACGCGCGGCGTACGAGCAGTATGTGCAATTGCTGGCCCAGTACCGCCAGCTCGAAGAGCGCATGAAAACCCTGTCGCGCAACAATCAGATCGACGAGTTGCGACAGATGCTCAACAGCGACTTGCTGAGCAATTCCGAAGCGGTGAACACCGCGCTGGCACGCTTGCTGGAGATCAACACCCAACAGATCGCCGAAACCGATCAGGACGCCAAGGATCAGTATTCGCTGTCGTTCAATCTGGTGGTGACTCTGCTGGTGATCGCCAGCGGCCTGACCCTGCTGTTCGCCTGGTTGCTCACCGTGAGCATTACCAAGCCGATTTCCAAGGCACTGGACGCTGCGGAAACCATCGCCGAAGGCAATCTGACCCAGCCGATCCATGTCGATGGCGAAGATGAAGCCGGGCGCTTGTTGGCGGCAATGGCCAAAATGCAATCGAAGCTGCGCGACACCCTGCAGCGCATCTCTGGTTCGGCCACGCAACTGGCCTCCGCCGCTGAAGAACTCAACAGTGTCACCGACGAAAGTGCTCGCGGCCTGACCCAGCAGAACAACGAAATCGAGCAGGCCGCCACTGCGGTCAATGAGATGACCAGCGCCGTCGAAGAAGTCGCGCGCAACGCAGTCAGCACCTCGGAAGCCTCGAAAAACGCCACCACTTCGGCGGGCGACGGTCGCGATCTGGTCCAGGAAACTGTCAGCGCCATCGAACGCATGAGCGCCGATGTGCAGAGCACCGCGTCCTTGATCGGCGATCTGGCCAATGAATCCCGTGACATCGGCAAGGTGCTCGACGTGATCCGTGGGCTGGCCGATCAGACCAACCTGCTGGCATTGAACGCAGCGATCGAAGCGGCCCGTGCCGGCGAGGCCGGCCGTGGCTTTGCCGTGGTGGCCGACGAAGTGCGTGCCCTGGCCCATCGCACCCAGCAGTCGACCAGCGAAATCGAACGGATGATCGGCAGCATCCAGAGCGGCACCGAACACGCCGTGGATTCGATGCGCAACAGCACCGAGCGCGCCGAATCGACCTTGAATATTGCCCGTGGCGCCGGGGTGTCGCTGGACACGATCAACAGCGCCATCGTCGAAATCAACGAGCGCAACCTGGTCATCGCCAGCGCCGCCGAAGAGCAGGCGCAGGTGGCGCGGGAAGTCGACCGCAATCTGGTGAACATCCGCGATCTGTCGGTGCAATCGGCGACCGGGGCGAATCAGACCAGCGCAGCGAGCAATGAGCTGTCGCGCCTGGCGCTGGATCTGAACAACATGGTCGGGCGGTTCAGCCTCTGACCTGATCCTTGATCATTCCCACGCTCTGCGTGGGAATGATCACCAAGCGCAAAAGCTTTTTGACAGCATCACATTTCAACAGGTTAGAATCGCTGGCACGCAGACTGCATGGTCAGTTTGCGCCCCCGTCTTTACGCTTCTGGAGTACTGCCTTTGAATGCGACGACCATCAACAGCCTGTTCTTGATCGGCGCGTTGCTGGTAGGCGCAAGCATTCTTGTCAGCTCGCTTTCTTCACGTCTCGGCATTCCGATTCTGGTCATCATTCTCGCAGTCGGCATGGCGGCGGGGGTCGATGGTGGCGGGATCATTTTCGATAACTACCCCACGGCCTATCTGGTCGGCAACCTCGCTCTGGCGGTGATCCTGCTCGACGGCGGTTTGCGCACGCGGGTGTCGAGTTTCCGCGTGGCGTTATGGCCGGCGCTGTCGCTGGCCACGGTCGGGGTGTTGATCACCACCGGGCTGACCGGCATGGCCGCGGCGTGGCTGTTCGACCTCAATCTGATTCAGGGCCTGCTGATCGGCGCCATCGTCGGTTCGACCGACGCCGCTGCGGTGTTCTCGCTGCTCGGCGGTAAAGGCCTCAACGAACGGGTCAGCGCCAGTCTGGAAATCGAATCGGGCAGCAACGACCCGATGGCGGTGTTCCTCACCGTGACCCTGATCGACATGCTCGCCAGCGGCGAAACCGGCCTGCACTGGAGCCTGCTGACCCACCTGATCCGCGAGTTCGGCATCGGTGGTGTGATTGGTCTGGGCGGCGGCTGGGTGATGTTGCAACTGGTCAATCGCATCAATCTCGCCGCCGGCCTCTATCCAATCCTGATCATCGCCGGTGGTCTGGTAGTGTTCGCGCTGACCAACGCCTTGCATGGCAGCGGCTTCCTCGCCGTTTATCTGTGCGGTCTGGTGATCGGCAACCGCCCGGTGCGCAGCCGCCACGGCATTCTGCACATGCTCGACGGCATGGCGTGGCTGGCGCAGATCGGCATGTTCCTGGTGCTGGGCCTGCTGGTCACGCCACACGATCTGCTGCCGATCGCCCTGCCCGCCCTCGGTCTGGCACTGTGGATGATCCTGTTCGCGCGGCCGCTGTCGGTGATGGTCGGCCTACTGCCGTTCAAGGCTTTCCATGGTCGTGAAAAAGCCTTTATTTCCTGGGTCGGTCTGCGCGGCGCGGTGCCGATCATTCTCGCGGTATTCCCGCTGATGGCCGGCCTGCCGCAAGCGCAGCTGTATTTCAATCTGGCCTTCTTCATCGTGTTGGTGTCGCTGCTGGTGCAAGGCACGAGCCTGCCGTGGGTGGCCAAGCTGCTCAAGGTGACGGTGCCGCCGGAACCCGCGCCGATATCCCGGGCGGCACTGGAAGTGCACGTGACCAGCGAGTGGGAGCTGTTCGTTTACAAGCTCGGCGCCGAGAAATGGTGCATCGGCTCGCCTCTGCGCGAATTGAAAATGCCCGAAGGCACACGCATCGCGGCGCTGTTTCGTGGCCAGCAACTGCTCCATCCGTCGGGTAGTACGGTGCTGGAAGTCGATGATTTGCTGTGTGTTATTGGCCACGAACACAACCTGCCGGCCCTCGGCAAACTGTTCAGCCAGGCACCGCAACGCGGCCTCGATCTGCGCTTCTTCGGCGACTTCGTGCTCGAAGGAGATGCCCAGCTTAAAGCGGTTGCAGCGCTGTATGGCTTGCCGGCCGAAGGCATCGATCCGGACATGACCTTAGGCGCGTTCATTGCGCAAAAAGTCGGGGGTGCTCCCATCGTCGGTGACCAGGTGGAATGGAACAACACTCACTGGACGGTGGCGGTCATGGACGGGAACAAGATCGGCAAAGTGGGCGTCAGATTCCCCGAAGGAAGTCGCCCGGGCCCCGGACTCTTCCTCTAAACTGCCTCCACTCTCACTTGCTTGACCGGTCTCTATGCCTACCCTGCGCTCCTTTTTCGCCGCGGCCCTGCTGGGCCTCAGTCTCGTTGTCGGCCCGCTGCATGCTGCCGAACCACCGTCCAGCGATGCCGTACAGGCCAGTCTCGACAAGCTGGCCGACAGCAAACTGCCGGACGCCGACAAGAAGACCCTGCAGACCGTCCTGCAGAACACCCTCAATCAGCTCAACA
This sequence comes from Pseudomonas sp. UF-293, assembly GCF_058245595.1. NCBI lineage: Bacteria > Pseudomonadati > Pseudomonadota > Gammaproteobacteria > Pseudomonadales > Pseudomonadaceae > Pseudomonas > Pseudomonas sp. UF-293. The sequence continues at coordinate 73,784 of NZ_JBSICA010000007.1, read as the reverse complement.
ACCAGCGTGATTACGAACAGAAGCTGATCGACCTCAAGCGTCAGCTGGCCAACGCGCCCAAGCAGACGATTGAAAACACCCGCGAACTCAGCCGCCTCAAGGCCACCGCACCGGTACCGGTAGCGCAGCGCTTTCCGAAAGAGTCGATCCAGCAACTGGAGCAGATCCTTACCGATCGTTCGACCCAGCAAAGCGATCTGCAAAAAGCCCTGGCCGAAGCCAACAGCCTGATCATCACCGCGCAGACTCGCCCCGAGCGCGCTCAGGCGGAAATTTCCGCCAGCCAGACGCGCATCCAGCAGATCAACACCATCCTCAAATCCGGCAAAGACACCGGCAAGACGGTCACCGCCGAACAGCGCGACCAGCTGAATGCCGAACTGGCCGCACTCAATGCGCTGATTCCGCTGCGCCGCCAGGAACTGGCCGGCAACACCCAGTTGCAGGATCTGGGCAACGCTCAACACGACCTGCTCTCGGAGAAATCCGACCGCCTCGACCGCGAGATCCAGGAACTGCAAACCCTGATCAACCAGAAACGTCTGGCGCAGTCGCAGGAAACCGTTACCCAGCAATCGATCGAAGCGCAGAAGGCCGGCGGCAGCAGCCTGCTGGCGAGCGAGAGCGCGACCAACCTCAAGCTTTCCGACTATTTACTCAAGAGCACCGACCGTCTCAACGAAGTCACGCAGCAGAACCTGCAGACCAAACAGCAACTCGACACCCTGACCCAGAGCGATTCGGCACTGGATGAGCAAATCAACGTGCTCAAGGGCAGCCTGCTGCTATCAAAAATTCTCTATAAACAGAAGCAGGCGCTGCCGCACTTGAAGGTCGACCGCGACCTCGCCGACCAGATTGCCGATATTCGCCTGTATCAGTTCGATGTCAGCCAGCAGCGGGAGCTGCTGAGCAATCCGGCGACCTACGTCGACAATTTGCTCGCCACCCAGCCGCCGGAGCAGGTCACGCCGCAATTGCGCAAAAGCCTGCTGGATCTGGCCAACACCCGCGCTGATCTGCTCGAGCGGCTGAACCGCGAATTGAGCGCGATGCTCAACGAATCGATCACCCTGCAGCTCAACCAGAAACAACTGCTGAGCACCGCGCAAAGCCTGCGCGCGACCCTCGACGAGCAGATGTTCTGGATCCCCAGCAACAAGCCGCTGGACGTGGAATGGATGCGCGGCGTGCCCGAGCGCCTCGAACGGCAGGTCAACACCTTGCCTTGGGCGTCGAGCCTGAGCGAGCTGACTGACGGCCTGACCCAGCGCCCGCTGCTGTTCCTGCCTCTGGCGCTGCTGATCGGCGCCCTGTTGTGGCGACGCAAGGCCCTGTACGGACGACTCAACAAGGTTCACCAGGACATCGGCCACTTCAAGCGCGACAGCCAATGGCACACACCGCAGGCAATTCTGATCAATATCCTGTTAGCCATGCCGGTGGCGTTGGGTCTGGCGCTGTGCGGTCTGGCCTTGCAGATCGACGCACGCGGGCAGAACGCCAACATGGGCGCGGCGCTGTTGCAGATGGGTCAAGCCTGGCTGGTGTTCTACACCGCATACCGGATTCTTGCGCCGGGTGGCGTGGCGGAATTGCATTTCCGCTGGGAAAAACCGCAGGTCGAGTTCCTTCAGGGCTGGGTGCGTCGACTCGGCCTGGTAGTAATGGCGCTGGTCGCCGTGGTGGCCGTCGCCGAGTTGCAACCGGCGGCGCTCGCCGATGACGTGCTCGGCATGCCGGTGGTGCTGACCTGCTACGCCTTGATGGCGTGGCTGCTCAGTCGCCTGCTGATCAGCAGCCCGACGCACCAGAATGCCTCGCTGTTCCGCAAAGCCGTCGGTGTGATGTTCACGCTGCTGCCGATCGCCCTGTTTGTTGCGGTGTGCTTCGGCTACTACTACACCGCGCTGAAGCTCAGCGACCGCTTGATCAATACCCTGTACCTGCTGATGTTCTGGCTGGTGATCGAGGCCACCTTCGTACGAGGCCTGAGCGTCGCGGCGCGGCGCCTGGCTTACCAGCGCGCACTGGCCAAACGGCAGGCGGCGAAAGAGGCCGGCGACGGCGAAGCGGTGATCGAAGAGCCGACGCTGGATATCGAAAAAGTCAACGAACAGTCCCTGCGCCTGATCCGTCTGGCCCTGCTCGGCGGCTTCATCGCGGCGCTGTACTGGGTCTGGTCGGACCTGATTTCGGTGTTCTCGTATCTGGACAACATCACCCTCTACGAATACACCAGCGGCACCGGCGCCAACATGAGCATGGTGCCGATCAGCATCGGCGACATGCTCGGCGCGCTGATCATCATCGGCATCACCTTCGCGCTGGCGCGCAACTTGCCCGGCCTGCTCGAAGTGTTCGTGCTGTCCAAGCTCAATCTGGCCCAGGGCAGCGCTTATGCGACAACGACGCTGCTGTCCTACGTGATTGCCGGCGTCGGTTTCGTCACCACGCTATCGACCCTCGGCGTCAGTTGGGACAAGTTGCAGTGGCTGGTGGCGGCGCTGTCGGTAGGCCTGGGGTTCGGTATGCAGGAGATCTTCGCCAACTTCATCTCCGGCATCATGATCCTCTTCGAACGCCCGGTGCGGATTGGCGACACCATCACCATCGGCAACCTCTCGGGCACGGTAAGCAAGATCCGCATCCGCGCCACGACCATCACCGACTTCGACCGCAAGGACATCATTGTCCCGAACAAGACATTCATCACCGGGCAACTGATCAACTGGTCGCTGACCGACACCATCACCCGCGTCACGCTGAAACTGGGCGTCGATTACGGCTCGGATCTGGATCTGGTCAAGGAACTGCTGCTCAAAGCGGCCCGGGAAAACCCGCGTGTGCTCAAAGAACCAGAGCCGCACGTGTACTTCCTCAACTTCGGCGAAAGTACCCTCGACCACGAACTGCGCATGCATGTGCGCGATCTTGGCGACCGCAACCCGGTGCTGGATGAGGTCAACCGCTTCATCAATCGCGAGTTCAAGAAGCAGCACATCAACATCTCGTTCCGGCAGATGGAGGTTTATCTGAAGAACCTTCACGGCCAGGAATACAAGATGGTGCCGGTGGAACCCGAGAACAAAACCATCGTGCCGATCGTCGACGGGCAGAAACCGTCGCAGGAACCGCCACCGAGCAAACTCGACTAACCGACATGGTCCCAGCAGAATGCTCGGACATTCTGCTGGAGCCGGCCCGTGAAAGCCCTCGACGAACTGACTTTCGACAACCGCTTCGCCCGCCTGGGCGACGCGTTCTCCGCGCACGTGCTGCCCGAGCCGATCGACAATCCGCGTCTGGTGGTCGCCAGCCCGGCCGCCCTGGCCCTGCTCGATCTCGATGCGGCCAGCGCCGACACCGAAGAGTTCGCGCAACTGTTTGGCGGCCACAAACTGTGGGCCGACGCCGAGCCACGGGCGATGGTGTATTCCGGCCATCAGTTCGGCGGTTATACCCCGCAACTGGGCGACGGTCGCGGTCTGCTGCTGGGCGAGGTGTACAACAACGCCGGCGAGCATTGGGACTTGCACCTCAAGGGCGCCGGGCAGACGCCGTTTTCACGCATGGGCGATGGCCGCGCCGTGTTGCGTTCCTCGATCCGTGAGTTTCTCGCTTCCGAAGCGCTATACGCGCTGAACATCCCGTCTTCGCGGGCCGCCTGCGTGATTGGCTCCGATACGCCGGTCTGGCGGGAAAAGCAGGAACGCGCGGCGATGGTGTTGCGTCTGGCGCCGAGCCATATCCGCTTCGGCCATTTCGAATACTTCTACTACACCAAGCGCCCCGAGCAGCAGAAACAGCTTGGCGAGCATGTGCTGGCGATGCACTTTCCCGAGTGTCTGGAACAACCGGAACCGTATCTGGCGATGTTTCGCGAGATCGTCGAGCGCAACGCGGAGCTGATCGCCAAGTGGCAGGCCTACGGCTTCTGTCACGGCGTGATGAACACCGACAACATGTCGATCCTCGGCATCACCTTCGACTTCGGCCCGTTTGCCTTCCTCGATGACTTCGACGCGCATTTCATTTGCAACCACTCCGATGATCAGGGCCGCTACTCGTTCAGTAATCAGGTGCCGGTGGGCCAGTGGAACCTCAGCGCGCTCGCCCAAGCGCTGACGCCGTTCATCAGCGTCGAGGCCCTGCGCGAAACCCTCGGCTTGTACCTGCCGCTGTTCCAGGCGCACTACCTCGACCTGATGCGCCGCCGCTTCGGCTTCACCACCGCCGAGGACGACGATCAGCAACTGCTGGAAAACCTGCTGCAACTGATGCAGAACAGCGGCGTCGACTACACGCTGTTCTTCCGCCGCCTCGGTGAAGAGTCAGCCGAACAGGCCATCGCCCACCTGCGCGATGACTTTGTCGATATCAAAGGGTTCGATGCCTGGGGCGAGCGCTACGTCGCCCGGGTCGGCCGCGACGGCAATGCCGATCAGGCACAACGCCGCGCACGGATGCATGCGGTAAATCCGCTGTACATCCTGCGCAATTACCTTGCGCAAAAAGCCATCGACGCGGCCGAGCAAGGCGATTATTCCGAGGTGCGCCGGTTGCATGCGGTGCTGAGCAGACCGTTCGACGAGCAGCCGGGAATGGAAAGTTACGCCGAGCGACCACCGGAGTGGGGCAAGCATTTGGAGATCAGTTGTTCGTCGTGAGTCGATTCAGATAAACACTTCGATCGGTACATTGAAACGTTCAGCGAGCCAGCGGATCTGCCGCAGGTTGAGCTTTCGCTTGCCGCTCAAAATTTCTGACACGACGGATTGAGTACCCACGCCAGGGAGGTCGCTCTGAGTAAGGCCGTGTTCGCGCATCATATAGCCGAGCACTTCTTCACCGCTCGCTTCAGCCATCGGATGATGGGTGCGATCCCATTCCTCGATCCAGTCACCGATGATGTCCAAAAGGCTCATCAATGGATGCGACTCATCTTCCCCGGTTATTTCGAGTATTTCATCGACCGCCCGCACCAAGGCGTCATAATCCTCTTCGCTCTTCGGCTTTCGAACCAGCGGAGCGACATATTCCCAGTGCTCGGCCACTGTCTTGATCAAAATGCTCATACCTTCCCTTCCTTCCATTTGCCCCGATCATATTCGCGATGATCCAGAACATATTTTATGTACAACCTCTGCGATCGATAACTGACGAAAGCTATCAGTCGCAGCTTGTTGCCGCCCAGGTCAAAGACATGAAACTGGCCCACCTTGTCGATCGCAGGAAATATCGATTTCATCGCCGAGAAGTCCTTGGGACAGCTTCTCTTTGCCAGTCGAAACCACTGCGCCAGTGCGCTCGCGGATTGTGGCCATTTTTCCTTGGCCTCTCTGATGGGTTTTTCGCTAAACACATGCATGCAACATCCTTATCGCATTCTGCTATGGGAAGTTAATCGAAGGGCGCGATTATCGCAATGTGCGATAGAAGCAGACAGACCGACGGTGCGTCCGGTAAATCTCAGCCTAGGTCTAACCTCGAATGGTGCACGATTGAAAATATGAGCAAACGTCTCCACCTACCTGTCATCAGCTCTCTTTTGGATTCCGCTCATGACCACCCCACTCCTCATCCCCTGCCCCACCTGCAACGGCCTCAACCGCATCCCCGCCGAGCGCCTGGCTGACCAGCCCAAATGCGGGCGCTGCAAGTCTGCGGTGCTGCTGAGCAAACCCTTCGAACTCAAACAAGGCGATTACGCCAGTCAGATCAAGGGCGATCTGCCGTTGCTGGTGGATGTCTGGGCGGACTGGTGCGGGCCGTGCAAGTCGTTTGCGCCGGTGTTCGAACAGGCTGCGGCGCAATTGGCGGGCAAGTGTCGGCTGGCCAAGCTCGACAGCGAGGCGAACCAGCAGTTGTCGGCGCAGTTGGGGATTCGCTCGATTCCGAGTCTGATTCTGTTTAAAAACGGCAGGGAAGTGGCGCGGCAGAGCGGTGCGTTTCCATTGCCACAGCTGATGGCGTGGCTGCACAGCCACGGCATCTGACCCAACACAGACCGCCCTGTGGGAGCGAGCCTGCTCGCGAAGGCGGTCGATCATTCGACGCTGATGTTGAATGTGCCGGCCTCTTCGCGAGCAGGCTCGCTCCCACAGGAGATTTGCGTGTGAGTCGGGGAATCAGTGGTCTTCCAGCAGATTGTGCAGTTCCACAAACTGCTGCGTCAGCTTGTGCCGTGGATCGAGGTGAATCAGTGGCATGCTGGCCTGGTGCGACTCGCGCATGCGCACCGAACTGCTCAGATACACCGGCAGCACCGGCAAGCCTTCGGCAATCAGCTCATCGAGCATCTGCTGTGGCAGGCTGGCCCGCGCCTGAAACTGATTGACCACAATGCCTTCGACTTCCAGGCCTTCGTTGTGGTCGTCCTTCAATTCCTCGATCTCGGCGATCAGCCCGTACAGCGCCTGACGCGAGAAGCTGTCGCAGTCGAAGGGAATCAACACGCGATCGGCCGCGATCAGCGCCGATACCGCATAGAAATTCAATGCCGGCGGGGTATCCAGATAAATCCGGTCGTAGTCTTCGGACAACTCATCCAGCAACTTCCGCAGCTTGTTGATCTTGTGCTTGGCCTCAAGCTTGGGCTGCAGGTCAGCCAGTTCGGCGGTGGCGGTGATGATGTGCAGGTTGTCGAAAGGGGTTTCGTAGATGTCCGCCTGATTCTTTTTCGAGAACGGCCCGGACGACAGCGTCTGTTTGAAGAAGTCGGCGATGCCCATCGGAATGTCATCGCCGGTGAGCCCGGTCAGATACTGAGTGGAATTGGCCTGAGCATCGAGGTCGACCAACAACGTGCGATAACCCTCGCTGGCGCTGACCGCCGCCAGATTGCAGGCAATGCTCGATTTGCCCACGCCACCTTTCTGATTGAACACCACGCGCCGCATGACCAAACCTCCGTGTATCAAAGAATGACCGAGTGTAGTTGCCGGTGACCGCGCTTCGCTACCTTCACCGACATGGACTACGTCGTCAGGTGTAAATATCGGCGCCCACGCATGGAAAAAACCGCGAGCCATCACAGAGGCACCTGACAGACTCACCGCGTCAAACCGGGATAATGGCCAAGTGATAGCCACTCCAGCGAACCGCTCGGTACATTTTGTTGGGCAAAATGTAACCAACATTTGCTACACACCCGTCGCACCGGGATAATGCGCGCCACCCGGCGCCCTGCGCCAAGCCAAGCCTGCTGCGGCGCTGGCGACTCAACGCGTCAACGAAAGCCCGCAGGGGCGGGATGAATGTCCGTGATCAACTTCAACATCGCCCAATGGCGCGCGTGGGCCCCGGGGCTCGACAGCGTGGACGCCTGGCAGGCCTGGAGCCGACAACCGGTCGTGCTGCAGAGCAGTGATGCCGCGCCCGATGTGTCGTTTCTGCCGGCCATGCAACGCCGGCGCCTCAGCCGCCTGGCGCGGATGGCGTTCAGTGTTGGCTGGCCGCTGGCCGACGGACGGGACCATCTGCCGCTGGTGTTCGTCTCCCGGCACGGCGAAACCCCACGCACCTTTGAAATCCTCCGCGATCTGGCCACCGAACAGCCGTTGTCACCGACCCAATTCAGCCTATCGGTGCATAACGCAATCATCGGCCTGTGGTCGATCATGCGCGGCGAAACCAGCGAAATGACTGCCCTCGCCGCCGCTGGCGACGGTCTGGAGCACGGCATGCTTGAAGCAGCCGCACTGCTCGAAGAAGGCGCCCCGGCGGTGCTGCTGGTGATCACCGAAGAACAACCGCCCGAGGCCTATTCGCAGTGGGTCGACGACGTGCCATTCCCCTACGCGCTGGGTCTGTTGCTCACGCCCGGTACCGACTGGCGGCTGACCCTGAACAGCAGCACCGAAACCCGGTCCAAGGCGCACTGGCCGCACGCACTCAACCTGCTGCGAACCCTGCTCGGCCAACAACCTGATTGCCAACATGCGTGGAAAAATCGTGTATGGACCTGGCATCGCAACCCGTGACCGCCAAACACCGCGACGCCTACTACTGGCGCCTGCTGGCCACTGCTGCGAGCTTCGCTTTGTTCGGGCTAGGAGGGCTGTGTCTGCGCCTGCTGGTATTTCCGCTGCTCGGCTGCCTGCCCGGTGACGCGCTGGTCCATCGCCTGCGCGCGCGACGTACGGTCAGTCGGTTGTTCTGGTTCTTCGTGCGATTCATGGCCCGCACTGGCGTGCTGACCTATGACATCGAGGGCGCCGAACGCCTCGGTCGACCGGGGCAGATGATCATCGCCAACCACCCGTCGCTGATCGATGTGGTGTTTCTCATCGGCCTGGTGCGCCACGCCAACTGTGTGGTGAAGAAAACCCTTTGGGAAAACCCGTTCACCCGTGGCCCGCTGCGCCGCACCGAGTACATCAGCAACGACGGCAGCATGGACATGCTCGACGCCGCCGCACAGTCGTTGCAGGACGGCCAGACCCTGATCATCTTTCCCGAAGGCACCCGCACCCAGCCGGGGCAGGCGCCGGCCTTTCATCGGGGGGCGGCGGCGATTGCCCTGCGCGGTGCGAAAATCGTTACCCCGGTGATCATCAAGGTCAGCCCGACCACGCTGACCAAAGCCGAGCCGTGGTATCGCATCCCCCATCGCCGCGTGCACTTCAGTTTTCGCGTCGGGGCCGATATAGACCCACAGACCTTCGCCGCGCAAGGCCCCGCACCGCAGGCCTCGCGCAAGCTCAACGATTATTTGCATGACTATTTCATTAAGGAGCTCGCCGCAGATGAGCGAACTGAACACCGCTAGCCTGGTGCGTGACATCAAATTGCTGATCATCGACGCCTTGGGCCTCGAAGACATCAGCCCCGAGGACATCGGCGACGAGCAGACATTGTTCGGCGAAGGCCTCGGCCTGGATTCCGTGGACGCACTGGAACTGGGCCTGGCGATCCAGAAAAAGTACGGCATCAAGATCGACGCCGATGCCAAAGACACCCGCAACCATTTCACCAACGTGGCCAGCCTTGCGGCGTTCGTCACGGCAAAACAGGCAGCTTGAGACCGGACCATGCAAACTCGTGACGATATTTTCAACACCCTGCGCGATGCCCTGGTCGAGCTGTTCGAACTGGATCCGGCCCGTGTAAGCATGGACGCCAATCTGTATCAGGATCTGGAAATCGACAGCATCGACGCCGTCGACCTGATCGATCACATCAAACGCCAGACCGGCAAGAAAATCGCCGCCGAAGAATTCAAATCGGTGCGCACCGTCGGTGACGTGGTCGAGGCGGTGTTCCGTCTGGTTCAACCGGCCGCATGAGCCGACTGATCGGCCTGGGCCTGCTGCTGGCCGGTCTGCTGTACCCCTTTGCGGTGTATTTCGGCATGGAGCATTTCGCCCCGTGGCAATTTGCGCTGCTGCTGGGCAGCCTGTGGCTGGCGCGTGTCCTGACCGGCGAGCGCAAGCCTGGCAGCCTGTGGATGGCGTGCGTGGCGATCGGGTTCTGCCTGCTGCTGGCGGTGTTCGACAGCCCGCAACTGCTGCGCTGGTACCCGGTGCTGATCAGCGCGTTCATGCTGGTGCTGTTCGGCGCAAGCCTGAAATACGGCCCGCCAATGGTCGAGCGCCTGGCGCGCTTGCGCGAGCCGGAACTGCCGGAGGTTGCCGTTCGCTACACGCGCAAGGTGACGCTGGCATGGAGCGTGTTTTTCTTTTGCAACGGTTTGTGCGCCGCCCTCCTCACTCTGTGGGCGCCGCTGGATTGGTGGATGTTGTACACCGGCCTGATCTCCTACGGATTGATCGGCCTGATGTTTGCCATTGAATGGCTGATACGACAACGGGTAAGAGGCCGTACATGAATTGGATAAAACTTGAGCAGCTGTTGCTCAAGGCGTTGCCGGCACGGGCGATCTGCCAGGCGCCGGCACTCGATCACACGCAACTGCGAGCGCAGGCCTTGAGCGTCGCCGCCGGTCTGCAAAGCCGAGGCGTGAACAGGCTGGCCGTGCATCTGGGAGATGCCGCCGACCTCGCCATCGCCCTGCTCGGTGCCTGGCGTGCCGGCGTCAGCGTATTGCTGCCGGCGGATCTGCAAGCGCAGACGCGTCAGCGCTGGTCGCAGGAAGTCGATCTATGGCTGACCGATCAACCCGGCGATGCCCAGTTGCACGACTTCACTCAGCCCGGCCTGCCCGGTGCAGAACTGGATCTTGATCAGTGTCGACTGAGCCTGTGCACTTCCGGCTCCAGCGGCGAACCCAAGCGCATCGACAAGACCCTGCGCCAATTGGCCAACGAGGTCGAAGCGCTGGAGCAGTTGTGGGGCGCAGACCTCGGTGAAGCCTGCATCATCGGCAGTGTCGCCACGCAACACATCTACGGTCTGCTGTTTCGCGTGTTGTGGCCATTGTGCGCCGGGCGCCCGTTCGTACGCCGGCAACTGGCTTTTTCCGAAGACCTGCAGCGCGCCAGCCGCGAACACCCGGCCTTTGCCTGGGTCGCCAGCCCGGCGCTGCTCAAGCGCATGGGTGACAACCTCGACTGGCCGGCCCTGAGCGCGGTGCGCCGGGTGTTTTCCTCCGGAGGCGCGTTGCCGCCCGAAGCGGCGCAAAGCCTGCAACAACGCTTGCAGCAATGGCCGACGGAAATCCTCGGCAGCTCGGAAACCGGCGGCATCGCCTGGCGCCAGGGCGAGTCGTTGTGGCAACCGTTCGCTGGCGTTGAGCTGAGCCAGGACAGCGACGGCGCCCTGCTGATCGCCTCGCCTTACCTGCCTGCCGGCCATGTCGAACACAGTGCCGACGCCGCGCGCATTGCCGCCGATGGTCGCTTCGAACTGCTGGGGCGACTGGACCGCATCGTCAAACTGGAAGAAAAACGCATCTCGCTGCCGATGCTTGAGCAGGCCTTGGCAGCCCATGACTGGGTCGCCGAAGCGCGCCTCGGTGTGGTCCAGGAAAACCGCGCCTCGCTCGGTGCGCTGCTGGTGCTCAGCGAGTCGGGCCTGTTCGCCCTGCGCGAGCACGGCCGGCGTGGCCTGACCGAAACCCTGCGCAAACATCTGAGCCAACATTGCGAAGCCCTCGCCCTGCCCCGGCGCTGGCGCCTGCTGCGGCAAATGCCGTTGAACAGCCAGGGCAAACTGGCGCAAGCCGACGTTGAAGCGTTGCTGCTCGCCGCACGGCCGAAAGCTCCCGAAGTGCTGGAGCAAAGCGCAAGCGACGGCGAGTGGAGCCTGCAACTCAGCGTGCCGCCGGATCTGGCCTATTTCAGCGGGCACTTTCCCAAGGCGCCGGTTTTGCCCGGCGTGGTGCAGGTGGAGTGGGCGCTGAATCTGGGTCGGCAGTTGCTGAAGCTGGACGGCGCGTTTGCCGGAATGGAGGTATTGAAGTTCCAGCAACTGGTGCGCCCGGGTGATGAAATCCAGCTGCATCTGCGTTTCGATGCCGAGCGCGGCAAGTTGTATTTCGCTTATCGCAATGACCTGGCGACCTGTTCCAGTGGACGCATTTTGCTGGATGTTGGTCATGGTTGATTTCGGTGAGTGCTGCGCACTCAATCGCGAGCAGGCTCACTCCTACAGGGAACGCGATTTCATGTGGGAGCGAGCCTGCTCGCGAAGCAGTCACTGCGGTCTTCCAGTGGAGAAGCGGTATGCATAACCCCTGCGCCGTAATCCCGGTGTACAACCACGAAACCGCGATCACCACCGTGGTCGATGCCCTGCTCACACAAGGTCTGCCGTGCATTCTGGTGGACGATGCCAGCGAGCCGTCCTGCGCGCGGGTGCTCGACACCCTGGCCGAGCGCGACGGGGTTTTCCTGGTGCGTCTCACAGTCAATCAGGGCAAGGGCGGTGCGGTGATGACCGGCCTGCGCGAAGCCTCGCGTCTGGGCTACAGCCATGCCTTGCAGGTCGATGCCGACGGCCAGCACGATCTGCACGACGTCGCGCGCTTCGTCGGCGAATCCCGCGCCCATCCCGAGGCGATGATCTGCGGCTATCCGCTGTTCGACGAGAGCGTGCCGAAAGGGCGTTTGTACGCGCGCTACCTGACCCACGTGATGGTGTGGATCAACACCCTGTCGTTGCAGATTCGCGATTCGATGTGCGGCTTCCGCGTTTATCCACTGGCGCCGACTCTGGCCGTGATCGACTCGGCCAAAGTCGGCAAGCGCATGGATTTCGACTCGGACATTCTCGTCCGTCTGGCCTGGCGCAATCAGCCGATGCGCTGGCTGCAGACCAGCGTGCATTACCCGCTGGACGGCGTGTCGCACTTTCGCCTGTTCCACGACAACGCGCTGATCTCCAGCATGCACACGCGGCTGTTCTTCGGCATGTTGCTGCGTTGGCCGCTGATCCTCTGGCGGCGGTGGAAACCATGAGCGAAGAAGTCGACAAGAAGCACTGGGCCGACCGCGAAGAGCGCGGCAGTTTCCTGCTGATGAAATTCACCGCGTTCGCCGCCAAAGTCCTCGGCCGCCGCCTGCTCAGTCCGTTGCTGTACGGCATCGTGCTGTATTTCTTCCTGTTCGGCCGCATCGCCCGGCGCAGTGCCTGGCAGTACCAGCAGCGGCTGGCCGAGTGGAGCCGGCGCGACGACTTGCGCCCGAGCCACTGGCGGGTGTTCGGCCAGTTCATGACCTTTGCCGATTCGCTGCTCGACAAGCTCGACGTGTGGAACGGCAAGCTGAGCATCGAGCAGATCGAAATCATCGACCCGGCGCTGCTGCGCAAGCAGTTACGCGGCAGTCGCGGGCAACTGCTGGTCGGCGCGCATCTGGGCAATCTCGAAGTCTGCCGCGCGCTGGCGGAAATCGGCGAAAAGGTCACCATGAACGTTCTGGTGCACACCAAGCACGCCGAGCAATTCAACCGCCTGCTCGGCGAGGCCGGGGCGACCAATCTGCGCCTGATCCAGGTCAGCGAACTCGACCCGGTGATCATGCTGCAACTGCACGAACGGCTGGAACGCGGCGAGTGGCTGGCGATTGCCGGTGACCGCGTGCCGCTGCACGGCGGGCGCAGCGTGACGGTGGATTTTCTCGGCCATCCGGCGCCATTTCCGCAAGGCCCGTGGTTGCTGGCCGGCCTGCTCAAGTGCCCGGTCAATCTGCTGATGTGCCTCAAGCAAGCCGACGGCCACTATCGTCTGACCCTCGAACCGTTCGCCGACGCGGTGGTGTGGACACGCCGCGAGCGCGAGCAGGTCATTCATCAGTGGGCCACTCGCTACGCGCAGCGCCTGAGTCACTATTGCCTCGAAGCCCCGCAGCAATGGTTCAACTTTTACCCTTTCTGGAAGACCGATGACAACGCCAACCCATGAGCCGGTAATTTTCGGCGAACGCCCTTTGCGCATCGAAGACGTGCTGGCCCTGGCCAACCGTCAGGCACCCGTGCAGTTGCAGGCTGACGCCGACTATCGCGAGCGCATCGCCAAGGGCGCGCGGTTTCTCGATTCGCTGCTGGACAAGGAAGGCGTGATCTACGGCGTCACCACCGGTTACGGCGATTCCTGCGTGGTCGCGGTGCCGCTGCATCATGTCGAAGCCTTGCCGCGTCATCTCTACACCTTTCACGGTTGCGGCCTTGGCAAGCTGCTCGACGCGCAGGCGACCCGCGCGGTGCTGGCGGCGCGTTTGCAGTCGTTGTGTCACGGCGTTTCCGGGGTGCGCGTCGAACTGCTCGAACGTCTGCACGCGTTTCTTGAATACGACATCCTGCCGCTGATTCCCGAAGAAGGCTCGGTGGGTGCCAGCGGCGATCTGACGCCGCTGTCCTATGTCGCCGCAACCCTGTCCGGCGAGCGCGAAGTGATGTTCCGTGGCGAACGCCGTCAGGCTGCCGACGTGCATCGCGAGCTGGGCTGGACGCCGCTGGTGCTGCGCCCGAAAGAAGCGCTGGCGCTGATGAACGGCACAGCGGTGATGACCGGCCTCGCCTGCCTCGCCTTCGCTCGCGCCGATTATCTGCTGCAACTGGCCACGCGCATCACCGCGCTCAATGTCGTCGCGCTGGAAGGCAATCCGGAGCACTTCGACGAACGCCTGTTCGCCGCCAAACCGCACCCAGGACAAATGCAAGTCGCCGCGTGGCTGCGCAAGGATCTGGCGATCGACGCGCCGACCGCGCCACTGCATCGCCTGCAGGATCGTTATTCGCTGCGTTGCGCGCCGCATGTGCTCGGTGTGCTGGCCGACAGCCTGAACTGGCTGCGCGGCTTCATCGAAACCGAGCTGAACAGCGCCAACGACAACCCGATCATCGACGCCGAAGCCGAGCGCGTTCTGCATGGCGGGCACTTCTACGGCGGGCACATTGCCTTTGCCATGGACAGCCTGAAAAACCTCGTGGCCAACGTCGCCGATCTGCTCGATCGGCAACTGGCGTTGCTGGTCGACGAGCGCTACAACCACGGCTTGCCGAGCAACCTCTCCGGCGCACCCGCCGATCGGGTAATGATCAATCACGGCTTCAAGGCGGTGCAGATCGGCACCAGCGCCTGGACCGCTGAAGCGCTGAAAAACACCATGCCGGCCAGCGTGTTCTCGCGCTCCACCGAGTGCCACAACCAGGACAAGGTGAGCATGGGCACCATCGCCGCCCGTGATGCGATTCGCGTGCTGGAGCTGACCGAACAGGTCGCCGCCGCCACGCTGCTCGCCGCCAACCAGGGCGTGTGGCTGCGCGCTCAAGCCGCCGATGCGCGCCCGCTGCCGCCGGCACTGGCGGCGATGCACGAGGAACTCGGCAAAGACTTCCCGCCGGTCATCGAAGACCGTGCACTGGAAGGCGAACTGCGCTTGTGCCTGCAACGCATCGCCGCGCAACACTGGAGGCTGCATGCGTAGTGCCGGAGTGCTTCACGCCGATACCGAGATTCTGGTGCCGTTTTTCGACGTCGACACCATGCACGTGGTCTGGCACGGCCATTACGTCAAATACCTCGAAGTGGCGCGCTGTGCGCTGCTGGACAAGATCGGCCATAACTACACACATATGGTCGAGTCAGGTTACGCCTGGCCGATCATCGATCTGCAACTTCGCTACGTGCGCGGTGCGGTGTTCGGCCAGCGGCTGAACGTGCGAGCCAGTCTGGTCGAGTGGGAAAACCGTCTGAAGATCAATTATCTGATCACCGACCTGCAGACCGGCGAACGCCTGACCCGCGCCAGCTCAGTGCAGGTCGCTGTCGAAGTCAGCAGCCGCGAGATGCAACTGGCTTCACCAAAAGTCTTCACCGATGCCGTGGAAAGGATGCTGCGATGAATGTGTTTTTCAGAAGCCTCGGCGCACTGACGCTGCTGGCCGTGTCGTCATGGGCCAATGCCTTCGACCTGCAACAACTCAGTGAACAACTGGCGAAACCGGACGTTATCCACGGCGAGTTCATTCAGGAAAAACACCTGCGCGCCCTGCCGCAGCCGCTGATCAGCAGGGGCAGCTTCGTTCTCGCCAAAAATCACGGCCTGCTGTGGCTGTTGAAAACCCCGCTGCAGCAGGACTACCGCATCACCGCCAAGGGCATCGCCCGCCGTGATACCAACGGCTGGCAACTGTTGCCGAACAAGAGCGCCGGCGCCGAGCAGAACCGTTTGTTCCTCGCCGTGCTGCAAGGTGACAGCAGCGGTTTGCAGCGCGATTTCGAACTGGCCCTGAGCGGCACGGCTCAGCAGTGGCAACTGACCCTGATGCCGCGTTCGGTGCTGCTCAAGCAAGTGTTCAAGCAAATCAACATCGACGGCGGCGCCCTGGTGCAAAGCATCGAACTGCTGGAAACCCAGGGCGACAGCACCCTGCTGCGCATGCAGGACAGCACGGCCGAGCAACCCCTGAGCGAAGCGGAGCAACATGACTTTGCCGAGTGAACGCAGGCTGCCCTGGCTGTTTCTGAGCCTGCTGCTGGCCGTCGTCGCGCTGGCCGCCTGGCAATGGCGCGACGGTGCGCCGCTGTCGGCCAATCTCATGGAACTGGTGCCCGGCACCAATCCCGATGCGCTGGAATCGCGCGCCGAGCAGCGCATGCAGGAGCCGCTCAACCGCGAAATGCTGGTGCTGGTCGGCCACGCCGATCGCCAGCAAGCGCTGACCATGGCCCAGCAACTGGGCGAACAATGGCAGGCCAGCGGTCTGTTCGAAACCGTGCAGTGGAACCTGCAAGCCGACTTGCCGGCGCTGCGCAAGCAATTGCTGCAAGGGCGTTTGGCGATGCTCTCGGCGGATGACCGGCAACTGCTCAGCGAACATCCCGAGGTTTTCATCCAGCAGCGGGTGCAAGCGCTGTTCGACCCGTTCAACGGCTTTACCCTGGTGCCGAGCCAGGACGACTGGCTGGGCCTGACCGGACGCATCCAGAACGGCCAGCCGAAACACGGCGCGGTGCAACTGGACATCGGCAGCGGCGCATTGGTCGCCGATGCCGACGGCAAGAGCTGGGTGATGCTGCGTGCGCGTACCACCGGCAACGCCTTCGACATGAACCTGCCGCTGCAAGTGGCAGAGCTGCTCCAGCGCAGCCGCGAGCAAGCGGCGCAAAGCGACGTGCAGTTGCTCGCCGCCAGTGGCCTGCTCTACGCCGCCAACGGCCAGCAACAGGCCACTCGCGAAATGACCTGGGTCGGCGGCGGCGCCACGGTCGGGATTTTGCTGTTGCTGCTGTTGGCGTTTCGTCGCTGGCGCGTGCTGCTGGCGTTTGTTCCGGTGCTGGTGGGCATGCTGTTCGGCGCGGTGGCCTGTGTGGCACTGTTCGGCCACATGCATGTGATGACGCTGGTGCTCGGCTCAAGCCTGATCGGCGTCGCCGTGGATTACCCACTGCACTATCTGTCCAAAAGCTGGAGCCTCAAGCCCTGGCGCAGCTGGCCGGCCCTGCGCCTGACCTTGCCGGGGCTGACCCTGAGCCTGATCACCAGCGTTATCGGCTACCTGGCGCTGGCCTGGACACCGTTCCCGGCGCTGACGCAGATCGCCGTGTTCTCCGCTGCCGGCTTGCTCGGTGCGTATCTATCTGCGGTCTGCCTGCTGCCGGCACTGCTGAGCAATGTCGAACTGCGCCCGGCGCAATGGCCGCTGCGTCTGGCAGAACGCCTGATTCATCTGCGCGAGGCGCTGCTCGGTCGCATGCGCACGCCCATGCTGCTGGCCGTGCTGATCGCCTTCTGCGTCGGCGGCCTGATGCAGCTGCAGAGCAAAAATGACATCCGCCAATGGGTCGGCGCGCCGCAGCATCTGACCGACGAAGCGCAGACCATCGCGCGCATCACCGGGTATCAACCGACCAGCCAGTTCTTCCTCGTCCGTGCGGCCAATCAGGAGCAACTGCTCGAGCGCCAGGCGGCGCTGAGCGAGCGACTGCAACAACTGGTCAACCTCGACAAACTGCAAGGTTTTCTGGCCCTCGATCAACTGGTCAGCGCGCCGAGCCAGCAACAGCAAGTGCGCGAGTCACTGAACAAGCTGCCGTCGTTCTGGCAACCGCTGCTCGATCTCAGCGTGCCGGTGACGGCGTTGCAAAACGAATTGCAGCAATTGCAGACCCTGCCCGCCGAAGACATCGACGCCGCGCTGGCTGGCCCGCTCGGTGAGCCGTATCGCACGCTATGGCTTGGCTCGACTGAAGACGGCGTTGCAGCAATCACCAGCCTGCAGGGCTTGAACAATCCGTCATTGCTGCGCGTGCAGGCACTGGACTTGCCGGGAGTGGTGCTGGTTGATCGCCTCGGTGATCTGAACAGGGTGTTTGCCGCCACACAGGTCAGCGCCGCCGAACTGAAACTGGCCTCCTGCGCGCTGATCGTGCTGGTGTTGATCTTGCCTTTCGGCCTGACTGGCGCGTTGCGTATCGTCGCCCTGCCACTGCTGGCGGCGCTGTGCAGTCTGGCCAGCCTCGGCTGGCTCGGTCAGCCGCTGACCCTGTTCAGCCTGTTCGGCCTGCTGCTGGTGACGGCGATCAGCGTCGATTACGCAATTCTCATGCGTGAACAGGTCGGCGGCGCGGCGGTGAGCCTGCTCGGTACCTTGCTCGCCGCCGTGACGACGTGGCTGTCGTTCGGTCTGCTGGCGGTTTCGAGCACGCCGGCGGTGAGCAACTTCGGCCTGTCGGTCAGTCTCGGTCTGGCGTTCAGCTTCATGCTCGCGCCGTGGGCCGGGCGCCATGAACCGGCTGCGGAGACAAGCGCATGATGGTCTTCGGCTTCTGGTTGCTGGCCTTGGCGCTGTTTGCGCTGGCGACCCGGGTCGGCCGGCATTTCGGCCTGATTCCGATCGTCAGTCAGTTGCTGCTGGCGAGCTTCGGTTTGCCGTTGCTGATGTATTTCTGGATCGAACCGGGCTGGCAGCTCAGCGGCGCACAACTGATCGCTCCGCACTGGCTGAAAAACCTCTACAGCCTGAGCTTCGCCTTGCTGCTCGGGCACATCCTCAGCGATGTCATCGATCTGCGTCTGGATCGCCAGAGCGTAAAAATCGCTGTGCCGAGTTTCGCTGTGCCGTTCGCTTGCGGGCTGGCGGTCGCGTATTGGTTGCTGCCGTCGCAGCCGTGGCTCAACGCACTGGCCATCGGACTGGTCTTCGCGATTACGGCGATCCCGGTGTTGTACCTGTACCTGCGTCACATCGATTACCCACCCGCCGCCACACGGCGTCTGGTGCAGACCGCAATTATCATCGACCTGACCTGCTGGACGCTGTTCGGCCTCGCCCAGGGCAGCCTGCACCTGAGCAGCCTGTTGCTGCCCGTGGCCATGGCCGGCGTGCCGCTGCTTTTGCACCTGCTGCGCGTTCGTCGCCCACTGACTTACAGCCTCGGCTTCTTCGCCCTGCTGGTCATGGCCGAACATTACACACTCAACGCGCTGATTTTCGGCATCGGCTATCTGCTGTGCATGGCGCTGCTGAAGGTGCCGTTGGTGCTGCCGTTGCCGGCGCGCTGGATGAGCCGCTTGCAAACGTGGATCGCAATCCCGCTGTTCCTCACGTTCGGCATCGTCCAGATCGACGTGCACAGCGCCCTCGCCAGCCTCGACGCCGGGCAATGGGCGGCGCTGCTGCTGTTGCCGATTGCCAGTAAACTGCTCGGTAACTGGCTCGGCCTCGGTTGGGCTGGCGCCTCGTTCGCTGGCGCCAGTCGCTGGCGCGAAAGCGTGCTGTTGAACATTCGCGGCCTCAGCGAAATCGTCTTTCTCAATCTGTTGTTGCAACAACAGCTCATCACCCCGGCGCTGTATTTCGCGCTGATGCTGATGGGCCTGATCGCGACGCTGCTGCCGGCCCTGACCGGCCTGCATCGCGCGCCTCTGAATCTGAACAATCCCTTGCCCCGGAGCTCACGTGCCAATCGTTGAAATGGAATCCCGTCAGGTCGTGATCATCGGTGCCGGCCCGTCCGGCGCTATCGCCGCCGCCCTGCTCAAGCGCAAGGGTCACGATGTGCTGGTGCTCGAGCGCCAGCACTTCCCGCGCTTCTCCATTGGCGAAAGCCTGCTCAGCCACTGCCTGGATTTCGTCGAAGAAGCCGGCATGCTCGACGCCGTCAACGCCGCCGGGTTCCAGCGCAAGACCGGCGCGGCGTTTGCCTGGGGCGAGCGCTACAGCGCTTTCGATTTTGGCGACACCTTCACCGCCGGCAAGCCGACCACATTCCAGGTGCAGCGCGCCGATTTCGACAAGTTGCTGGCCGATCAAGCGGCATTGCAAGGTGCGGAAATCCGCTATGGCGATGCGATCGTCAGCGTCGATTTCGATCAGGCGAAACCACTCCTTGATGTGCGCCGCGAAGATGGCAGCGAGTACCGCGTCGAAGCCGATTTCGTCCTCGATGCCAGCGGCTATGGCCGCGTGTTGTCGCGCCTGCTCGACCTCGAAGCGCCTTCGAATTTCCCGGTGCGTCAGGCCGTGTTCACCCACGTTGAAGATCACATCGACAATCCGGCGTTCGACCGCGAAAAAATCCTCGTCACTACACATCCCGAGCATCGCGATGTGTGGTTCTGGACCATCCCGTTCAGCAACGGCCGCTGCTCGGTGGGCGTGGTGGCGGCTGAGGAACATTTCTCAGGACGCGACAGCGACCTCGATGCCTGCCTGCGCAGTTTTATCGCCGAGACGCCAAGCCTCGCCGGGGTTCTCGATAACGCGGTCTGGGACACCCCGGCGCGCACCCTCGGCGGCTACGCGGCCAATGTGAAAACCCTGCACGGCCCGGGCTTCGCGCTGCTGGGCAACGCCGCAGAATTCCTCGACCCGGTGTTCTCCTCCGGCGTGACCATTGCCATGCGTTCGGCGAGCATGGCTGCCGGCGTGCTGCATCGTCAGTTGCAGGGGGAAGCGGTCGACTGGCAACGTGAATTTGCCGAGCCGTTGAAACGCGGTGTCGACACCTTCCGCTGCTATGTCGAAGGCTGGTACGCCGGCACCTTCCAGGACGTGATTTTCTATGAGGACAGCCAGGCGGAAATTCGCCGGATGATCTGCTCGATCCTCGCCGGTTACGCTTGGGACGAGCGCAACCCGTTCGTCAGTGAAGCGCGGCGCCGGCTGAAGATGATTTCCCAACTCTGCGCGCAGAACGCCTCATGAATTACTTGAGCGACAGTTACGTCGAGGAAACCCGCTTCGGCCTCTGGTTCCTGCGCAGCCACACCTGGCAGCACCATGTGCTGCGGGTGGCGATCAACGATCTGCGTGGATTATTCAGTGAGCCGCTGCCGGAACACCCGGTGCTGCTGGACGCCGGTTGCGGTCAGGGCAAGTCGTTCGGCCACCTGCACCAGACCTTTGCCCCGCAGCGCCTGATCGGCGTCGACGCCGACCCGCACAGCTTGCAACTCAGTGCCGAAGAGGCCACGCGCCTGGACATGCCAGTCGAGTTGATCGGCAGCGATTGCGCCACGCTCAACGTCGCCGATGCCAGCGTCGATCTGCTGTTCTGTCACCAGACTTTCCATCATCTGGTCGAGCAGGAAAAGGCCTTGGCCGAGTTCTATCGCGTGCTCAAGCCGGGCGGCTATCTGCTGTTCGCCGAGTCCACCGAGGCTTACATTGATACCTGGGTGATTCGCTGGCTGTTCCGCCATCCGATGCAAGTGCAGAAGAGCGCCGCCGGCTATCTGCAGATGATCCGCGAGCAGGGTTTCGAGTTTGCCGAGCGCAATGTTTCCTACCCCTATCTGTGGTGGAGCCGGTCGAAGGATTTTGGTTTGCTGGAACGGTTGAGGTTGAGCAAACCCAAGCCATTCGGTGAGCGCGAAGAGACGCTGGTGAATGTCGTCGCGCGCAAGCCATTGCAGGAAACCGTCTGATGTACGGCTATCGATCTGAACACCTGAAACCCTGTGGGAGCGAGCCTGCTCGCGAAAGCGGTGTATCAGTCAGCAAAGGTGGCGAATGTCAGATTGCATTCGCGAACAGGCTCGCTCCCACAGGGATTGCTGCGTGGCTGGTGATCGTTTTGTCAGCCTTGCTGCTCAGCGCCTGCGCCAGCCAGCCGCCACTACCAGCGGCCAACCCGACGCTGCCCCTGCCGCTACAACTGCACATCGAGCGCGAGCAGGCCGGGCAGCGTCAGGACTGGCTGCTGGTGATCCAGCGCGAAGGCGCCGGCACGCGCTGGTCGATGATGGATCCGCTGGGCATTCCCCAGGCCCGCCAGCAACTGATCAACGGGCACTGGCAGGCCGACGGTCTGCTGCCGCCCAATCCCGAGGCACGGGAGCTGTTCGGCGCATTGCTGTTCGCTTTGACGCCTTCCGCCGAGCTGCTGCGCAACTATCCCGACGCCCGGCAAACAACCGATCAGCGCTCACTGCCGGCACGCTGGAACGTCCGCTATTCACAACCGTTGAGCTTCCAATTGAATCTGCCCCAAGGCCCGCACTATCGCGTTTCCCAGTTAGGTGAATCGACGCCATGACCGCTTACCTGAATGCCCTCGGCGTGATCTGCGCCCTGGGCCGCGACAAGTCTGAAGTCGCGCGCAATCTGTTTGCCGGCGACTGTTCGGGCATGCGCCGCGAGTCTGGCTGGGTCGCTGAACGTGAGCTGCCTGTCGCCGGCGTGCACGGTGAATTGGCGGCGATCCCGGCCGAATTGATCGAGCACAGCAGTCGCAACAACCAACTGCTGCTGGAAGCCGCGCTGCAGATTCGTGACGACATCAACCGCGCGATCCAGACCTATGGCCGTGAGCGCATTGGCGTGGTGCTAGGCACCAGCACCTCGGGCATCGACGAGGCCAGCCGGGGTCTGGCGCATTACATCCGCGAGCAGCAGTTTCCCCGCGAATACGACTATCGCCAGCAGGAACTCGGTGCCCCGGCGAATTTCCTCGCTGAGTGGCTGCAACTGAGCGGCCCGGCCTACGTGATTTCCACCGCCTGCACCTCCAGCGCCCGCGCGCTGATGAGCGCTCAGCGCCTGCTCGATCTGGGCCTGTGCGACGCGGTGCTGTGCGGCGGCGTCGACAGTCTGTGCAAGCTCACGTTGAACGGTTTTTCTTCGCTGGAAGCCGTTTCAGATGAACGCTGCAATCCGTTTTCCGCCAACCGCGACGGCATCAATATCGGCGAAGCAGCGGTGCTGTTCGTGATGAGCAAACAGCGCGACGAAGGCCCGGGAATCGCCTTGCTGGGTGCGGGCGCCAGCTCGGATGCGCACCATATTTCCGCGCCGGAGCCGAGCGGTCGCGGCGCCCTGCAAGCGATGCAAAAAGCCCTTGGCCGCGCTCATCTGCATGCCGGGCAAATCAACTACCTGAACCTGCACGGCACCGCCACTGCGCACAACGACGCCATGGAAAGCCTGGCGGTCGCGGCGCTGTTTCCCGAAGGCGTCGCCTGCTCGTCAACCAAGCCGCTGACCGGTCACACCCTCGGCGCGGCCGGCGCGCTGGAAGCGGCGTTCTGCTGGCTGAGCCTGAGTGCCGAAAACCCTGAACAGGCGTTGCCGCCGCACATCTGGGATGGCCAGGCCGATCCCGCGCTGCCGCCGCTCAACTGGGTGACCGCGAACGAACGCCTGACGTCCATTGCACCGCGCTACCTGATGAGCAACTCGTTTGCCTTCGGCGGCAACAACGTCAGCCTGATAATCGGAGACGCCCCATGAGCCACTGGCCGCTCGCCGAACTGCTGCCGCACGCCGGCGACATGATTCTGATCGACGCCATCGAGCGCTTCGATGACGAGCAGATCTTCACCCGCCTGACGGTCAAGCCGGACGGCCTGTTCAACCTGCCCGACGGCAGCCTGCCGGCGTGGGTCGGCGTCGAACTGATGGCGCAGAGTGTCGCCGCTTTCGCCGGTTGTCACGCGCGGCAAAAAGGCAATCCGGTGGAGCTGGGCTTTCTCCTCGGCACGCGCAAATTCGAGTGCAATGTCCAAGCCTTTGCGCCCGGCAGCGAGCTGAGCATCCATGGCCTGCGCTCACTGGAAGACGACAACGGCATGGGCGTATTCGAATGCCATATCCACGGCGACGGCGTACATGCCAGCGCGCGGCTGAACGTGTTCCGTCCGCCGCAAGCCAACCAATATCTGCAACAGACGAAGGAGTCGCACGATGACTGAATCCGTACTGGTCACCGGCTCCAGCCGTGGCATCGGCCGCGCCATTGCCTTGCGTCTGGCGCAGGCCGGGCATGACATCGTCCTGCATTGCCGCAGCGGCATGACTGAAGCCCAAGCGGTGCAGGCCGAAATCGAAGCACTGGGGCGCCGCGCACGCATCCTGCAATTCGATGTCGCCGACCGCGAAGTCTGCAAAAGCATTCTCGAAGCCGACGTCGAAAACCACGGCGCCTACTACGGCGTGGTACTCAACGCCGGGCTGACCCGCGACGGCGCGTTTCCGGCGCTGAGCGATGACGATTGGGACGTGGTCCTGCGCACCAACCTCGACGGTTTCTACAACGTTCTGCACCCGGTGATGATGCCGATGATCCGTCGTCGCGCCGCCGGACGCATCGTCTGCATCACCTCGGTCTCGGGCCTGATCGGCAACCGTGGCCAGGTCAATTACAGTGCCTCCAAGGCCGGCGTGATCGGCGCAGCGAAGGCATTGGCGATCGAGCTGGGCAAGCGCAAAATCACCGTTAACTGCGTCGCCCCTGGCCTGATCGACACGGCCATGCTCGACGAAAACGTGCCGGTGGAGGAACTGATGAAAATGATCCCCGCGCAGCGCATGGGCACCCCTGAAGAAGTGGCCGCTGCGGTGAATTTCCTGATGTCGGCGGAAGCCTCGTACATCACCCGCCAGGTCCTGGCGGTCAACGGAGGCCTGTGCTGATGAAGCGCGTTGTCGTCACCGGCATGGCCGGCATCACCTCGCTGGGCAGCGACTGGCCGACCATTGCCGGCAATTTCGCAGCCAATCGCAGCGGCATTCGCCGCATGGACGAGTGGGATCGATTCACTGAGCTGAACACGCGTCTGGCCGGGCCCATCGATGATTTTCTCGTCCCGTCGCACTGGACCCGCAAGCAGTTGCGCAGCATGGGCCGGGTTTCGCGACTGGCGGTCGGCGCAGCAGAAAAGGCTCTGGCCGATGCTGGCCTGCTCGGTGACGAATCGATCAAGGACGGGCGCATGGGCGTCGCCTGTGGCTCGTCCACTGGCAGCACTGACGAAATCAAAGCCTTCGGCAACATGCTGCTCAACTCGGTGGCCGAGGGGCTGAACGCCAATTCCTACGTGCGGATGATGCCGCACACCACCGCCGCCAATATCAGCATTTTCTTCGGCCTCACCGGGCGCCTGATCCCCACCTCCAGCGCCTGCACCAGCGGCAGCCAGGGCATCGGCTATGCCTACGAGGCAATCAAGTTCGGCCGCCTGCCATTGATGCTCGCCGGCGGCGCCGAAGAACTGTGCCCGACCGAAGCCATGGTGTTCGACGCGCTCTACGCCACCAGCCTGAAAAACGATGCCCCACAGACCAGTCCACGCCCCTACGACAAGGGCCGCGACGGCCTGGTGATCGGTGAAGGTAGCGGCATGCTGGTGCTTGAAGAGCTGGAGCATGCCCTCGCCCGTGGCGCGCACATTCACGCGGAAATCGTTGGTTTCGGCAGCAACGCCGACGGCCAGCACACCACGCGCCCGGAACAGGTCACGATGCGCCGCGCCATGGAGCTGGCCCTGGAAGATGCCGGACTCACCCCGGACGCCATCGGCTATGTGAACGGCCACGGCACCGCGACCGAACAGGGCGACATCGCCGAAACGCTGGCCACCAGCAGCCTGTTCGGCGAACACATGCCGATCAGCTCGCAGAAGAGTTTCCTCGGCCACACCCTCGGCGCCTGCGGTGCGCTGGAGTCGTGGTTCAGCATCGAGATGATGAATCGCGATCAGTACGTGCACACCTTCAACCTCGACGAGGTCGACCCGCACTGCGGCAAGCTCGATTACCTGCGCGGCGAATTCCGCCACATGCGGCACGACTATGTGATGAACAACAATTTCGCTTTCGGCGGCGTCAACACTTCGTTGATCTTCCGCCGCTGGGCATAACCGAATCAATCCAGGTCAAGGAGACCTTCATGCACTTCAAGAAACTCGCCGCTGCCACCCTGCTGCTCTGCACCTTGCCGGCGGTCAGCCAGGCCCGCGATACGGCGGTCTACCTGCCATTGGACAAAGCCGTCGCCGAAGCCACCCGCTCGGGCAAGATCGACGGCAGCGTGAAATTCTATCTGGCCGGCAACACCCCGGCCGGCAAAGTCACCGTGGTCAGCCCCGGCGCCGTGACCAACAAGAAAACCAACGCCTTCAACAAGTCCGACGAAGTTGCCTGCGAGTGGGTCGCCCAATCGGCAATCATCAGCCTCCACCAGGCGGCGAAAAACGCCGGCGCCAATGCCGTGACCAACATCGTCAGCTTCTACAAGAGCAACGAGCGCAAGGACGCGCAAACCTACGAATGCCACGCCGGCGCGATCATGGCGGGCGTTGCGTTGAAGGGCGATCTGGCGAAGGTTCAGTAAACGCCAGAAATGACAAAGGGCGCCGTTTGGTGCCCTTTTTTTTTGCGGTGATTGAACAGCATCTACACTCGCTGATGCAGGTCGCAGCACCGTAACCTGCCCTCGCAGTCTCTTTCACCGTCAAAGGAGATGACCATGCAAGTGAAAGCCCTGATCGCCGCAGCGCTTTTCGCGCTACTGCCCAGTGCCAGCCATGCCACCAACCTCATGTACATGCCTTTCGAAACCGTGCTGTCGGACGCGATTCGCGCCGGTCGGCTGGATGGCAGTGTGAAGTTCTACCTGATCGGCAACGGGCCGCAGGGCACTCAGCAGTTGCTGCGCCGAGGGGTGGTCAGTGATTTGAAAACCAACGGCTTCAACAAGAGCGATCAGGCTTCCTGTGAATGGGTGTTGCAGTCGAATCTGATCAAATTGCAGGCTGATGCCAAGCGCGTCGGGGCGAATGCGGTTGTGAATATCGTCAGTTACTACGACGAGCATGTGCGCAAGGATTTGAATACCTACGAGTGCCGGGCAGGAGTTTTTGTTACCCGGGTGGCTTTGAAGGGGGATTTGGTGCGGTTGCCCTGAAATCTGTGATGTTTGGGCCGACGCCTTCACACCGTCAACGGTTCAACCTTGCGGGTAAGCAGTTCGACAAACGCCTTGGCCATCGGCGATTTCTGATCTTTGCGCTGCACCAGCCACACCGCTGAGATCGCTTCGGGATCGAGCAGGGGTCGATAGACCACGCCGTCGATGCGCATGCGTTGGTAGGACGCCGGCAGCACTGACACACCCAAGCCCGCCGCCACCAAACCGATGATGGTCATCGCCTCACCAGCCTCTTGGGCAAAGTGCGGGCTGAAGCCGGCGTCACGGGCCAGACTGAGCAGTTGTGCATAGAGTCCGCTGCCATAGCTGCGTGGGAAAAATACGAACGGTTCCAGCGCCAGCGCCGAGAGAAAAAGGCCTTCATCGCTACCTTGGGCCATTGGATGCTTGGAACTGAGCACCGCCACTAACGGCTCGCGCATCAACTCCACAACACTCAGTGAATCTGGCAATCCGAGCGGGCGCATGATGCCGACTTCGATCGACTCGTCCACCAAGGCATCGGCGACCATGGTGCTGCTCATTTCGCGCAGGTTCAGATGCACCGCCGGAAAGCGCTGACGAAAGGAAAAAATCGCCTGCGGAATCGTCGAGTTGAACGGTGCCGACGAGGTGAAGCCAATCTTCAACTCACCCAGCTCACCAAGTTGCGCACGGCGGGCGACATCCGCAGCCTTGTCGACCTGCGCCAGTACCAGCCGCGCCTCTTGCAGAAACAACCTGCCCGCTTCGCTCAACTCGACCCGACGATTGGTGCGCTCGAACAGGCGTGCGCCGAGCTGCTGTTCCAGCGCCTGGATTTGTTGGCTCAGTGGTGGCTGGGAGATGCCCAGCACCTGTGCGGCCCGGCCAAAATGCAGTTCTTCGGCGACGGCAATGAAGTAACGCAGATGACGCAATTCCATAGAATTCCCATTAGGTCGCTGAAGCTATCAAACAGGTCGAACAATATATTGGATAGAAACATTAGCCAGCTATATGATTTTTTCATTGCCTGCCCGGCTGTGCTTTCCGAGGTCTGAAGTGAAAACTGCTGTCGCGCCCCTTGCCCACGAAATCCCGCCCTCTGCCGGCGACGATGCCCTCGCCGAGCTGCAAGAGATCTACATCGAAAAAGGCACACCGGCGTTCATGCGCACGGTACTGGCGCTGTTCTGTGGCGGCTTTGCGACGTTTGCCCTGCTCTACTGCGTACAACCGATGATGCCGCTGCTGTCCCACGAATACGGGATCAACGCGGCGCAGAGCAGTCTGATCCTCTCGGTGGCGACCGGCATGTTGGCCTTTGGTCTGCTGATCACCGGGCCAATTTCCGACCGCATCGGGCGTAAACCGGTGATGGTCGCGGCATTGTTCGCTGCCGCGTTGTGCACCATCGCCAGTTCGATGATGCCGAGCTGGCACGGCGTATTGATCATGCGCGCGCTGATCGGCCTGTCATTGAGCGGCCTGGCCGCGGTGGCGATGACCTATCTGAGCGAAGAAATCCATCCACAACACATTGGGTTGGCGATGGGTTTGTACATCGGCGGCAACGCAATCGGCGGGATGAGCGGACGCTTGATTACTGGCGTGCTGATCGACTTCGTCAGCTGGCACACGGCGATGCTGGTGATTGGCGGTCTGGCGCTGATCGCGGCGGCGGTGTTCTGGAAGATCCTCCCGGAGTCGCGCAACTTCCGCGCCCGCTCGCTGCACCCGCGCAGCCTGCTCGACGGCTTCACCATGCACTTTCGCGACGCCGGCCTGCCGCTGCTGTTTCTTGAAGCGTTTGTGCTGATGGGCGCGTTTGTCACGTTGTTCAACTACATCGGCTACCGCTTGCTGGCTGCGCCGTACAACCTCGATCAGGTATTTGTCGGATTGCTCTCGGTGGTCTACCTGTCGGGGATCTACAGCTCGGCGAAGATCGGTTCGCTGGCGGACAAACTGGGGCGGCGCAAAGTGCTCTGGGCGACCATTGCGCTGATGTTCGCCGGACTGGCACTGACCATGTTCACTTCGTTGTTGCTGGTGATCGTCGGCATGCTGGTGTTCACTTTCGGCTTCTTCGCCGCGCATTCGGTGGCGAGCAGTTGGATCGGCCGGCGCGCGCTAACTGCCAAGGGCCAGGCGTCGTCGCTGTATCTGTTCAGTTACTACGCCGGGTCGAGCATTGCCGGGACGGCGGGCGGGGTGTTCTGGCATCTGGGTGGGTGGAATGGCATCGGCCTGTTCATTGGTGCGTTGTTGCTGATTGCCCTGCTGGTGGCGTTAAAGCTGGCGAAGTTGCCGCCGTTGCAGGGCGTCAAAGCCTGACATAAAACCATGTGGGAGCGAGCCTGCTCGCGAAGGCATTGTGTCAGGCAACATCAGTGTTGAATGACACTCCGCTTTCGCGAGCAGGCTCGCTCCCATAGTTGATTTGGGTACGACATTAGATCGTGCAAAAGAAAACGCCCGGCATTGGCCGGGCGTTTTTTATTGTGCGCTGATCACTCGTGATACTGCGCCGACAGCTCATGCACCGCACGCAGGAACGCGCCGGCATGTTCAGGATCAACCTCAGGCGTGATGCCGTGGCCAAGGTTGAACACGTGGCCGCTGCCCTTGCCGTAGCTGGCCAGAATGCGTCCGACTTCAGTGCGGATCGCTTCCGGTTTGGCGTAGAGCACGGTCGGGTCCATGTTGCCTTGCAACGCGACCTTGTCGCCGACGCGGGCACGGGCGTTGCCGATGTCGCAGGTCCAGTCCAGGCCGAGGGCGTCGGCGCCGGCTTCGGCGATGCTTTCCAGCCACAGGCCGCCGTTCTTGGTGAAGAGAATCACCGGCAATTTGCGCCCGTCGTTCTCGCGAATCAGGCCGCTGACGATTTTCTTCATGTAGGCCAGGGAGAATTCCTGATACGCCGCCGCCGACAGGTTGCCGCCCCAGGTATCGAAGATCTGCACCGCTTGTGCACCGGCCATGATCTGGCCGTTGAGGTAGGAGGTCACCGACTGCGCCAGCTTGTCGAGCAGCAGGTGCATGGCTTGCGGGTTGTCGTAGAGCATCGCTTTGGTCTTGCGGAAGTCTTTCGACGAGCCGCCTTCGACCATGTACGTCGCGAGAGTCCACGGGCTGCCGGAGAAGCCGATCAACGGCACGCGGCCGTTGAGTTCGCGGCGGATGGTGCTGACCGCATCCATGACGTAGCCGAGGTCTTTGTGCGGATCAGGGATCGGCAACGCTTCGATGTCAGCGAGGGTGCTGACGACTTTTTTGAAGCGCGGGCCTTCACCGGTCTCGAAGTACAGGCCCTGGCCCATGGCATCGGGAATCGTGAGGATGTCGGAAAACAGAATCGCCGCGTCCAGTTGCGGGTAGCGGTCGAGCGGTTGCAGGGTGACTTCGCAGGCGAATTCCGGATTCATGCACAGGCTCATGAAGTCGCCGGCATGGGCGCGGCTGGCGCGGTACTCCGGCAGGTAGCGACCGGCCTGGCGCATCATCCACACAGGGGTGACGTCAACGGGTTGCTTGAGCAGGGCGCGGAGGAAACGGTCGTTCTTCAGGGCAGTCATGTCGGCATCCGGAAAAAAAGTGCGGGCATTTTCTCAGAGCGCGAGGCAAAAGGCACGGATGTGGGTCAGCCTTTTGTCTATCGGGTCAATTTGTCGCGCTGGAACACGATTTTCCGCAACACCCCAAAACAACTGTGGGAGCGAGCCTGCTCGCGAAGAGGCCGGCACATCCAACATTGAAGTTGGCTGACAGACCGCGTTCGCGAGCAGGCTCGCTCCCACAGGGGCATTGCGTTTGGCTCAGGCGCCGGGGTTAGACACCCAGGTAATCAAGGATCCCTTCAGCCGCATTGCGCCCTTCGAAGATCGCCGTCACCACCAGGTCGGAACCGCGCACCATGTCGCCGCCGGCGAAGATTTTCGGGTTGCTGGTCTGGTGCTTGTACTGACCTTGCTCGGGCGCAACAACGCGGCCCTGGCTGTCGGTCTGGATCTCGAACTGTTCGAACCACGGTGCCGGGCTCGGGCGGAAGCCGAAGGCGATGACCACGGCGTCGGCCGGGATGATCTCTTCGGAACCCGGGATCGGCTCGGGGCTACGACGGCCACGGGCGTCCGGTTCGCCGAGACGGGTCTCGACCACTTTCACGCCTTCGACCTTGTCTTCACCAACGATAGCGATCGGCTGGCGGTTGTAGAGGAATTTGACGCCTTCTTCCTTGGCGTTCTTCACCTCTTTGCGCGAGCCGGGCATGTTCGCTTCGTCACGACGATAGGCACAGGTCACCGACTTGGCGCCCTGGCGGATCGAGGTGCGGTTGCAGTCCATCGCCGTGTCGCCGCCGCCGAGTACCACGACCTTCTTGCCCTTCATGTCGACGAAATCTTCCGGCGACTTTTCGAAGCCCAGGTTGCGGTTGACGTTGGCGATCAGGAAATCCAGCGCGTCGTAGACGCCCGGCAGGTCCTCACCGGCAAAGCCGCCCTTCATGTAGGTGTAGGTGCCCATGCCCATGAACACCGCATCGTACTCGGCGAGCAGTTGTTCCATGGTCACGTCTTTGCCGACTTCGGTGTTCAGACGGAACTCGATGCCCATGCCGGTGAAGACTTCGCGACGATTGCTCAGCACGGTCTTTTCCAGCTTGAACTCGGGGATGCCGAAGGTCAGCAGGCCACCGATTTCCGGGTTCTTGTCGAACACCACCGGGGTTACGCCGCCACGCACCAGCACGTCGGCACAACCCAGACCCGCCGGGCCTGCGCCGATGATCGCGACACGTTTGCCGGTCGGCTTGACCTTGGACATGTCCGGGCGCCAGCCCATGGCGAACGCGGTGTCGGTGATGTACTTCTCGACCGAACCGATGGTCACCGCGCCGAAACCGTCGTTGAGGGTGCAGGCACCCTCGCACAGACGATCCTGCGGGCACACCCGGCCGCAGACTTCCGGCAGGGTGTTGGTCTGGTGCGACAGCTCGGCGGCCTGAAGAATGTTGCCCTCGGCCACCAGCTTCAGCCAGTTTGGAATGAAGTTGTGCACCGGGCACTTCCATTCGCAATACGGGTTGCCGCAACCCAGGCAGCGGTGGGCCTGATCGGCCGACTGCTGGGGTTTGAACGGTTCGTAGATTTCAACGAACTCTTTCTTGCGTTGACGCAACAGTTTCTTCTTCGGATCCTTGCGCCCGACATCGATGAATTGAAAGTCGTTACTGAGACGTTCGGCCATCTTCAAAACCTCGTACACGACAGCTTCAAGCTACAAGCTTCAAGCTGCAAGAAAATCAAATTAATCCGCCTCACCGCGCAAGCTTCTAGCTTGTCGCTTGAAGCTTGCAGCTGCTTCACTGTGGGCTTGCCCGCGTACTGGAGAGCAGAGATTTCAGACTCGCTGCCTTCGGTTTGACCAACCAGAAACGACGCACGTAATCGTCGAGGTTCTCGGCGAGTTCACGACCCCACTCGCTGTCGGTTTCGGCGACGTACTCGTTCAGCACGTTCTGCAGATGGCTGCGATAGGCTTCCATGGCCTCGCCGCTGATCCGCTGGATCTCCACCAGTTCGTGATTGACCCGGTCAACGAAGGTGTTGTCCTGATCAAGCACGTAGGCGAAACCACCGGTCATGCCAGAGCCGAAGTTGTAACCGGTCTTGCCCAGCACGCAGACGAAACCACCGGTCATGTACTCGCAGCAGTGATCGCCAGTGCCTTCCACGACGGTGTGGGCACCGGAGTTACGCACGGCGAAACGCTCGCCTGCGGTGCCGGCGGCGAACAACTTGCCGCCAGTGGCGCCGTACAGGCAGGTGTTGCCGATAATGGCGCTTTCCTGAGTTTTATAAACGCTGCCCTTCGGCGGCACGATGGTCAGCTTGCCACCGGTCATGCCTTTGCCGACGTAGTCGTTGGCGTCGCCTTCCAGGTACATGTTCAGACCGCCGGCGTTCCACACACCGAAGCTCTGACCGGCAGTGCCCTTGAAGCGGAAGGTGATCGGCGCTTTGGCCATGCCTTGGTTGCCGTGCTTGCGCGCGATTTCGCCGGAGATCCGGGCGCCGATCGAACGGTCGCAGTTGCAGATGTCCAGCTCGAACTCGGCACCGCTGAGGTCGTTGATTGCCGACGAGGCCAGCTCGACCATCTTCTCCGCCAGCAGACCTTTGTCGAACGGCGGGTTACGCTCAACGCCGCAGAACTGCGGTTTGTCTGCCGGGATGTGATCGCTACCCAGCAGCGGCGTCAGGTCCAGGTGATGTTGCTTGGCGGTCTGGCCTTCGAGGATTTCCAGCAGATCGGTGCGACCGATCAGCTCTTCGAGGGAGCGCACACCGAGTTTGGCCAGCCACTCGCGGGTTTCTTCGGCGACGTAGGTGAAGAAATTCACCACCATGTCGACGGTGCCGATGTAGTGATCCTTGCGCAGTTTCTCGTTCTGCGTCGCGACGCCAGTGGCGCAGTTGTTCAGGTGGCAGATGCGCAGGTATTTGCAGCCCAGTGCGATCATCGGTGCGGTACCGAAGCCGAAGCTCTCAGCACCGAGAATGGCTGCCTTGATCACGTCGAGGCCGGTTTTCAGGCCGCCGTCGGTCTGCACCCGGACTTTGCCGCGCAGGTCGTTGCCGCGCAGGGTCTGGTGGGTTTCAGCCAGGCCGAGTTCCCACGGCGCGCCGGCGTACTTGATCGAGGTCAGCGGCGAAGCACCGGTGCCACCGTCGTAGCCGGAGATAGTGATCAAGTCCGCATAGGCCTTGGCCACACCGGCGGCGATGGTGCCGACGCCCGCTTCAGCTACGAGTTTCACCGAAACCAGCGCCTGCGGGTTGACCTGCTTCAAGTCAAAAATCAACTGTGACAAGTCTTCGATCGAGTAGATGTCGTGGTGCGGCGGTGGCGAAATCAGGGTCACGCCCGGCACTGCGTAACGCAGCTTGGCGATCAGCCCGTTGACCTTGCCGCCCGGCAGTTGCCCGCCCTCGCCCGGCTTGGCGCCCTGCGCGACCTTGATCTGCAGCACTTCGGCGTTGACCAGGTATTCCGGGGTTACACCGAAACGGCCGGTGGCAACCTGCTTGATTTTCGAGCTCTTGATCGTGCCGTAACGCGCCGGATCTTCACCACCTTCGCCGGAGTTGGAACGCGCGCCGAGGCGGTTCATGGCTTCGGCCAAGGCTTCGTGAGCTTCCGGCGACAGTGCGCCCAGCGAGATACCGGCGGAATCGAATCGCTTGAGCACCGACTCCAGCGGCTCGACTTCACTGATGTCCAGCGGCGTGTCGAGGGTCTTGACCTTGAACAGGTCGCGAATCATCGACACCGGACGGTTGTCCACCAGCGAGGTGTATTCCTTGAACTTGGCGTAGTCGCCCTGCTGCACAGCGGCTTGCAGGGTGTTGACCACGTCCGGGTTGTACGCGTGATATTCGCCACCGTGGACGAACTTCAGCAGACCGCCCTGCTGGATCGGCTTGCGCGGGCTCCAGGCTTCGACGGCGAGGGCTTTCTGCTCGGCTTCGATGTCGACGAAGCGCGCGCCCTTGATCCGGCTCGGCACGCCACGGAAGCTCAGCTCGCAGACTTCTTCGGACAGACCAATGGCCTCGAAGAGCTGCGCACCACGGTACGAAGCGATGGTCGAGATACCCATCTTCGACAGGATCTTCAGCAGGCCTTTGGTGATGCCTTTGCGGTAGTTCTTGAACACCTCATAGAGGTCGCCCAGCACTTCACCGGTACGGATCAGGTCACCCAGCACTTCGTAGGCCAGGAACGGATAGACCGCCGAGGCGCCGAAACCGATCAGCACCGCGAAGTGATGCGGGTCACGGGCGGTCGCGGTTTCAACGAGGATGTTGGAATCGCAACGCAGGCCTTTCTCGGTCAGGCGGTGGTGCACGGCACCGGTCGCCAGCGAAGCGTGGATCGGCAGCTTGCCCGGGGCGATATGACGGTCGCTGAGGACGATCTGGGTACGCCCGGCGCGCACAGCTTCTTCAGCCTGATCGGCAACGTTGCGGATCGCCGCTTCGAGGCCGAGGCTTTCGTCGTAGTTGAGGTCGATGATCGCCCGTTCGAAACCCGGACGGTCGAGGTTCATCAGCGAGCGCCACTTGGCCGGCGAGATCACCGGCGAGCTGAGGATCACGCGCGAGGCGTGTTCCGGCGACTCCTGGAAAATGTTGCGCTCGGCACCGAGGCAGATTTCCAGCGACATCACGATCGCTTCCCGCAGCGGGTCGATCGGCGGGTTGGTCACCTGCGCGAACTGCTGACGGAAATAGTCGTACGGCGTGCGCACACGTTGCGAGAGCACGGCCATCGGCGTGTCATCGCCCATCGAGCCCACGGCTTCGTAGCCTTGCTCGCCGAGCGGACGCAGGACCTGATCGCGCTCTTCGAACGTGACCTGATACATCTTCATGTACTGCTTGAGCTGATCGACGTCGTAGAAAGCCGAACCGTGGTCGTTGTCTTCCATGGTCGCCTGAATGCGCAGGGCATTCTTGCGCAGCCATTGCTTATACGGATGACGGGACTTCAAACGGTTGTCGATCGCATCGGTGTCGAGGATCTGCCCGGTTTCGGTATCCACGGCGAAGATCTGCCCCGGGCCGACACGGCCCTTGGCGAGCACGTCTTCAGGCTGGTAGTTCCACACGCCGATTTCCGAGGCGAGGGTAATGAAACCGTTCTTGGTGGTCACCCAGCGCGCCGGGCGCAGACCGTTACGGTCGAGCAGGCACACCGCGTAGCGACCATCGGTCATCACCACGCCGGCCGGGCCGTCCCATGGCTCCATGTGCATCGAGTTGTACTCGTAGAATGCACGCAGATCCGGGTCCATGGTTTCGACGTTCTGCCACGCAGGCGGAATGATCATCCGCACGCCACGGAACAGGTCGATACCACCGGTGACCATCAGTTCGAGCATGTTGTCCATGCTCGAGGAGTCGGAACCGACACGGTTGACCAGCGGGCCGAGCTCTTCCAGATCCATCAGATCGTTGGTGAACTTGGTCCGACGGGCCTGCGCCCAGTTGCGGTTACCGGTGATGGTGTTGATTTCGCCGTTGTGGGCGAGGAAGCGGAACGGCTGTGCCAGCGGCCATTTCGGCAGGGTGTTGGTGGAGAAACGCTGGTGGAACACGCAGATCGCGGTTTGCAGGCGCTCGTCACTCAGGTCTGGATAGAACGCGGCCAGATCGGCCGGCATCATCAGGCCTTTATAGATGATGGTCTTGTGCGAAAAGCTGCAGATGTAGTGGTCGGTGTCAGCGGCGTTGGCCACCGACGAGCGGCGACGGGCGCTGAACAGCTTCACCGCCATGTCCTGATCGCTCAGGCCTTCGCCGCCAATGTAGACCTGTTCGATCTGCGGCAGGCGCTCAAGGGCGAGACGGCCGAGGACGCTGGTGTCGATCGGCACCTTGCGCCAGCCGATCAGTTGCAGGCCTTCGGCAAGGATCTCGCGGTTCATGTTCTCGCGAGCGGCTTCGGCCTTGGCCGGATCCTGATTGAAGAACACCATGCCCACTGCATATTGCTTGGGCATTTCGACGCCGAAGCTTTCCTGGGCAATGGCTCGCAGGAAGGCGTCGGGTTTTTGAATCAGCAGACCGCAACCGTCACCGGTCTTGCCGTCGGCATTAATCCCACCGCGGTGGGTCATGCAGGTCAGGGCCTCGATGGCCGTTTGCAAAAGGGTATGACTGGGCTCGCCCTGCATATGAGCTATCAGGCCGAAACCGCAGTTATCCTTGAATTCATCTGGTTGGTACAGACCTGCTTTCATAGACACTTTCTCACCAGGCTGCCTCTATTCGAGGCAAATTTCTTTTCAATTCAACCACTTGCGTTCCGCGCCGAACGTACGCCGGCTTAGCGGGGGCAAAAGGGTGGTCATTGTACACAGCGACACAGAGGCTCACAAATTTGACGACGAACTGTCGCAAATTCATGTCGCATTTGTGAAAGGTTTAAAGCGATCTGCTGTGCTAGTCAAAACTTTTTTAAATTCTGACCGCAACGACTCAAAAACTACTGTGACGCAGACACCACAAGGCACGCGGCCCTTTCAGGCGGCGCGCACTCGTGGAGATTTTGAGGTGCCGGGAGAGGCGGCCTGGGTAAGGCCGCCGAATCTTCAGCGAGTTGTTGCCAGTTCCTGTTGGACGCTGGCGACAGTGCGAGGCCAAGGTTTACCAGCCTGAACCTTCGCTGGCAAGGCCTTGATGGCAGAAACGGCCGCATCACGATTGGCAAAGTTGCCGTAGGTGATCACGTAAAGCGGCTTGCCATTGAGGACTTTCTTGAAATAACGGTACTCGCCGCCCTGCTCCTTGACGAAGTTCTGAGCGGTGGTTTCCGAGCTGGTGCCAAGGATCTGCACGACATAGTTGCTGGTCGGCTGACCGGCGTACCAGCTGCCACCGGCGGCTTTGGCCACCGTGACTGGCTTGTCGGCAGGCTTGGCAGCGGTCGCCGGTTTGGCCGGGGTCGGAGCCGGTTTCGCGGCTGGCGCTGGCGTGGCCGGAGCAGGCTTGGCCGTGGCGATCTGTGTCGGTGCCGGGGTTGGCGCCGGTTTGGCGGCAGGGGTAGGAACCGGTGTCGGCGCAGGACCGGCCGGAACGCCTGCAGGCGGCGCGGAGGTGGTTACGGTTGGCGGGGTGTCGCTGGAGCCTTCCAGCGGCACGCCGTCGTCGCCTTCGGTGATGCCACCGGCGGCCTCGGCCAGCGGGCCACGCATGACGGGCTGCGAGTTGCCGACCAACGGCAACGGCATCGGCTGGGTGTTGCCGGCGAATTCGACGGACGGGTTGGCGCCATTCGCGGCGCCCTGACCCAATGGCAATTGCGCCTGTTCATTGGCCGGAGCACCGGTGGTCGGTGCCTTGCTGCGACCCGGCATCAGCCAGGCGGCAGCAACCGCGACCACAACGACGGCGGAAATCGCCAATACGTGTTTCTTCGGCATGTTGAACCCCATACTTGGACGCTTGACCGCGGAGCGGCTGGCAATCATTACTTCGATCAGAGCATCGCGAGCGACCTGGTTGATGTTGCCCGGCCAGCCCTCGGAGCTTTCGTGAATATCAGAGATCTGATCTGCGGTGAAAAGTTCGACACCCCGGCCCGCGCCTTCCAGCCGCTGGTCGAGATATTCGCGGGTCTCTTCTTCGGTGTACGGCTG
The DNA here is from genome assembly GCF_058245595.1 of Pseudomonas sp. UF-293. Taxonomy (NCBI): domain Bacteria; kingdom Pseudomonadati; phylum Pseudomonadota; class Gammaproteobacteria; order Pseudomonadales; family Pseudomonadaceae; genus Pseudomonas; species Pseudomonas sp. UF-293. The sequence continues at coordinate 36,051 of NZ_JBSICA010000007.1, read as the reverse complement.
CAATTCGATGACGTGGAAACGCTCTTCTTCGAGCTGCAACGCCTCGAGCTGAGCGATCAGCGACGACTCGCCGAACAGGAATACATGCGGACGACCTTCCGGCGTGCCGGCGCCCAGCGCCATCAACGCTTCCAGCGCCGACTCGTCGAGCTGCTCGGCGTCGTCTACCAGCAGATAGACTTCCTGCCCGGTCAGCCCCAGTTGCACCACCTGCTCGAGAATCGCGCCGACTTCGGCCTGCGCGACATCCAGCGCTTGCGCCACCTGGCGCAGCACGCCGGCCGCATCACCGGCGCCACGGGCGGAAACCACCACGCTCTGCACCGATTGTTTATTGGTGCTGGCGACCAGCGCCTGTCGCAGCAGGGTCTTGCCGCTGCCTTGCGGACCGGTGACCACCAGCAGCAGCTGGCTGTAACGCGCCAGATGATGCAATTGACCCAGCACCGGTTTGCGCTGGGCCGGGAAGAATTTGAAGCCCGGCACCCGTGGCGCAAACGGGTCGTGACTTAACTGGAAATGGCCGAGAAACGCCTCGTCGGCATGCAAACTAGTCATCGGAATCGTTTTAACCTTTAAGCTGAGCCAGGGCGCGGTAGTCCGCTCCCAGCGTGGCCTGTAGAACCTCTTTCGGATAATCGTCGGTCACTACCGCTTCGCCCATCCGGCGCAGCAGCACCAGGCGCAGACGACCGTCGATCACTTTTTTATCAATTGCCATGTGTTGGAGAAAATCGGCTTCGGTGATTTCTGTCGGAGGAATGACCGGCAAGCCGGCACGCTGGAACAGACGAATGCCGCGATCACGCTCCTGCTCACTGATCCAGCCCAGGCGCGCAGACATTTCCAATGCCATCACCGTACCCGCCGCCACCGCCTCGCCATGCAGCCAGACACCATAGCCCATGTGGGTTTCGATGGCGTGGCCGAAGGTGTGGCCGAGGTTGAGCGTGGCGCGTACGCCGGTTTCCTTTTCATCGGCACCGACCACCGCAGCCTTGGCCGCGCAGGAACGCTCGATCGCATAGGTCAGCGCTGATTGATCCAGCGCGCGCAGGGCGTCGACGTTTTCCTCGAGCCAAGTCAGGAACGGCTCGTCGCAGATCAGGCCGTACTTGATAACTTCCGCCAGACCCGCCGACAACTCGCGCTGTGGCAGTGTCTTCAGCGATGCGGTGTCGATCAGCACTACGTTCGGCTGATAGAACGCGCCGACCATGTTCTTGCCCAGCGGATGGTTGATGCCGGTCTTGCCGCCGACCGACGAATCGACCTGCGACAGCAGCGTGGTAGGAATCTGGATGAAATCGACACCGCGCTGATAGCAGGCGGCAGCGAAACCGGCCATGTCGCCGATCACACCGCCGCCCAAAGCGATCACTGTGGTGCGGCGGTCGTGACGCGCGGTCAGCAGACCGTCGAAAATCAGTTGCAGGGTTTCCCAGTTTTTGAAGGCTTCGCCGTCGGGCAATACCACCGAGATCACCGAAAACTGCGCAAGGCTGCGGGTCAGACGTTCGAGATAGAGCGGCGCGACGGTTTCGTTGGAGATGATTGCCACCTGCCGCCCGTGGATATGCGGCGCCAGCAGTTCCGGCTGATCCAACAGACCTTCGCCAATATGAATCGGGTAGCTGCGCTCGCCTAGATCGACCTTGAGTGTCTGCATGTGTCCCCACAGTGAAGATGGAAGCAGGCATCCTGCCCTGAAATTATTGGTGTTCTGCGGCCTGTAGCGGTATGACGCCGCTCGCCCGGCATCCGTTACACCCTCGGCGGGCGCTGACAGGACGCCGAGGATAGCGCATTTCGGACGATGCTTTAACGGGGCGGCAACTGCGCGAGGCGGTCGAGAATGTCGAGCACCACCATGCGTGGCGGCCGCTCGTCGGTTTCCACCACCAGATCGGCAATTTCCCGATAAAGCGGGTCACGGATCTCGAGCAGGTCGCGCAGGGTTTTCGCCGGATCGGCGGTACGCAGCAGCGGCCGATTGCGATCACGGGAGGTGCGGCCGACCTGCTGCTCGACGGAGGCGTGCAGATATACCACGCGCCCGCCTTCATGCAGGGCCTTGCGATTGGCATCACGCATCACCGCACCGCCGCCGGTCGCCAGCACCACGCCATCGAACGCGCACAGCTCGGCGATCATCGCCTGCTCACGGTCACGAAAGCCGGGCTCGCCTTCCTTGTCGAAGATCCATGGGATATTGGCACCCGTGCGCAGCTCAATTTCCTTGTCGGAATCCTTGAACGGCAGGCGCAGCTCTTTGGCCAGCAATCGGCCGATGGTGCTTTTGCCAGCACCCATCGGTCCTACAAGTATCAAATTTCGCACAGAATCAACGACTCACAGCAATCGCCTGGTTATTCATGATACGCGGAGTGAGAAATACCAGCAGCTCGGATTTTTTCTCCGAAACCACATCACGCCGGAAAAGGCGGCCAAGATACGGCACATCGCCAAGAAATGGCACCTTATCTACGACCTTGCTTTGAGTATTTGAAAAAACACCGCCGATTACGATGGTCTCGCCGTCATTTACCAGCACTTTGGCGTTGACCTCGTTTTTCTTGATCGGCGGCACATCCTGCACTTTGTTCAGGTAATCCGGCTCATCCTTGGTGACCTTGACCTCCATGATGATGCGGTTGTCCGGGGTGATCTGCGGGGTGACTTCCAGTGACAGCGAGGCCTCCTTGAACGACACCGACGTGGCGCCGCTGGAGCTGGCCTCCTGATACGGAATCTCGGTGCCTTTGAGGATTTTTGCGGTTTCCTTGTCCGAGGTGACCACCTTCGGCTGCGAGACAATTTCGCCGTTGCCGGTCTTTTCCATCGCCGTCAGTTCCAGATCCAGCAACACGTTGTCGGTGATGAATGCGATGCCGATCCCCGAGGTGTTGTTGACCGTGCCCATGTCGACGAACGGCGAGTTGGTGCCGGTGCTGCCCGGCGTACCGATGGTGCTCGACGAACCGTTGACCCCGGAGGCATTCCAGTTGCCCTTGTTCTGCACCGAACCGCCCCAGCGCACGCCCAGGCTCTTGTCGTAATCGACGTTGGCCTCAACGATGCGCGCCTCGATCATCACCTGGCGCACCGGAATATCCAGCTGCGCGACGATCCGCCGGAGTTCGTCGAGGCGATCCTGGGTCTGGTAGGCAATGATGTTGTTGGTCCGTTCATCGACGGTAATCGAACCGCGCTCGTCGACCTTGGCCTCGGCACTGGTCACCGACTGGAACAGCTTGGCGATGTCCGCCGCTTTCGCGTAATTGACTTGCAGCAGCTCACGACGCAGGGGCGCCAGCTCGGCGATCTGCTTCTGGGACTCCAGCTCCTGACGCTCGCGAGCGGCAATTTCATCGGCCGGCGCGACCAGCAGCACATTGCCGATCTTGCGCTTGTCCAAACCTTTGGTTTTCAGCACTAGATCCAGCGCCTGATCCCACGGCACGTTCTGCAGGCGCAACGTGATGCCGCCCTGCACCGTGTCGCTTGCCACGAGGTTGAGATTGGTGAAGTCCGCGATCAGTTGCAGCACCGAGCGCACGTCGATGTCCTGAAAATTCAGCGAGAGCTTGTCGCCGACATAGGCCTGACGGTCGGCGTTGCGCTTTTGCAGGTCGTCGATGCTCATGGGCCGAACGCTCACGGTGAGCTTGTTGTCGGTCTGGAACGTGGAGTAATCGAAGGTGCCGTTGGGCTCGACGCTGATCACCGTACGATCACCGGTGACCGCTGCGTTGACGAACTGCACCGGCGTGGCGAAGTCCTTGACGTCGAGGCGCACGCGCAGTTTTTCCGGCAGTTGCGTGCGGGCGAAACTGAGGATGATCTTGCCATCGTGCTCCTGAATATCCGGGGCGATGGTCGGATCAGAGAGGTCGATGACTACGTTGCCCTCGCCCTCGGTGCCGCGCTGGAAATCGACGCCGCGAATCGCCCGGCTTCGTTGCGCGGCTGGTCTGGCAGGTGCCGCAGCGGCCGTGGCCGCACGCGGTGCGACGGCGGCCGGGCGCGGCGCAGTAGTGGAGGCACCCTGGCCGACCACCACAAACAGATTATTGCCCTCGACCCGTGTGCTGTACGGCGCCAGCTGCGTCAGGCTGACGATCAGCCGGGTTCGATCCTTGGCTTCGGCCACCGTTGCCGTGCGCGCGTTGCCGCTGCCCAGATCAAGATTTCTGTTGGCCAACTGGCTGGTCACGCCCGGTAGATCCAGTGCAATGCGTGCCGGTGACTCGGTTGTGTAGCCCTTGGGCTGTGGTGGCGGGCCGTCAAAGGAGAGCTTCAGTTCGACGCGGTCACCCGGCAGCGCGGCAACATCCAGCGCTTTCAGACTGGCCGCCATTACCATCGGTGACACCAGCGCTATCCATAGCGAAAAACCGAGGGTGGAGAAAATCCTGTTCATTGTTCGACTTCCACTATGAGTGCTCTTTCAAAGGAATGGTGCGCGGCCGCTCCAGCCAGGCGCCAGCGCCGTCGGGCACGATTTCCACGACATCGACCTGGGTGGCGCTGATGGCGACGATTCGGCCGTCGTTGCGGCCCAGGTAGTCGCCGACCTTCAGGCGATGCACCCCGCCCGCGCCGCGCAACAGCGCAAACGAGCCCGAGGCATTGGCAATCGTGCCGACCATTTCGAACTGCTCGATATTGAACCCTTCAAGGTATTGCTTGACCCGGCTGGGGTCGGGTTTGACGTTGCGCGAGCCGTGCTTCTGCCCGGCCAGATCAACCCGTGCCTGCCGCGAAAACGGACTGCGCAGGTTGGCGGCGCTGTAAGTGAATGTGGGGTAAGACCGGAATGTCGGCGTTGGTTCAATCTTGCCCGCCGGGCGCAGGCGCACTTCGTTGAGGTAAGCGTCGAGGTCGCTGAAGTCATCGCCGCCACCGCAGCCGCCCAAGGCCAGCAGCATCGGCAGGACCAGATAACGAATCGGGGTCATTTCTCCAGCCCCTTGTCGTTATAGCGGTACGTCTTGGCAAGGATGCTCATGCGCAGCTTCGGCCCGCCTTCGGGGTTGGCCGGCGCCAGTTCGAAATCGTGCAGGGTGACGATGCGCGGAAGACCGGCAACACCGCTGACGAAGGTCGCAAGGTCGTGATAGGCGCCGGTTACGGTGATCTGGATCGGCAGCTCGATGTAGAACGGCTGGGTCACTTCCGGCAGCAGCTTGATTTCTTCGAATTCCAGACCGCTGCCCAAGCCTGTGCGGGTGATGTCTTCAAGCAGGCCCGGGACTTCGGTGTCGCTGGGCAATTGCCGCAGCAACACGCCGAAGGTGTTTTCCATTTGCTTCATTTGCTGGGTATAGAGCTCAAGGTTCGCCGACAGCCGCGCCTTGCTGGCGAACTGTTCCTTGAGCGTGGTTTCCTCCTCGCGCCTGAGGTCGAGCTGATTTTCCATATCGCTGATGAAGAAGTAATAGCCAAGCGCGAGGATCAACACCATCACCAGCGCACCGCACAGAGTCTTTACTGCCGGCGGCCAGGAGCCGATGTTACTGGTGTCGAGGTCGTTGAAATCGATATTGCGCAGGCTTTGCAGCCACTCGGAGCCTTTCATTGCTCGTCCTCCACAACCTTGGGCTGGGTCTGACGAACGGTCAGCTGGAAGACGTTGGCCTGTTCGACCTGATCAGCGCTGGTGGCCTTGACCTCATTCAGGCTCGGCGCGTCGAACCAGTCGGACGCATCAAGATTGCGCATCAGCTCGGAGACCCGGTTGTTCGACTCTGCCGCACCACTGATGGACAGGGTCTTGCCGGCCATTTTCACATCGGTGAAATACACGCCGTCCGGCAACGTACGCGCCAGTTGATCGAAGATCCGCCCGCTGATCTGCCGGTTGCCTTGCAGGTCCTGGATGATGCGCATGCGCTCGACCAGTTGCTGGCGGCGCGCCTTGAGCTCACTGATCTGCTTGATGCGTTCGTCGACCACGGCGATCTGTTTGCCGATGTAGTCATTGCGTGCCATCTGCCGCTCGATCGCTGCGCTGATGATCTGATCGGCAATCAGCACCGCGCCGATCGAACCGGCCAGCACGCCGATAAGCACCAGCAGAAAGCGTTTGCGCCGTTCTTCGCGACGCTCCTCGCGCCAGGGGAGAAGGTTGATCCGCGCCATCAGTCGAAACTCCTGAGCGCGAGCCCACAGGCGATCATCAACGCTGGCGCGTCACTGGCCAGCGCCCCGGCGTTGACCTTGCTGCCCAAAGCCATGTCGGCAAACGGGTTGGCCACCTGCGTCGGCGTGCTCAGGCGCTGTTCGATCAGACGATCGAGCCCGGGCACCGAAGCCGTGCCGCCGGCCAGCAGGATGTGATCGACCGCGTTGTACTGGCCGGAGGCGAAGAAGAACTGCAGCGAACGTGAAACCTGCTGCACCAGCGCCTCGCGAAATGGTTGCAAGACCTCGCTGACGTAATCGTCAGGCAGCCCGCCCTGCTTTTTCGCCAGGCCCGCCTGCTCGACAGTAAGGCCATAGCGGCGCTGGATCTCTTCGGTGAGCTGGCGTCCGCCAAACAGTTGCTCGCGGGTGTAGATGATCTTGCCGTTGTGCAGGACGCTGAGGGTGGTCATGGTCGCGCCGATGTCGACCACTGCGACGGTCAGGCGCTCCTGGGAGGCCGCCAGATGCGTCGCCAGCAGGCCAAACGAACGCTCCAGCGCGTAGGCCTCGACATCCACCACCCGCGCGGTCAGGCCGGCGAGCGCCAGCGCCGCTTCACGCACCTCGACGTTTTCCTTGCGACAGGCGGCAAGCAGCACGTTGACCCGTTCCGGGTTGCGCGGCGACACACCCTGGACTTCAAAGTCGATGGCGACTTCGTCCAGCGGATAGGGAATGTATTGGTCGGCCTCGATCTTGAGCTGGTTTTCCAGTTCGTCGTCGGAAAGCCCCGCGTCCATTTCGATGACCTTGGTGATCACCGCCGAACCGGCCACCGCCACCGCCACGCTTTTGACCCCGGTGCGCGCTTTGACCAGCAACCGGCTCAGCGCCTGACCGACGCCCTCAAGCTCGGCGATGTTCTTTTCGACCACGGCGTTCGCCGGCAACGGCTCCACCGCATAGGCCTCGACCCGGTAGCGCTCGCCCTGACGGCTCAGTTCCAGCAGCTTCACCGACGTGGAGCTGATGTCGATCCCCAGTAACGCATTGGTCTTTTTATTGAAGAGTCCCAGCACTACCAATTCCCTATGACTTTCCGTGAGTTACGGACTCTGTAATACGCATTGCGTTCCTTCACCCCCGTCTTGACAGAAGCGCCAATGACGCCTCCGACGGAAAAGTGCTTATAATGCCCAGCGATTTTTTCCGCTTTTTACTGCCCGCGCGGGTGGCTCTGTGTGTAACCGCAGCCCCGTGCCAAATTCATTCTTTGCCCTGGATGTCCAAAAGCCTTGATTCGTCTGCTGAAATTTTTCGGTTGGTCCATCGTCGCCGTTTTCTGCGGACTGCTCTTAGGTCTCAGCGGCGCCTTTCTTTACCTTAGTCCGGGTTTGCCGTCTGTGGAGGCGCTGAGAAGCATTCAGTTGCAGATTCCTCTGCGCGTCTACAGCAGCGACAACAAGTTGATCGCAGAATTTGGCGAAATGCGCCGTACACCGATCCGTTTCGCCGACATTCCGCCCAATTTCATCAATGCGTTACTAAGTGCTGAAGACGACAATTTTGCCAATCACTATGGCGTCGACCCGAGCAGCCTGATGCGCGCGGCGACCCAATTGGTCAAAAGCGGACACATTCAGTCCGGCGGCAGCACCATCACCATGCAGGTGGCGAAGAACTTCTTCCTCACCAGTGAGCGCAGCTTTTCGCGTAAAACCACAGAAATTCTCCTCGCCCTGCAGATCGAGCGGCAGCTGACCAAGGACGAGATCCTTGAGCTGTACGTCAACAAGATCTATCTGGGCAACCGCGCCTACGGCATCGAGGCGGCGGCGCAGGTGTATTACGGCAAATCGATCCGTGACGTCAGCCTGGCGCAAATGGCGATGATCGCCGGCCTGCCGAAAGCGCCGTCGCGCTTCAACCCGCTGGCCAACCCGGCGCGCAGCAAAGAGCGCCGCGACTGGATCCTCGGGCGCATGTACAAGCTGGGCAAGATCAGCGAGGCCGACTACACAGCGGCGATCAACGAGCCGCTGAACGCCAGCTACCACGTGCCGACACCGGAAGTGAACGCACCGTACATCGCCGAAATGGCCCGCGCTGAAATGGTCGGTCGTTATGGCAGCGACGCCTACACCGAAGGTTTCCGCGTCACTACCACAGTGCCGAGCAATCTGCAGGAAATGGCCAACACCGCGCTGCACGAAGGTTTGATGACCTACGATCAGCGCCACGGCTACCGTGGCCCCGAGTCGCGCCTGCCGGGCAAGACCCGCGAAGCCTGGGCCACCGAGCTGACCAAACAGCGCACCATCAGCAGCCTGGAACCTGCGATCGTCACCCAAGTCGATAAAACCGGCCTGCAAGTGTTGACCCGCACCGGTGAAGAGCACGTTGCCTGGGATACGATGAAATGGGCGCGACCGTTCCTCAACACCAACAGCATGGGCGCCAACCCGCGCCAGCCGTCGGATGTGGCGCAGGTCGGTGATCTGATTCGCGTGCAGCGCCAGACAGACAATTCGCTGAAATTCAGCCAGATTCCGCAGGCTCAGGGCGCGCTGGTGTCGCTCGATCCGCAGAACGGTGCGATCCGTTCGCTGGTCGGCGGTTTCGCCTTCGAGCAGAGCAACTACAACCGCGCGATGCAGGCCAAGCGTCAGCCTGGCTCGAGCTTCAAGCCGTTCGTTTATAGCGCCGCACTGGATAACGGTTACACCGCCGCCACCCTGGTCAACGATGCGCCGATCGTGTTCGTCGACGAGTACCTGGACAAGGTTTGGCGACCGAAGAACGACACCAACACCTTCCTCGGCCCGATCCGCCTGCGTGAAGCGCTGTACAAGTCGCGCAACCTGGTATCGATCCGTTTGCTGCAGGCCATGGGCGTGGGCAAGACCATCGACTACATCACCCGCTTCGGCTTCAACAAGCAGGACCTGCCGCCGAACCTGTCGCTGGCACTCGGTACCGCGACGCTGACGCCGATGGAAATCGCCACCGGCTGGAGCACCTTCGCCAACGGCGGCTACAAGATCACCCCGTACATCATCGACAAGATCGAAAGTCGTAACGGCGACACGCTGTTCGTCGCCAATCCGCCGACCGTGCCACAGGGTGGTTCGGCGACCGACGGTATCGCTGCGCCGCCCACCGAGTCGTTTACGGTCAACGCCACTCCGGTTGCCGGTGAAGCGCCGGGCAACCCGGCAGTACCGCAAGCGCCGGCCGTGGCCGAGCGGATTGTCGATGGGCGTACCACCTACATCCTCAACAGCATGCTGCAGGACGTAATCAAACTCGGCACCGGCCGGCGCGCACTGGCCATGGGCCGCAGCGATATCGCCGGGAAAACCGGTACCACCAACGAATCGAAAGATGCCTGGTTCTCCGGCTACAACGCCGACTACGTGACCACGGTATGGACCGGTTTCGACCAGCCGGAAAGCCTCGGCCGCCGTGAGTTCGGCGGCACCGTGGCGCTGCCGATCTGGATGAATTACATGTCCGCCGCGCTGAAAGACAAGCCGCCGCATGTGCAGCCTGAGCCGGAAGGCTTGCTCAGCCTGCGGGTGGATCCGGTCAGTGGCCGCGCCGCGACGCCGAGCACGCCGGGCGCGTATTTCGAACTGTTCAAGGCTGAAGACACGCCGCCTTCGGTGAACGAGCTGGGCAACGGCGCAGTGCCAGGCAGCCCGCTGCCGGCAGACGAGCAGGCGCCGATCGATCTGTTCTAGGGGAGCAGCTGCAAGCGCCAAGCTACAAGCGGCAAGCAAAAGCGCGAACGATGCACGCTTGTAGCTTGCAGCTTGCAGCCCATAAAAAAACCCAGCACCAGGCTGGGTTTTTTTATGGACGGCTGCTTTCAACCGTTGAACACGTCATCCACGCTTTTCAGCGGGTAGTTCTTCGGATACGGCAGGGTGGCCACGCCGGTCTCGATCGCGGCCTTGGCCACGGCGTCGGAGATCAGAGTGATCAGGCGCTTGTCCATTGGCTTCGGAATGATGTACTCACGGCCGAATTCCAGCGGAGCACCGCCGTAGGCATCGCACACGTCCTGTGGAACAGGCAGTTTGGCCAGTTCGCGCAGGGCGTTGGCTGCGGCGACTTTCATTTCTTCGTTGATGCGTTTGGCGCGAACGTCCAGGGCACCACGGAAGATGAACGGGAAGCCCAGTACGTTGTTGACCTGGTTCGGGTAGTCCGAACGGCCGGTGGCCATGATCACGTCGCTACGGGTGGCGTGCGCCAGTTCCGGGGAGATTTCCGGATCCGGGTTGGAGCAGGCGAACACGATCGGGTTGGCCGCCATGGACAGCAGGCCTTCGGCGCTCAGCAGGTTCGGACCGGACAGACCGACGAACACGTCAGCGCCTGCCAGTGCGTCAGCCAGGGTGCGCTTCTCGGTAGCGTGGGCGAACACGGCTTTGTACTGGTTCAGGTCATCACGGCCGGAGTGGATCACGCCGGTACGGTCAACCATGAAGATGTTTTCGATGCGAGCGCCCATGCTCACCAGCAATTTCATGCAGGAGATGGCGGCAGCACCGGCACCGAGGCAGACGATTTTCGCTTCCGGCAGGGTTTTGCCAGCGATTTCCAGGGCGTTGATCATGCCGGCAGCGGTCACGATCGCGGTGCCGTGCTGGTCATCGTGGAACACCGGAATATCGCACTGCTCGATCAGAGCGCGTTCGATCTCAAAGCACTCTGGCGCCTTGATGTCTTCCAGGTTGATGCCACCGAAGGTGATGGAGATGCGCTTGACGGTGTCGATGAAGGCTTGCGGGCTTTCCGAATCGACTTCGATGTCGAATACGTCGATGCCGGCGAAGCGCTTGAACAGCACGCCTTTGCCTTCCATCACAGGTTTGGAAGCCAGTGGGCCGAGGTTGCCCAGGCCGAGAATCGCGGTGCCGTCGGAAATGACTGCCACCAGGTTGCCCTTGCCGGTGTATTTGTAGGCCAGTTCAGGATCGCGAGCGATCTCGCGCACTGGTTCAGCTACGCCGGGGCTGTAGGCCAGCGACAGGTCGCGGGCGGTAGCAGTGGCCTTGGTGAGCTCGACACTCAGCTTCCCCGGACGAGGATTGGCGTGGTATTCGAGAGCGGCAGTTTTCAGATCAGACATTTTGGCATTCCGCTTTTTTACTGTTGGACAGACTGGTCAGCGAGGATACGCGCCTCGCAAAGTCCCCACAAGACTGGGCAGTCACCGCTGTCAAGCGCCCTGCCCTACGACTTTGGGCCAAGAGCCACGGCGCACAAGGGCTGGACTGTTCACAATCAACCGTAAAAATGTCTACAATTTTTCTTCAGCGCGGCACGTGCAGCATCGAAGGATCGGTCAACGGCAGCAACCAGCGCGGCTGACCTTTTTGCAAACCCGCGCGCCGGGAGCGGTCTACCACCCAACCGCGCGCCTCGATCTGCTTGCCTTTCAACGCTTGCAAGCCAGCGTTGTCAAATTCTCCGAGTAGATTGGGTGCAACCCGCAATACAAGCGCGTCCTGCAACTCGATCCAGATTCCGCCGCGATTGCGCTGCACCTTGCTCACCCGACCGCTGACTACGGCGAAGCCCGAACGCTGGATCTGCTGCGCGTTCTGTACCGGCGATTGCCGCCAGACACCAAGCCCGGCCTGTCGCGCACTGCGTTCGGCGGCCTGCTGGCAGGCGACAAGATCGACGTTCGGCGCCACGGCGACCTGAAAACCCAGGCCAGCGGCAAGCATCTGCGCTTCGAGATTGGCACCGCTGACGCTGTAGACATGCGCCAGCGTACGCCCGTAATGGTCTTTCGCCTGCTTGCCAGGCCGCAGACCGACCCGGCCGCCGCTGTCATCGACCAGCGCCTGCAGGTGTTTACGCGCCGCAACGGCGAACGGTTCGGCGCTGCGACCCTGCTTGCCCAGTTCCGGCGTATTGAGGCCGATCATGCGCACGCTGCGGCCATCGCTCAGGCGCAGCGTGTCGCCATCGACCACCCGCTGCACGGAAACGCTGGCCAGCCCTGCGGGTGCCGGACAAAAGGCCTGGGCGGCGGACAGCCAAATCGCAGACACAAAAAAGGCGCCCGCAAGGGACGCCTTTTTCATCAGTCTGGAGAAGTCGAAGCGACCTTCCAAAATGATCAGCCTCAGGCTTTTTTGCCGACGCCGAAAGTAGCGAAACGGTCTGCGAACTTCTGCACACGGCCGCCGGTGTCCAGAGTCTTCTGCTTACCGGTGTAGAACGGGTGGCATTCGTTGCAAACGTCGATCGCCAGGGCTTTGCCGTAGGTCGAACGAGTTTCGAACTTGTTACCGCAGCTGCAGGTAACAGCGATTTCCGGGTAGTTCGGATGGATTTCGGCTTTCATGGTGTCTTCCTCAGGCTAGCGTGCCGCCACCCAACACTATTGTTGAATACCGCACGTAATTAGGCCGCGGATTCTACCAGACCTTTTCAATCACGCAAGCTGTCACCGAGACCGACCGTCTGCTAGGCTCCCGGCCTTGAACGCACTTCCCTGTGGGAGCGAGCCTGCTCGCCAAGGCGCCACGGCAGTCGACACATGTGTTGCCTGACCCACCGCCTTCGCGAGCAGGCTCGCTCCCACAGGTCATGCATATCCGATCATTTTGCGTATCGAGATCCCCCCGCGTGCCCGACGCCATTCTGCGCCTTGCCCTGCCTTCGCCTCTGCGCCGCCTGTTCGATTACCGGGCGCCGGCCGGGGTGCGGCGCGAGCAATTGCAGCCGGGCATGCGCCTGCGGGTGCCGTTCGGCCGGCGCGAGATGATCGGGATTCTGATCGAGATCACCGACACCAGCGAAGTGCCAGCGGAAAAACTCAAACCGGCGCTGGCCCTGCTCGACACGACATCGCCGCTGCCGCCAGCGCTGTTCAAGCTGTGCCTGTGGACGGCGCAGTACTACCAGCACAGCCTCGGCGACACCTTGAACTGGGCCCTGCCGGTGCTGCTGCGCCAGGGCGAGCTGGCCGAGGCCAGACAGGAGCGCTTTTGGTCGATTGCCCCGGGCGCCAGCGTCGACGACCCTCGGGTCGCCCGTGCGCCACGCCAGCGCGAGGCGCTGACCACGCTGGCCCAGCATCCCCACGGCGTGGCGCATCAGTTGCTGAGCAAACTGATGCTGAGCAAGGACAGTCTCGATCTGCTGCTGGCCAAGGGGCTGGTGCAGGTCGAAATCCGCCGCCACGCCCCCGGCGTTCGCCATGAACACTGGCTGGCGCAACCGGAGCTGCCGCTCAACAGCGAACAGCGTGCGGCGTATGAAGCGATTCGCGCTGGCTTCGACAGCTATCACGCCTTCCTGTTGGCCGGCGTCACCGGTAGCGGCAAGACCGAAGTCTATCTGCAGCTGATCCGCGAAACCCTTGAGGCCGGCAAACAGGCCCTGGTGCTGATCCCGGAGATCAACCTCGGCCCGCAGACCCTGGCGCGCTTCGAACAGCGTTTCAACGCGCGCATCGCCCTGCTGCACTCGGCAGTGAATGATCGCGAACGCCTGGACGCGTGGCTTGCCGCCCGTGATGGCGAGGCCGACATTATTATCGGCACCCGTTCGGCGCTGTTCACGCCGATGAAAAATCCCGGGCTGATCATCATCGACGAAGAACACGACGGCTCCTATAAACAGCAGGAAGGCTTGCGCTACCACGCCCGCGATCTGGCGCTGGTGCGCGCGCGGCAGGAAAATATCCCGATCGTCCTCGGTTCCGCCACACCGTCGCTGGAGAGCCTGCACAACGCTTACACCGGGCGCTACGGCCTGCTGCGCCTGAACGAACGCGCCGGCGGCGCCAAGCAACCGCGCTTTCTGCGTCTGGATGTGAAAAGCCGTCCGCTCGACAGTGGTATTTCCGGGCCGATGCAGCAAGCCATCGGCCAGACCCTCGCCAACGGCCAGCAAGTGCTGGTGTTCCTCAACCGTCGCGGCTTTGCCCCGACCCTGCTCTGTCACGATTGCGGCTGGATGTCCGAGTGCTCGCGTTGCGATGCGCGCATGACCGTGCACCAGCGTTACGGTGAATTGCGCTGCCACCATTGCGGCAACGTCGAGCGCACGCCGCGCCAGTGTCCGAAGTGCAGCAAGGTCGATCTGCGCCCGGTCGGTGCCGGTACTGAACGCGCCGAAGAACGCTTGGCGATTCTGTTTCCGGATTACCCGGTGCTGCGTGTCGATCGTGACAGCACTTCGCGCAAGGACGCGATGAATCAGCTGTTCGCGACAATCCAGAAAGGCCAGCCGTGCATTCTGGTCGGCACGCAGATGTTGGCCAAGGGGCACCATTTCCCACGGGTGACGCTGGTGTCGATTCTGGATGCCGACGGCGGCCTGTTCTCCGGCGACTTCCGCGCCAGCGAGCGCATGGCGCAGTTGATCGTGCAGGTCGCCGGGCGCGCCGGACGGGCTGAGGAACCGGGCAGGGTGATCATCCAGACACACCTCGCCGACCACCCTTTATTGGTGCAACTGACCGAGCAGGGTTACTTCGCCTTCGCCGAACAAGCCTTGAGCGAGCGCCGCGCGGCCGGGTTGCCGCCGTTCGCCCATCTGGCGCTGTTGCGCGCCGAGGCGCACAAGCCGGGGCAGGCCGAAGGTTTTCTCGATGAAGCGTGCAGCGAGGCCGAACGCCTGCTGGCTGAATTGAATCTGAGCGGCATCGAGTTGCTCGGGCCGGTGCCGGCGCCGATGGAGCGCCGTGCCGGGCGTTATCGCGCGCAACTGTTGTTGCAGGCGACTGCGCGGGCACCGTTGCACCGCTTGCTGGCCAGCTGGATGCTGGTGCTGGAGCAGATGCCGGGCGGGCGGGCGGTGCGCTGGTCGCTGGATGTTGATCCGGTGGATCTGTATTGAGCTGAAGATCGCTTTCGCGAGCAGGCTCGCTCCCACAGTGGATCAGCGCCGTACATACGTTGTGGGTCCTGCGCAAAACCTTGTGGGAGCGAGCCTGCTCGCGAAAGCGGACTTTTTGTCACCACATATCCACATCCTGCCTGCTAAGGTTGGCAAGCCCGTCTTCGCAACGGATAATGCCCAGTTTTTCCACCCGCGCATCGATGCGCCCGCCGCGCTTGCGGTCGAAAGAGAAGACCATGAAAGACACCATTCGCCAGCTGATCCAGCAAGCCCTCACCCAACTCGTCAACGAAGGTGTGTTGCCTGAAGGCCTGACGCCGGCGATCCAGGTGGAGAACGCCCGCGACAAGACCCACGGCGACTTCGCCAGCAACATCGCCATGATGCTGGCCAAGCCTGCCGGCATGAAGCCACGCGATCTGGCGGAGAAAATCATCGCCGCCCTGCCCGCTGACGAAAACGTCACCAAGGCCGAAATCGCCGGCCCGGGCTTCATCAATTTCTTCCAGAACACCCAGGCCCTGGCCTCGCGCCTCGACGCCGCACTGGCCGACGCCCATGTCGGCGTGCGCAAGGCCGGCCCGGCGCAGCGAACCGTGGTCGACCTGTCGGCACCGAACCTGGCCAAAGAGATGCACGTCGGCCACTTGCGTTCGACCATCATCGGTGACGGTGTAGCCCGCGTGCTTGAGTTCCTCGGCGACCAAGTGATCCGCCAGAACCACGTCGGCGACTGGGGCACTCAGTTCGGCATGCTGATGGCTTATTTGCAGGAAAACCCGATCACCAGCGACGAGCTGTCCGATCTGGAAAACTTCTACCGTGCGGCCAAGCAGCGTTTCGACGAGTCCGAAGAGTTCGCCGACCGCGCCCGTGGCCTGGTGGTCAAGTTGCAGGCTGGCGATGCCGAATGCCTGGCGCTGTGGACCCGCTTCAAGGACATCTCGCTGTCGCACTGCCAGAAGATTTACGAACTGCTCAACGTCAAACTGACCATGGCCGACGTCATGGGCGAAAGCGCCTACAACGACGATCTGATCAACGTGGTCAACGATCTCAAGGCTGCGGGCATGCTGGTCGAGAGCAACGGCGCCCAATGCGTGTTCCTCGACGAGTTCAAGAACGCCGATGGCGACCCGCTGCCGGTGATCATCGTCAAGGCTGACGGCGGCTACCTGTACGCCACCACTGACCTCGCCGCCGTGCGTTACCGCAGCGGCAAGCTCAAGGCTGATCGCGCGCTGTATTTCGTCGACCAGCGTCAGGCCCTGCACTTCCAGCAGGTCTTCGCGGTGGCGCGCAAGGCCGGTTTCGTCACCCATCCGATGGAAATGGAACACATGGGTTTCGGCACCATGAACGGCGCCGATGGCCGTCCGTTCAAGACCCGTGATGGCGGCACCGTGAAGCTGATCGATCTGCTCACCGAAGCCCAGGAACGCGCCTACAACCTGGTGAAAGAGAAGAACCCGACCCTGGCCGAAGACGAGTTGCGCAACATCGCCAAGGTCGTCGGCATCGGCGCGGTGAAATACGCCGACCTGTCCAAGCATCGCACCAGCGACTACAGCTTCAACTTCGACCTGATGCTCAACTTTGAAGGCAACACCGCGCCGTATCTGCTGTACGCCTACACCCGCGTGGCCGGTGTGTTCCGTAAACTGGGCAAGGACTTCAGCGAAGTCGACGGCCAGATCGTCCTCGAAGCGGCGCACGAGCAAGAGCTGGCGGCGAAACTGGCGCAGTTCGGCGAAGTGCTGAACAACGTGGCTGAAAAAGGCACGCCGCACATTCTCTGCACCTACCTGTACGACGTCGCCGGCCTGTTTTCCAGTTTCTACGAAAACTGCCCGATCCTCGCCGCCGACACCCCGGCGCAGATGCAGAGTCGTCTGCGTCTGGCCGCACTGACCGGTCGCACCCTCAAGCAAGGCCTGGAGCTGTTGGGTCTGGAAACTCTGGAGCGTATGTAAGTTGGCTGCCAAGAAAAAACCTGCACCCAAGCGCGGCGCCAGCCGCTATCAGGCCCCGGCGAAGCAACCGATTCCGGGCTGGCTGTGGATGGCCATCGGCCTGACCGTCGGCGCCTTCATCGTGTTTCTGATGAAACTGGAACCGGGCAAGGGCAGCGACACGGTCAAGCGCGAGAAGGTCGAACAGCAGCAGAAAGCGTCGAAGATCGCTGAGGCGAACAAGACCCCGCCGAGCCCGACGCAACCGGTGAAACCGAAGTACGACTTCTACACCTTGCTGCCGGAATCGGAAGTGATCGTGCCGCCGGACGCGGTACCGGAGAAGACCCTGCCGACGCCGCAAGTGCCGGCCATCCCGACCACGCCGGTGACCCCGGCCGAAGCTGCGAAGATCGACACGGCGCGGGCGCAGGCGGCCCTGGCCGGGATTACGCCGCCGCCAGCACCACCGGTGAGCAAGGCCGCGCCAGTGACCAAGTTCTTCTTGCAGGCCGGTTCGTTCCGCAAGGAAACCGATGCTGACAAGGTACGTGCGCAGATCATTCTGCTCGGCCAAGCCGTGGCGGTGGAGTCCGGCACGGTCAAGGATGAAACCTGGTATCGCGTGCTGGTCGGCCCGTTCAGCAACCGTGAACAACTGACCACTGCGCAGAAACAACTGGCTGGTGCGGGCTTCAGCAACCTGCTGTTACAACAACGCCAAAGCCGCTGATTCCCTCCCACACGGGCGCCACAAATCCCCTGTAGGAGCTGCCGAAGGCTGCGATCTTTTGATTTTGTTTCAGATCAAGATCAAAAGATCGCAGCCTTCGGCAGCTCCTACAGGGGGTCGCCGTTCGTCCCTCCGCACCCTCCCCGGTTGAAATCCCCTCCAGCACCCCCATATGAATGGGCATAAGGCATTTTCGCCCCGCTGCGTGGAGACTCTTCCCTTGACCACCATCGTTTCAGTCCGCCGCCACGGCAAAGTCGTCATGGGCGGCGACGGCCAGGTTTCTCTCGGCAACACCGTGATGAAAGGCAACGCCAAAAAGGTCCGTCGCCTGTACCACGGCCAGGTCATCGCCGGTTTCGCCGGTGCCACCGCCGACGCCTTCACCCTGTTCGAACGTTTCGAAGGCCAGCTCGAAAAACATCAGGGCCACCTGATCCGCGCCGCCGTCGAACTCGCCAAAGAATGGCGCACCGACCGCTCCCTGAGCCGCCTCGAAGCGATGCTCGCGGTCGCCAACAAGGACGCCTCGCTGATCATCACCGGCAACGGTGACGTGGTCGAACCCGAAGATGGCCTGATCGCCATGGGTTCCGGCGGCGCCTACGCGCAAGCCGCCGCCAGCGCCCTCCTGAAAAAGACCGACCTGTCGGCGCGCGAGATCGTCGAAACCGCTCTCGGCATCGCTGGCGACATCTGTGTATTCACCAACCACACCCAGACCATTGAGGAGCAGGATCTCGCTGAATAAGCCTGTTGCGGCCCATGTGCCACGGCTTGTTTCTGCTTGAGGACCGTCAATTACTATGTCCATGACTCCCCGCGAAATCGTCCACGAACTCAACCGCCATATCATCGGCCAGGACGATGCCAAGCGCGCCGTCGCGATTGCCCTGCGCAACCGCTGGCGCCGCATGCAGCTGCCTGAAGAGCTGCGCGTTGAGGTGACCCCGAAGAACATCCTGATGATCGGCCCGACCGGTGTCGGTAAAACCGAGATCGCCCGTCGCCTGGCGAAACTGGCCAATGCGCCGTTCATCAAGGTCGAAGCGACCAAATTCACCGAGGTCGGCTACGTCGGCCGCGACGTCGAGTCGATCATCCGTGATCTGGCCGATGCCGCGATCAAGATGCTCCGCGAACAGGAAATGACCCGCGTACGCCACCGCGCCGAAGACGCTGCCGAGGACCGCATCCTCGACGCGTTGCTGCCGCCGGCACGCATGGGCTTCAGCAACGAAGAAGCGCCGAGCTCCGATTCCAATACTCGTCAGCTGTTCCGCAAGCGCCTGCGCGAAGGTCAGCTGGACGACAAGGAAATCGAGATCGAAGTCGCCGAAGTCTCCGGCATCGAGATTGCCACGCCGCCGGGCATGGAAGAGATGACCAACCAGTTGCAATCGCTGTTTGCCAACATGGGCAAGGGCAAGAAGAAGTCGCGCAAGCTCAAGGTCAAGGAAGCACTGAAACTGGTGCGTGATGAAGAAGCCGGGCGTCTGGTCAACGAAGAAGAGCTGAAGGCCAAGGCGCTGGAAGCGGTCGAGCAGCACGGCATCGTCTTCATCGACGAAATCGACAAGGTCGCCAAGCGCGGCAATGTCGGCGGCGCCGATGTCTCCCGTGAAGGCGTACAGCGCGACCTGCTGCCGCTGATCGAAGGCTGCACCGTCAACACCAAGCTGGGCATGGTCAAGACCGACCACATCCTGTTCATCGCATCCG
Source organism: Pseudomonas sp. UF-293 (assembly GCF_058245595.1). Lineage (NCBI taxonomy): Bacteria > Pseudomonadati > Pseudomonadota > Gammaproteobacteria > Pseudomonadales > Pseudomonadaceae > Pseudomonas > Pseudomonas sp. UF-293. Next base: position 16,638 of record NZ_JBSICA010000007.1, on the reverse strand, counting down.
GCGCCTTCCACCTGAGCAAGCCGAGCGATCTGGTGCCGGAGCTGCAAGGCCGTCTGCCGATCCGCGTAGAACTCAAGGCGCTGAGCCCGGAAGACTTCGAGCGCATCCTCAGCGAACCGCATGCTTCGCTCACCGAGCAATATTGCGCGCTGCTGAAGACCGAAGGCCTGAACATCCAGTTCCAGCCCGAGGGCATCAAGCGTCTGGCGGAGATCGCCTGGCAGGTCAACGAGAAAACCGAGAACATCGGCGCCCGTCGCCTGCACACTCTGCTTGAGCGCCTGCTCGAAGAGGTGTCGTTCAGCGCCGGCGACCTGGCCAGCGCCCACGATGACAAGGCGATTCTGATCGACGCCGACTACGTCAACAGCCACCTCGGCGAATTGGCGCAGAACGAAGATCTGTCCCGTTACATTCTGTAGAGCGGCAAGCTACAAGCTACAAGCGGCAAGCTGAGTTAAGCTTGCAACTTGTAGCTTGCAGCTAAAGGCTGTTTTTCATGATTCCCACCGACATCAAACTGCACAAAGCCTCGAAAACCCTGACGCTCACTTACGCGTCCGGCGAGGAGTTCACCCTGCCCGCCGAGTTTCTGCGCGTGCACTCTCCCTCCGCCGAGGTCCAGGGCCACGGCAAACCGATCCTGCAATTCGGCAAGCTCAACGTGGGTCTGAGCAAGCTGGAACCCGCCGGTCACTACGCACTGAAACTGACCTTCGACGACGGTCATGACAGCGGCCTGTTCACCTGGCAATACCTCTACGAACTCGGCAAGCGCCAGAACGAACTCTGGGACGATTATCTTGCCGAGCTGCGCGCTGCCGGAAAATCCCGCGATCCGAACGAGTCGTTCGTCAAGCTGATGCTCTAGGCCGTGGCTCTTGCTCTTTAGAGGGCATTTTCTAACTTCATCTGTTTGAATGCTCCGCTCACGCAGCCCAGGATGGGCCGCTTGCGAAAAAAATTAAACTCGGGTAACCAATGGAGCTGGCAAGTTCCCTGCAGTGCTCTACGACTGTAAAGCAGCCATGCAGAATCAACGGTCACCCGAGCAGTAGTACCCGGCATTGGCTGTGGAAGCGACAGCGTGAAACCGGGTACTCGTCTCAGGACAATGGAGCGTCGTAGATGAGTGACAAGAATAACGATGACCTGAAGTACCAAGCCTCGGAAAACACTCTGGGACTTAACCCCGTCGTCGGGCTGCGCGGAAAGGATCTGCTGGCCTCTGCTCGAATGGTGCTGAAACAGGCCATCAGACAACCGATTCACAGCGTCAGGCACGTGACCCATTTCGGCCTCGAGCTGAAGAATGTGCTGCTGGGTAAATCGGCTCTGCAACCGGCCGGCGACGATCGTCGTTTTGCCGATCCGGCGTGGAGCCAGAACCCGCTGTACAAACGTTATCTGCAAACCTATCTGGCCTGGCGCAAGGAACTGCATGCCTGGATCGACGACAGCAGCCTGTCCCCCAAAGACATCGCTCGCGGCCATTTCGTCATCAACCTGATGACCGAAGCCATGGCGCCGACCAATACGGCGGCCAATCCGGCTGCGGTCAAACGCTTCTTCGAAACCGGCGGCAAAAGCCTGCTCGACGGCCTCTCGCATCTGGCCAAGGATCTGGTGCACAACGGCGGCATGCCGAGCCAGGTCAACATGGGCGCGTTCGAGGTTGGCAAGAGCCTGGGCGTCACCGAAGGCGCGGTGGTGTTCCGCAACGACGTGCTGGAGCTGATCCAGTACCGGCCGATCACCGAGCAGGTCCACGAACGCCCGCTGCTGGTAGTGCCGCCGCAGATCAACAAGTTCTACGTTTTCGATTTGAGCCCGGACAAGAGCCTGGCGCGCTTCTGCCTGCGCAACAATGTGCCGACCTTCATCATCAGTTGGCGCAACCCGACCAAGGCCCAGCGCGAATGGGGTCTGTCGACCTACATCGAAGCACTGAAAGAAGCCGTCGACGTGGTCACCGCTATTACCGGCAGCAAAGATGTGAACATGCTCGGCGCCTGCTCCGGCGGCATCACCTGCACCGCCCTGCTCGGCCACTACGCCGCGCTCGGCCAAAACAAGGTCAACGCCCTCACCTTGCTGGTCAGCGTGCTCGACACCACCCTGGACAGCGACGTCGCCCTGTTCGTCGATGAGCAGACTCTGGAGACCGCCAAGCGCCACTCCTACCAGGCTGGCGTGCTCGAAGGCAAAGACATGGCCAAGGTCTTCGCCTGGATGCGCCCCAACGACCTGATCTGGAACTACTGGGTCAACAACTACCTGCTCGGCAACGAGCCGCCGGTGTTCGACATCCTGTTCTGGAACAACGACACCACTCGCCTGCCCGCTGCGTTCCACGGCGACCTGATCGAGATGTTCAAAAACAATCCACTGATCCGCCCCAATGCACTGGAAGTGTGCGGCACGCCGATCGACCTCAAGCAGGTCACCGCCGACATTTTCTCGCTGGCCGGCACCAATGATCACATCACACCCTGGAAGTCCTGCTACAAGTCGGCGCAACTGTTCGGCGGCAAAGTCGAATTCGTGCTGTCGAGCAGCGGCCATATCCAGAGCATCCTCAACCCGCCGGGCAACCCGAAATCGCGTTACATGACCAGCGAAGAGATGGCGGCGACTGCCGATGACTGGCAGGAAAACTCGACCAAGCACACCGATTCCTGGTGGCTGTACTGGCAGGCATGGCTGGCCGAGCGCTCGGGCAACCTGAAAAAGGCCCCGACGAAACTGGGCAACAAAGCGTACCCGGCAGGCGAGGCTTCGCCGGGCACTTATGTACATGAGAGATAGCGGCAAGTTTCAAGCTGCGAGCGACAAGCTGAGCGGGTTCTGCTTGAAGCTTGCGGCTTGCAGCTGCTCCCAACTGACCCGAAGGGTTTGACCCATGCCGCAACCGTTCATATTCCGCACCGTCGACCTGGATGGCCAGACCCTCCGCACGGCGGTGCGTCCCGGCAAGCCTCATTTGACGCCTCTGCTGATTTTCAACGGCATCGGCGCCAACCTGGAGCTGGTGTTTCCGTTTGTCGCGGCGCTCGACCCGGATCTGGAAGTGATCGCCTTCGACGTGCCCGGTGTCGGCGGCTCGTCGACGCCGAACCGGCCGTATCGCTTCCCCGGCCTGGCCAAACTGACGGCGCGGATGCTCGACTATCTCGACTACGGTCAGGTCAATGTGATCGGCGTCTCGTGGGGCGGCGCCCTGGCGCAGCAGTTCGCCTACGACTACCCCGAGCGCTGCAAGAAACTGGTACTGGCGGCCACTGCGGCCGGTGCGGTGATGGTGCCGGGCAAACCGAAAGTGCTGTGGATGATGGCCAGCCCGCGCCGCTACATTCAGCCATCCCATGTGATTCGCATCGCGCCGATGATCTACGGCGGCTCGTTCCGCCGCGACCCGACGCTGGCTGCCAGCCATGCGGCGAAAGTGCGCTCGGCGGGCAAGCTCGGTTACTACTGGCAGCTGTTCGCAGGCCTCGGCTGGACCAGCATCCACTGGCTGCACAAGATCCATCAGCCGACGCTGGTGCTGGCCGGCGATGACGACCCACTGATTCCGCTGATCAACATGCGCATGCTCGCTTGGCGCATTCCCAACGCGCAGCTGCACATCATCGATGACGGCCATCTGTTCCTGATTACCCGCGCCGAAGCGGTGGCGCCGATCATCATGAAGTTTCTCGAAGAGGAGCGTCTGCGCGCAGTCATGCACCCGCATCCGACCCCGCTCGGCGGCTGATCGCGGCGGCAGGCTTTATGCAGGATTATTCAATCAAGCGCGCGGCAGGACGCCGCGCAGGCAGCAACCGGTAACAGCGTCTATGGTGTTCTGGTTCGGTGAGTGTGTTTTTGCCCTGAGACGAAGGAGTGTTGAGTCATGCGCGAAAAACCAGCGACGGGCGTGGTGCCCAGCCCCGCCGTGTTTATCAACGCCCAGAGTGCGATCGCCGGTCTGCGTGGCAGGGATCTGCTGTCGACACTGCGCAGCGTCGCCGCCCACGGCTTGCGCAATCCGTTGCACAGCGCAAAGCATGCGCTGAAGCTTGGCGGACAGTTGGGCCGCGTGCTGCTCGGCGAAACCCTGCACCCGACCAACCCGCACGACAGCCGCTTCGCCGATCCGGCGTGGAGCCTCAACCCGTTCTACCGGCGCAGCCTGCAGGCGTATCTGGCCTGGCAGAAGCAGGTCAAGAGCTGGATCGATGAGGGCGACATGAGCCCTGAAGATCGCGCCCGTGCGCACTTCGCTTTCACTCTGCTCAATGACGCCGTAGCGCCATCCAACACGCTGCTCAATCCGCTGGCGGTCAAGGAGCTGTTCAATTCCGGCGGGCAGAGTCTGGTGCGTGGCCTGAGCCATTTGTTTGATGATCTGCTGCACAACGACGGCCTGCCCCGGCAAGTGACCAAGCAGGCGTTCGAGGTCGGCAAAACCGTAGCGACCACCACTGGGGCTGTGGTGTTTCGCAATGAAATGTTCGAGTTGATCCAGTACAAATCGATGAGCGAAAAGCAGTACGCCAAGCCGCTGCTGGTGGTGCCGCCGCAAATCAACAAGTACTACATTTTCGATCTGAGCCCGCAGAACAGCTTCGTCCAGTACGCCCTGAAAAACAGCCTGCAGACCTTCATGATCAGTTGGCGCAATCCTGATGTGCGCCATCGCGAGTGGGGCTTGTCGAGTTACGTCGAAGCGGTCGAAGAAGCGATGAATATCTGCCGGGCGATTACCGGCGCGCGTGAAGTGAACCTGATGGGCGCCTGCGCCGGCGGCCTGACCATCGCCGCCCTGCAAGGGCATTTGCAGGCCAAACGGCAACTGCGCCGGGTCGCCAGCGCGACGTACCTGGTCAGCCTGCTCGACAGCCAGATCGAAACCCCGGCCACGCTGTTCGCCGATGAGCAAACACTGGAAGCGGCCAAGCGGCGCTCGTACCAGCGGGGCGTACTCGACGGTCGCGACATGGCCAAGGTCTTCGCCTGGATGCGCCCCAACGATTTGATCTGGAGTTACTTCGTCAACAACTACCTGCTGGGCAAGGAGCCGCCAGCCTTCGACATCCTCTACTGGAACAACGACAACACACGCCTGCCGGCGGCGCTGCACGGCGATCTGCTGGATTTCTTCAAGCACAACCCGCTGACCCACGCTGGCGGCCTCGAAGTCTGCGGCACGCCGATCGACCTGCAGAAGGTCAACGTCGACAGCTTCAGCGTCGCCGGCATGAACGACCACATCACGCCATGGGACGCGGTGTATCGCTCGACCCTGCTGCTCGGTGGCGAGCGACGTTTCGTGCTGTCCAACAGCGGCCACGTGCAGAGCATCCTCAACCCGCCGAGCAACCCGAAAGCTGCCTACGTCGAAAACGCCAAACTGAGCAGTGACCCGCGCGCTTGGTACTACGATGCCAGACACGTCGACGGCAGCTGGTGGCCGCAGTGGCTGGAATGGGTCGCGCAGCGCTCCGGCGCCCTTAACGAGACCCGCACAACACTGGGTAACCCGAACTATCCACCGATGGAAGCGGCACCCGGCACCTATGTGCATGTGCGCTGACGCTCAACCGAAATTTTCTAAGAAGACTGGATGAAAACCCGCGACCGGATTCTCGAATGTGCGCTGCAACTGTTCAACGAAAAGGGTGAGCCGAACGTTTCCACCATGGAGGTGGCCAACGAAATGGGGATCAGCCCGGGCAATCTCTACTACCACTTCCACGGCAAGGAACCGCTGATTCTCGGTCTGTTCGAACGCTTCCAGCACGAACTCGCACCCCTGCTCGACCCGCCGCCGGACGTGGAGCTGGCGCCGGAGGATTACTGGTTGTTCTTGCATTTGATCGTCGAGCGCCTGGCGCAATACCGGTTCCTGTTCCAGGACCTGTCGAACCTCGCCGGGCGCCTGCCGAAGCTGGCCAAGGGGATTCGCAATCTGCTCAATGCGCTGAAGCGCACGCTGGCGTCGCTGCTGGCACGACTGAAGGCTTCGGGGCAACTGGTCAGCGATACCCAGGCATTGGGACAACTGGTCGAGCAGGTGACCATGACGTTGCTGTTCTCGCTGGATTACCAGCGGATTCTTGATCGTGAGGGCGAGGTTCGCTTGGTGGTTTATCAGATCATGATGCTGGTGGCGCCGCATTTGTTACCGCCAGTGAAGGTGGCGACAGAGCGGATGGCTCTGCAATACCTTGAGGATCACGACTGATCCAAAATCAAAAGATCGCAGCCTTCGGCAGCTCCTACATTTGAAATGCGTTCCCCTGTAGGAGCTGCCGAAGGCTGCGATCTTTTAATCTTCAAAAAAAAAGCCCGACCTTCACAGGCCGGGCGTTTTTGATTTGCCCTGAAAATCAGGACTGACTGGATGGCGTCGACGGTGTCGATGCCGCAGTCGGGGTAGCGGCTGCCGTAGGTGCCGCAGCGGAGTTTGCCGCGTTGGCCGGAGCTGTTGGAGCCGTTGATGGCGCGGCGGCCGGTTTCGGCGCAGCGGCTTTCGGCGCGGCCGGTTTTTTCACTGCCGGCTTTTTCGCCGCAGCCGGTTTGGCCGCAGGCTTCGCAGCAGGTTTGGCGGCAGCGGTTTTCGCCGCTGGCTTGGCCGCTGGTTTCGCTGCAGTTTTGGTTGCAGGTTTTGCTGCTGACTTGGCCGCCGGTTTCGCAGCGGCTTTGGCGGCAACCGGTTTGGCTGCCGCTTTGGCCGCAGGCTTGGCGGCTGCAGTTTTTGCCGCAGCTTTCGCAGCAGGTTTTGCTGGCGCTTTGGTCAGTGGCTTGGCTGCGGTTTTCGCCGCAGGTTTGGCCGCTGCAGTTTTAGTGGCAGGCTTCGCCGCAGCGGTTTTCGCCGCTACGGGCTGAGCTTTCAGACCGGTGAGTTTTTCGATCTGCTTGGTCAGCGTGTCGACCTTAGCGTTGAGTGCCTTGACCTCGTTGCGGCTCGGTACACCCAGGCGCGAAATCGCGCTGTTCAGACGCTTGTCGAACGCGCCTTCCAGCTCATCCCACTTGCCCATGGCGCGGTCTTTCACGCCGCTGATGCGCGACTTGGCCGAAGAGGTCGAGTCCTCGACTTTCTTGCCGACGGCAGTCTTGGTGAGCTTCTCAGCTTTCTCGCCGTCTTTGACCAATGCATCGAAGAGTTTGCTGCCGTCAGTGTCGATCTTCGAGTACACGCCTAAACCAGCCAGCCAGATTTTGCGGGAGTAGGACTCGACCTTCCCGACCCACGAGCTGCTTTCTTTATCGGTGTTCTTTTTGCCAGCCATCCCGTTCTCCTTAAGATTTTCGCGCGACGCGTTCGAGCAATGCCGTCAGCTCATCGAGCTTAGCAGAGAGTGCCTCAACGTCATGTTTAGACGGAATGCCGATCCGATTCAAGGCGCTGGCCACACGGTTGTCGAAGGCCTTCTCGACCTTGTCGAGCTGAACTTCAACGCGACCCTTGAACGAGCTGACCTGAGTGGCCGCGTCATCGATCTCGGCGTTGGCCGCATGGAGTTTTTCACTGACGGCTTTTTTGCCTTTCTTTTCAACAGTTTGACCGGCGGCGACGAGCTCTTGAAAGTACTCGCTGCCCTCCTGGCCGACCTTGGTGTAGGCGCCCAGGCCTGCCAGCCAGATCTTGCGGGCATAGGATTTGACGTCGCTCAGAGTGGAAGTCGGAGCGTCGATTTTTTTCTTCAAAATGACTTTGGCCATGGTGCACCTCACGCGCAGAAGGTTTGAGGAACTGCCGGACGAGTGTCGGGCTCAGGCACAAAGTAGGCAGAAAAATTAGAAAGGGCACCCTAACCAGCGGGAGCAACTCTAAACAAATGTGGGAGCGAGCCTGCTCGCGAAAGCGGTTTGTCAGACACTGATAATTTGACTGAAAGGCCGCTTTCGCGAGCAGGCTCGCTCCCACAGGGGATTGGATTTCAACCTGAAAATCAGGCCAGGGCTTTGTCGAGGGCTTTCTCGATCTCGGCTTTGATCATGCCGCTCATGGCCGACATCATCAGGCCCAGTTCGACGTCGACCCGGATCGAGTCGTCCGCCACATGCACTTCGCCTTTCACGCCGGAGCGCTTGAGGTTCAGGGTATCGCCCGACCATTGCGGCTCCAGGCCGTATTGTTCATTGAGCTTTTTGGCCAGTTTGTCGGCCTTCTCGCGGGCGGCTTCCTTGCCCAGGGTGTGGGCGCGCTCAACACTGATTTTGGCCATGGAATGACTCCTGATGATTGAATGGCTTACGTTGAATCTTGACCGCATCTGCGGCAAATCGTCCCGAAGGTTGCCCATCTTACCTTTAGCCATTCCAAGACAAAGCATGGCTTGGGGATTAGAATGTCGCGCATTCTCTTTTGGTGACAGCGATATGACTGATCAGCGCAAAGGCAGCGATGCCGAACCCACCACTCACTTCGGCTTCAAAAACGTTCCGGAAAGCCAGAAAGCGGAAAAAGTCGCTGAGGTTTTCCATTCCGTAGCCGCAAAATACGACCTGATGAACGACCTTCTGTCGGGCGGCATGCACCGTCTGTGGAAGCGTTTCGCGATCGAGCTTTCCGGCGTGCGCAGCGGCAACCGCGTGCTCGACATCGCCGGTGGCACCGGCGACCTGACCCGCAAGTTCTCGAACCTCGTCGGCCCGACCGGCCAGGTCGTGCTGGCCGACATCAACGAATCGATGCTCAAGGTCGGCCGTGATCGTCTGCTTGATCTCGGCGTTGCCGGCAACGTCGAATTCGTCCAGGCCGACGCGGAAAAACTGCCGTTCCCGGACAACCATTTCGACTGCGTGACCATCGCTTTCGGTCTGCGCAACGTCACGCACAAGGAAGACGCGTTGCGTTCGATGCTGCGCGTACTCAAGCCCGGCGGACGCCTGCTGGTGCTGGAGTTCTCCAAGCCGACCAACGCGCTGATGTCGAAAGCCTACGACGCCTACTCGTTCGCCTTCATGCCGCTGATGGGCAAGCTGATCACCAACGATTCGGAAAGCTATCGCTACCTGGCCGAATCGATCCGCATGCACCCGAATCAGGAAACCCTGAAGTCGATGATGGTCGAGGCCGGTTTCGACCGCGTGACCTATCACAACATGACCGCAGGCATCGTCGCCCTGCACCGCGGCATCAAGCCCTGATGTTGCTCACCGGGCTGCTCGCCAGCGTCGAACTCGGTCTTAACCGGGTGCTGCGTCTCGACAGCACGGCGCTGCCGCGCCTGGCGCATTTGACCGGCAAGGTGATTGCCGTCGACTGCCGCAGCCCGGCGCTGCAATTGTTCATACTGCCCAGTGACGAAGGCCTGATGCTGGCTTCGCAGTGGGCAGCGGATGTCGATTGCACGTTGCGCGCACCGGCCTCGAGCCTGGTGAAACTGGCCCTGAGCAAAGACAAGGCTGCGGTGCTGCACGCACCCGAAGTCGAGCTCGATGGCGACAGCGGCGTGTTGCTGGAACTGGCCGGCGTGCTGCAAGACCTCGAGCTGGACTGGGAGTATGAGCTCTCGCGCTGGCTCGGCCCGGTCGCCACGCAACTGCTCGGTGGCCATCTGCGCAGCCGCGCGCGCTGGTATCAACAAGGATTTGCCAGCCTCAACCAGAATCTTGCCGAATACCTCGCCGAAGAATCGCGCACCCTCGTCGGGCAACGCGAAGCCGAAGCGCGATTCAGCGAACTGGACCGGATCAAACTCGATCTGGAACGACTCGAGGCGCGTTTCGAGCGCCTTTCCCGATCCCTCGACCCAAGCGATAACGCATGAAGCTGCTTGCCGTCCGCCGTCTGTTGCGCATCCAGCGCGTCGTGATCCGCTACCGCCTCGATGACCTGCTGTTCGATCTGCCGCTGCCCTGGTTTCTCCTGGCCGTGCGCTTTTTGCTGCCGTGGCGCTGGCTGCCGCGCAAGCCGCTGGAACTCAACCGTGGCGCGCGCTTGCGCCTGGCGTTGCAGGATCTGGGGCCGATCTTCATCAAGTTCGGGCAGATTCTTTCGACCCGCCGCGACCTGCTGCCGGAAGACATCGCCGATGAGCTGATGCTGCTGCAGGACCGCGTGCCACCGTTCGATTCGCAGGTGTCGATCAAGCTGATCGAAGAACAGCTGGGCAAGAAAATCAGCGAAGTGTTCAGCCGTTTCGACGTCGCCCCGCTGGCCTCGGCCTCGGTGGCGCAAGTGCATGCGGCGCAGCTGAAAAGCGGCGAAGAAGTCGTGGTCAAGGTCATTCGCCCGGGTCTGAAGCCGGTCATCGCGCAGGATCTGGCGTGGCTGTTCATCCTTGCTCGCGCCGCCGAAAAATTCTCCGCTGATGCGCGCCTGCTGCACCCGGTGGACGTGGTGCAGGATTACGAAAAGACCATTTACGACGAACTCGATCTGTTGCGCGAGGCGGCCAACGCCAGCCAGTTGCGCCGCAACTTCGAGGGCTCGCAACTGCTTTATGTACCGCAAGTCTATTGGGACTGGTGCCGGCCGAAAGTGCTGGTGATGGAGCGCATCTACGGCATTCAGGTCACCGATCTGGCGACCCTTGCCGACCAGCGCACCGACATGAAAATGCTCGCCGAACGCGGCGTGGAGATTTTCTTCACTCAGGTGTTCCGCGACAGTTTCTTCCACGCCGACATGCACCCGGGCAACATCTTTGTCAGCACGGTCAATCCGTGGAGCCCGCAGTACATCGCGATCGACTGCGGCATCGTCGGCAGCCTGACCCCGGAAGACCAGGATTATCTGGCGCGCAACCTGTTCGCCTTCTTCAAGCGTGACTACCGCCGGGTCGCGCAGTTGCACATCGATTCGGGCTGGGTGCCGGCGGAAACCAAACTCAACGAATTCGAAGCGGCGATCCGTACGGTGTGCGAACCGATCTTCGAAAAACCGTTAAAAGATATTTCATTTGGCCAGGTGCTGATGCGCCTGTTCCAGACCGCTCGCCGTTTCAACATGGAAGTGCAGCCGCAGCTTGTTCTGCTGCAAAAGACTCTGCTGAATATCGAAGGCCTCGGCCGTCAGCTGTATCCGGATCTGGATCTGTGGAACACCGCGCAGCCGTTTCTCGAACGCTGGATGCGCGAACGCGTCAGCCCGAAAGCCCTGCTGGGCAACGTGCAGAGCCAGCTGGAGCAGATTCCGCACTTGTCGAACATGGCCCGCGATCTGCTCGAACGCATGTCGCAACCCCATGCCAAAGACCCACCGCCGCCGTGGCGCAAACGCAAGGACGACTGGTTCCTGCGCCTGCTCGGCTGCGCTCATCTGGCCGGCGGCGCGATCCTCGCAGCGGGTGGTCCGTTGACCGATTGGTCGCACTGGCCCGCCGGAATCATGATCGCGGTCGGTTTGTATCTGGTCGTTCGCCGATAGCACGAATCAGCTGCAAGTTATAAGCTGCCCGCTGCAAGCTTGACGACACAGCAACACCGCAACCTGCTTTTACTTGCAGCTTGAAGCTTGAAACTCGAAGCTGCTTTTCAGGAACTGAAGATGAAAAACTGGCTGGACGAGATCAAGTGGGACGCTGATGGCCTGGTGCCGGCGATTGCCCAGGATCACAAGACCGGGCGCGTATTGATGATGGCCTGGATGAACCGCGAAGCGCTGGAACTGACCGCTGCGGAAAATCGTGCAATCTACTGGTCACGTTCCCGTGGCAAGCTGTGGCGCAAGGGCGAAGAGTCCGGCCATGTGCAGACCCTGCATGAAATGCGTCTGGACTGTGACGCCGACGTGATCATCCTGATGGTTGAACAGATCGGCGACATCGCCTGCCATACCGGCCGTCAAAGCTGCTTTTACCGGGTCTTCGAAAACGGCGACTGGAAAACGGTCGACCCGGTTCTGAAAGACCCGCACGCTATCTATTCCGCAGGACACAAACATGAGTGACACACTCACCCGTCTGGCCGAAGTGCTCGAAGAGCGCAAAGGCGCAGCCGCCGACAGTTCGTATGTCGCCAGCCTGTATCACAAGGGGCTGAACAAGATTCTGGAGAAAGTCGGCGAAGAGTCGGTCGAAACCATTATTGCCGCCAAGGATGCCGCCATCAGCGGCGATTGCAGTGATGTGATCTACGAGACCGCCGACCTGTGGTTCCACAGCATGGTCATGCTCGCCCAACTGGGGCAGCATCCGCAGGCCGTGCTGGATGAACTGGACCGTCGCTTCGGCCTGTCCGGACACGTCGAGAAAGCCTCGCGTCCGTCCGCCTGAACAACTTTTAGAGAGGAATCGCCACATGGGCATTTTTGACTGGAAACACTGGGTCGTCATTCTGATTGTCGTGGTGCTGGTGTTCGGTACCAAGAAACTGAAAAACCTCGGCACCGACGTTGGCGAATCGATCAAGGGCTTCCGCAAAGCCATGAACGACGACGAAAAACCGGCCGAGCCGAGCGTGACCCCGCCGGCCCAGCCAGTGCCGCCGGTGCAGCCGCAAACCACCGCTCAGGCCAACCCGCCGCACACCATCGACGTGCAGGCGCAGAAAGTCGAAGAGCCGATCCGCAAAGACGTGTGAGCACTGACTAATGTTTGGTATCAGCTTCTCTGAACTGCTGCTCGTCGGCCTCGTAGCCCTGCTGGTGCTCGGCCCCGAGCGTCTGCCGGGCGCTGCGCGCACCGCCGGTCTGTGGGTCGGCCGTCTGAAGCGCAGCTTCAACGCGATCAAACAGGAAGTTGAACGTGAGATCGGTGCCGACGAGATCCGTCGGCAACTGCACAACGAACATATTCTGTCGCTGGAGCAAGAGGCGCGGAAGATTTTCAATCCGAACCAGCAGGAGCCGACGCCGCCTGAGCATGTGGGCGAGCAGACGATTCACAGCGCTGCCGCTCCGACTGCACCTGCACCTGCACCTGCACCAGCTGTAACACCGCCAGGACCGGCGCCGGTTACTGCGAACACATCGGTTGAACACGTAGCGCCCTCCGCCGCGCCGGCTACACCAGCGCCTCAAGACCCTACACTGCCGCCGCGAGCCCCATGAGCGATCTCCCCGAAAACGACCAGCACATGCCGCTGGTATCGCACCTCACCGAGTTGCGCACCCGTCTGCTGCGTTGCGTGGCGGCGATCTTCATTATCTTTGCCGGGCTGTTCGCGTTTACCCAGCAGATCTACACCTTCGTCTCGACGCCGCTGCGCCAGTACCTGCCGGTCGGCGCGACGATGATCGCCACCGACGTGTCGTCGCCGTTCCTGACGCCGCTGAAGCTGACCATGATGGTTTCGCTGTTCCTCGCGATTCCAGTGATCCTGCATCAGATCTGGGGCTTTATCGCGCCGGGCCTGTACAAGCATGAAAAACGCGTCGCGGTGCCGCTGCTGATCTCCAGCATCCTGCTGTTCTACATCGGCATGGCGTTCGCCTATTACTTCGTCTTTCCGCTGATCTTCAAGTTCTTCGCCGCCGCTACACCGGCCGGCGTGGAGATGATGACCGACATCGCCAGCTACCTCGATTTCGTCATGACGCTGTTCTTCGCCTTCGGCGTGGCGTTCGAGATTCCGGTGGCGGTAGTGCTGCTGGTGTGGATCGGCGTAGTCGACGTCAAATACCTGAAGAAGATCCGCCCGTACGTGATCATCGGCTGCTTCGTGGTCGGCATGATCCTCACTCCGCCGGACATCTTCTCGCAGACCCTGCTGGCCGTGCCGATGTGGATGCTGTTCGAAATCGGCATCCTCTTCGGCGCGCTGGTCAGCAAGCGCGAACGCCCGGACGAAACACCAGCCGACGACCACAACGACCAGCCGCCAGCGACCCAGGCATGAACCTGCTGCTGCTCGAAGAGGCCGATTTCATTGCGGCGGACCGCGTGATCCTGCGTGATCGCCGTCTGACCCACATGCAGGAAGTGCATCGCTCGGAAGTCGGCGACAGCCTGCGCGTCGGGCGCATCAACGGGTTGATGGGTTCGGCCCAGTTGCTGCGTCTGGAAGCGGGCGAAGCGGAGCTGCGTGTCAGCCTCGACCAGCCACCGCCGGCCAAGTTGCCGCTGACTCTAGTGCTGGCATTGCCCCGGCCGAAAATGCTCCGCCGAGTGTTCCAGACTGTCGCGACCATGGGTGTGGCCAAGGTGATTCTGGTCAACAGCTATCGCGTCGAAAAAAGCTTCTGGCAGACGCCATTTCTGGAGCCGGAAGCGATTCGTGAGCAGTTGATCCTCGGGCTCGAACAGGCTCGCGATACGGTATTGCCGGAAATCGTCATCGAGAAGCGCTTCAAGCCTTTCGTTGAAGATCGACTGCCAGCGATCAGCGAGGGCACCCTCGGCCTGGTCGGCCATCCTGGCAACTTCCCGCCCTGCCCTCGTGCGCTGAACGAGCCAGTGACGCTGGCCATCGGCCCCGAGGGTGGCTGGATTCCTTACGAAATCGATCTGCTGGCCAAATCCGGCCTGCAACCGGTGCAACTGGGCGAGCGCATCCTGCGCGTCGAAACCGCCGTCACCGCCCTGCTCGCACGCCTTTTCTAACCCGACACAGGTTCCGTGTAGGAGCTGCCGAAGGCTGCGATCTTTTGATTTTGTTTTAGAAGCAAGATCAAAGGATCGCAGCCTCGTTGCACTCGTCAGCTCCTACAGGCTCCTACGGGCGCGGACAAGTGGCGTTACAGATTGCCATCACCCAGCCGATACATCCCCTATAAGTCCAATTTAGTGGTCCGAAGGGAGTGGTCGCATGTACCGTTGGTTAGCCGAGAGTCTTGGAAACGTCAGCGTCAAACGCAAGCTGGGCATCGGTTTCGGCCTGGTGCTATTGCTGACGCTGTTGATCACTTTCACCGGCTGGACCGGCATGAGCGGCATCATCAGCCGTGGCGACAAGCTCGGCTTCATTTCCAGCCTCAACGAGTTGACCAAGGACCTGCGCCTGGCGCGCATGGACTACGACATGCGCCGTGGCGAACAGGGCCCGGGCGCGGTCAATGGATACCTCAACCAACTCGAAAGCGGCCTGCAATCGGCACGCGGCATGATCGAGCAGCCGTCCGATGTGGCGATGGTCGACCAACAGCTTGCTGCGGTCGCCGAATACAAACGCGCTTTCGGCGAAATGACCCAGGCCACCGTCCAGCGTGAAGATGCGCGCAGCAAGCTTGGCGCCAACGCTGACAATGCTGTGGCCAAGGTCGGCGAAGTCGAAAGTGCGCTGCTGCAAGGCGACAGCGTTGCGCAGTACAACGCTGTCATCGAGCTGAGCAAACTGTTGCAGCAGGCGCGCTATCAGGTGCGCGGTTACACCTACAGCGGCAAGGCCGATGCCGAGCAACCGGCGCTGACCGCCATCGACAACGCGCTGAAAAATCTCGAGAGCCTGCCGACCCGCGTGCCGGAGCAGCACATCGCCAATCTCCAGCAAGCCACGGACTCGCTCAAGGCTTACCGCGCTGCTGTTGCCCAATTCCGTGATTCGCAGGTCAAGAACACTGCTGCACTGGCGAACATGTCGGCTCAGGGTGACATTCTGATCGCGGCCAGCAAGAAGCTCACTGAATCGCAAACCGTGGTGCGCGACACCGACGCCGCCCAAGCCAAGAACATGCTCCTGATCGCCACTGCGCTGGCGCTGGCCTTCGGTCTGATTGCCGCTTGGGCGATCACCCGGCAAATCATCATTCCGCTGACCCAGACCCTGAAAGTCGCCGAACGCGTGGCCGCCGGCGACCTGACCCACAACCTGGTGTCCCTGCGTCGCGACGAACTTGGCCAGTTGCAGCGCTCGATGCAAAGCATGACCCAAGGCCTGCGCGAATTGATCGGCGGCATCAGCGACGGCGTCACGCAGATCGCCAGCGCCGCCGAAGAACTCTCGGCCGTGACCGAGCAGACCAGCGCCGGGGTCAACAATCAGAAGGTCGAGACCGATCAGGTCGCCACCGCCATGAATGAGATGGCCGCCACCGTGCAGGAAGTCGCACGCAACGCTGAAGAAGCTTCGGAAGCCGCCGTCGCCGCCGACCAACAGGCCCGTGAAGGCGACAAGGTCGTCGGCGAAGCCATCGCGCAGATCGAACGTCTGGCGCTCGAGGTCGGCCACTCCACCGAAGCCATGGGCGAGCTCAAGCGTGAAAGCGACAAGATCGGCAGCGTCCTCGATGTGATCAAGTCGGTGGCCCAGCAAACCAACCTGCTGGCTCTCAACGCCGCCATCGAAGCGGCCCGCGCCGGGGAAGCCGGGCGTGGTTTCGCGGTGGTTGCCGATGAAGTGCGCAGCCTGGCCCAGCGCACGCAGAAATCCACGGAAGAGATCGAAGAGCTGATCGTCGGCCTGCAAAACGGTACCCAGCAAGTGGCGACGATCATGGACAACAGCCGCAGCCTCACCGACAGCAGCGTCGAACTGACCCGGCGCGCTGGCGGCTCACTGGAGAGCATCACCCGCACCGTCTCGGCGATTCAGGCGATGAACCAGCAGATCGCCGCCGCTGCCGAGCAGCAGAGCGCCGTGGCCGAAGAGATCAACCGCAGCGTGCTGAACGTGCGCGATGTGTCCGATCAGACCTCGGCGGCGAGTGAAGAGACCGCTGCGTCCAGCGTTGAACTGGCGCGACTGGGCACGCATCTGCAGATGCTGGTAGGCCGTTTCAAAGTCTGAGTTGATGCACAACCTCGGTTCGCCTGTAACCGA